>JBBKVY010000277.1:0-12404 GCA_037968675.1 Acidimicrobiales bacterium | reverse complement strand
GTGGTGGTGGGAGGTTCGTCACTGCTCGTCGGCAACGCCGAGGAGCCGGGCGCGTGACACCGACTTCATGCCGCGGTTCAGGCTGAGGATGGCGATCATCCAGGCAGCGCCACCGATGATCCACGAGACCTTGGTGCCGCCGAAGAGCGCACCCGTCGACTGCGAGTACGCGATGAGGATCAGCGGGAGGCTCACGAGGCCCGAGGCCTGCTGCGCGGCAGCCGTCGACTTCACCCGGGCTGACAAGCGCAGTACGAGCGACAGTGTCAGCGCGAGGAACGGTGGGATGACCCAGAGCATCAGCAGCCACCACTGGGGCGTGGGGAAGAACCAGCCGCCCACCTCCGGCCCGACGATGGTGTTCACGATGAGTGAGTAGATGGTGAATCCGACGATCGTCGTCAGATAGCCGGGGATGAGCGACGCCAGGAGCTTGCCGAGGTAGATCTCGCGCACGCCGGCGGGGGAGTGGGCGAGGAACTCGCCGGTGCCACGCTCGCGCTCACCCACGATGGTCGCCGCGCCGACGGCGGTGGAGATGGTGAGCGGGATGACCACCGCGACCGGAGCGAACAGGAACACGGCGAGCGCGTACGAGGCCTGGCCCTGGGGACTGTCGCCGTCGATCTGGCGCTGCGCGGCCTCGGGCAGGACTTCCACGGCCTGACTGATCTGCTCCACCACGCGGACGTCGCCGACCTGGGTGATGGTGAGCAGCAGGATCGTCGGGATGATGACGAAGAAGATGCTCCCGAGCGCGATCATCGGGATCCAGAAGTCCTTCGCCTGGATCAGTTGCTTGAGGTCGGTCCGGGCGACGGTCCAGATCTGCCCCCGCTCGAGCGGCCCCGTCTCGCGGATGCGAGGTCGGCGTGACGACAGGGGCGGCGGGGCGACGATCGTGCGCACGTCCGAGGTCATGCGTGGACCTCCCCGATCCGGTTGTCGCCGCTTGCCTTGCGCACCGCGAAGTACAGGTTCTCGAGCGTGTGGCGCTCGACCTCGACCCGGGTGAGGCGGACACCGGCGGCGCTGAGCGCGTGGACCAGATCGGGGACCCGGTCGAGGCGGTCGATCGCCACGATGACACCCCGGGCCCCGGGTTCCCGCCGGAGGATCCCGGGCAGTTCGGTCAGGACGTCGAGCCGTGATCGGTCCTCGGCGTCGAACACGACGGTGTCGTCGGGCCAGTATTGACGGACCAGGGTGTCGGGCGTCCCGGAGATCAGCGACCGCCCGTCCTGGAGCATCACGACCTGGTCGGCGAGGCCCTCGGCCTCGAGCAGCAGGTGGGTGCACATCACGACGGTGTTCCCGTCGCCGGTCATCTCGCGGATGAGCTCGAGGACGGCATAGCTCGACTCCGGATCGAGTCCCGACGTCGGTTCGTCGTACAACAGGAGATCTGGCTCGTGGAGGACCGAACGGGCGAGGGCCAGCCGGGTCTTCATGCCGGTCGAGTAGCCGCCGACCTGCGCGTCGAGGGCGCCGACGATCCCGAACCGGTCTGCTGCCGCCATGATCCGGTCGATCGCCCGTTGGCCGCGACCGAGGCCGTACAGCTCGGCGGCATACCCGAGGTTGTCCATACCGGACAGGCGGTCGTAGAGCGCAGGCTTGGCCGAGACGACGCCACAGCGGCGTCGCACTTCGGCTCCGTCGACGGTCGGATCGAGACCGAAGACCCGGACGTCGCCCGCGTCCGCTCCGAGGGCACCGGTGATCACACGGGTACAGGTCGTCTTGCCGGCCCCGTTCGGTCCGAGGAGAACGGTGATCGAGCGCTCGGGTACCTCGAACGACAGGCCAGCCAGCGCCGGCGTCTCGCCGAAGGTCCGGTGCACGGCGGCGAACGCGACGACGGGGTCCGCGGCCCCCGGGACCTCGGTGGGGAACGGGGGCGCGGTGGAACACAGCTCAGTCATCGACACGGCACTTCCATCGGCAGTCGGACCGGGAGAGTTGAGCAGAAGTCGCACCCGTCCGGGGTTCGGTCCCGAGAATGCATGATCACACACAGTAGGGTCGAACCCATGTTCGTGTGGGGGATCGACCCCGGCCTGTCCCGGTGCGGCTATGCCGTCGTCGATGCCGGCGACCGCAAGCCTCGTCTCGTCGCCCTGGGGGTGTTCACGACACCGCCGAGTGACTCGGTTCCCGAGCGCTTGCATGCCATACAACGCGACGTCCGCGCCCTGGCAGCCGACCATCCGCCGGCAGAGGTGGCGGTGGAGCGCATCCTGTTCTCCGTGAACGTCCGCACCGCGATCGGCGTCGCCCAATCGGCTGGCGTCGTGATGACCGAGGCCATCGACGCCGGCGCCGCGGTCACCGAGTACTCGCCGAACGAGATCAAACTCGCGGTCGCCGGCGACGGCTCGGCCGACAAGGGTCAGGTCGAGGCCATGGTGCAGCGGCTGCTGCGCATCGACAAGCCGATCCGGCCCGTCGACGCCGCCGACGCCGCCGCCATCGCCCTCTGCCACCTCGCCCATGCCCCCATGCGATCCAGGATCGCGGCCGCACGATGACCGGAGCCCTTCGATGACCGGTTCACTGCGATGATCGGTTCACTGCGCGGCACCCTGCTCGACCGGGGCGGCGACCTCTTGCTCGTCGAGGTCGGTGGCCTGGGCTACCAGGTACAGGTCAGCCCGACCACGGCGTTGGCGGTGGGCGATGTGGGCGACGAGGTCTTCGTGTGGGTCCATCACCACATCCGCGAGGACCATCAGTCGCTCTACGGTTTCGCGACCCTCGAATCTCGCCGGTGTTTCAGTGCGCTGCTCGGTGCCCACGGCGTCGGTCCGGCGCTGGCCCTGGCCATCTTGTCGGTGCACGGCCCGCAGGACCTCGCACGCGTCCTGGCCGAGGACGACGTCGGTGCGCTCTGTCTCGTGCCCGGGGTGGGGAAGAAGACGGCGACTCGGCTCCTGGTCGAGCTCAAGAGCCGTCTCGACATTCCGCTCGATCTCGGCCCGGCCGAGGCCGCGACCAGCGATGGCGTCCGTGCCACGACCTCTGCCCGGGCCGACGTCCGGGAAGCGCTGAGCGGTCTCGGTTACGGCATCGACGAGATCCGTGACGTCCTCGCCGACCTGCCCGACGGCGACGACGCCGGCGTGCTCCTCAAGTCGGCATTGTCACGTCTGGCGGTGTCTCGCTGATGCGCGAGGAACTGCTCGACCCCGACGCCTCCGAAGCGGAAGCGCACGACGATTCCGGACTGCGGCCGCGGACACTCGGCGACTTCGTCGGCCAGCCCCGCCTCAAGGAACATCTCGAGATCATCCTCGAAGCTGCTCGCCGGCGCGGCCAAGCCGTCGACCATCTCCTCTTCGCCGGACCACCCGGTCTCGGCAAGACCACGCTCGCAGCCATCGTCGCCAATGAGATGGACGTGCGTTGTGTCCCGACGTCCGGTCCGGCCATCGAGCGCGCCGGCGACCTCGCCGCGATCCTGACCCAGCTCGAGGAGGGCGACGTTCTCTTCGTGGACGAGATCCACCGGCTCCCTCGCGCGGTCGAGGAGGTCCTGTATCCGGCGATGGAGGACTTCCAGCTCGACATCGTCATCGGAAAGGGCCCCGCCGCCCGGTCGATTCGCCTCGACCTCCCACCGTTCACCCTCATCGGTGCAACGACCCGCACCGGCGCCATCACCGGACCGCTCCGCGACCGGTTCGGTCTGGTCGAGCGGCTCGACTTCTACACCGCGACCGACCTCGAGGCGATCGTGTCGAGGACGGCCGGCATCGTCGAGGTCCTGCTCGAGCCGGCAGGGGCGACCGAGATCGCCCGCCGGGCTCGTGGCACGCCCCGGATCGCCAACCGCCTCCTGCGACGAGTGCGCGACTACGCCGAGGTGCGCGGCGACGGCACCATCGATCTCACGACTGCGCACGACGGCCTGAGCACCTTCGGCGTCGACGAGCGCGGCCTCGACAAGGTCGACCGTGCCATCCTCTCGGCCATCTGCGAGCGATTCAGTGGTGGCCCCGTCGGTCTGTCGACACTGGCCATCAGCGTCGGCGAACAGACCGAGACGGTCGAAGACGTCTACGAGCCGTTCCTGATCCAGCAGGGTCTCCTCATGCGTACCCCGAAGGGGCGGGTGTGCACGATCGCCGCCTGGGAGCATCTCGGGCTCGCAGCGCCGTCGAGCGCCGACCCGGGCAGCGGCCCGACGGCGCTGTTCGAGTAGGCGCGGTCCACCCAGTACCTTCTCCACGCGCCATGGAGACAGCGTCCTTCGACTACGAGCTCCCGACGGAGGCCATCGCCCAGCATCCCGTCGAGCCTCGAGACCGGGCCCGACTGCTGGTGGACCGAGGCACCGACCAGGCGTGCGACCACCGCACCGTGCGGGACCTACCGGATCTGGTCGGGCCGGGTGATGTCGTGGTCGTCAACTCGACGCGCGTCCTGCCGGCACGGCTCCATCTCCGGAAGTCGACCGGCGGCGCGGTCGAGGTGCTCCTGCTCGAGGAGTTCGAGCACGGGCGGTGGGAGGCGTTGGTCCGGCCCGGTCGCAAAGTGGCGCCGGGGACCGAGTTCGCCGTCGATGACGACCTGCGACTCGTCGTCGGCGAACGCCTCGCCGACGGCCGGCGATCGATCGAGGTGCACAGCACCGACGTCCTCGCGGCCCTCGATCGGCACGGGGAGGTGCCGCTGCCGCCGTACATCACCGAGGCACTCGAGGACCCCGAGCGGTATCAGACCGTCTACGCCGATCGCCCCGGGTCGGTGGCGGCGCCGACCGCGGGCCTCCACCTGACCCCGTCGCTGCTCGACGCAATCCGTGGGGCAGGGGCAACCATCGAGACCGTGGACCTGGTCGTCGGGCTCGGCACCTTTCGCCCGATCACGGTCACCCAGGTCGAGGATCACGTGATGCATCACGAGCGGTACGAGGTCCGCCCGGAGACCATGGCGGCGTGCGATGCCGCCGACAGGGTCGTCGCCATCGGCACGACGACGGTGCGGGCACTCGAATCGTCTGCTCGGTCCGGGTGCACCACCGGTTCGACCGATCTGTTCCTCACACCCGGTGACGACTTCCTCGTCGTCGACGCGATGCTCACCAACTTCCATCTGCCGCGATCGAGCCTCCTGGTCCTGGTCGAGGCCTTCGCCGGACCCCACTGGCGCGGCCTCTACCGTGAGGCGCTGGCGTCGGGCTACCGCTTCCTGTCGTTCGGCGACGCCATGTTGCTCCAGCGGAGTGCGGAAGGAGTCCGATGACGCTCAGCGTCGACGTCGAGACGACGGCTGGGGCCGCCCGGGCCACGACCATCACGACCGCTCGTGGAACCGTGACGACGCCCTGCTTCATGCCGGTGGGCACCCGGGGCGCAGTGCGGGCCGTCGACACCGCCGATCTCGAGGCACTCGGGGCCCAGATCGTGCTCGGCAACACCTACCACCTGCTGTTTCGTCCGGGTCCGGATCTGATCGAACGTCTCGGAGGTCTGCACGGGTTCAACGACTGGTCCGGTCACGTACTCACCGACAGTGGCGGCTATCAGGTGTTCTCGCTCTCACCCGAGGTCGACGACGAGGGCGTCACCTTCCGGTCGACGTACGACGGTGACGAGGAACGTCTGACCCCCGAGCGGGCGGTCGAGATCCAGTATGCGCTCGGTGCCGACATCCAGATGGTGCTCGACGTGTGTCCGCCGCTTCCGAGCTCGCCTGCCGTGGTGCGCCAAGCGATGGAGCGGACCGCGGACTGGGCGGTTCGGGCGCGGGATCGGTTCCGAGCGTTCGACGATCCGACCCGCAACCAGTTCGGCATCGTCCAGGGCGGCGTCGACCCGATCATGCGGGTCGAGAGCGCCGATCGGACGGTTGCAATCGGCTTCGACGGATACGGGATCGGCGGCCTGTCGGTGGGGGAGTCGCGTGACGAGATGCTCCCGGCGCTCGCTGCGGCCATCGAGCACCTCCCAGCCGACCGGCCGCGCTACCTCATGGGACTCGGGGATCCGGTGGGCATCGTCGAGTCGATCGCCCTCGGTGTCGACCTGTTCGACTGCGTGCTCCCGACCCGGTTCGGTCGCCACGGGACGCTCCTCACGTCCGAGGGCCGTCTCAACATCAAGAATCGGCGCTTCGCCGACGACGCCGGTCCCCTCGACCCCGACTGCGCGTGTTCGACCTGCGCGCGGTACTCACGGGCCTACATCCGCCACCTCGTGAACGTCAACGAGCCGACGGCGGCCCGTCTCTCGACGATCCACAATCTGGCCTGGACGTTTCGGCTCACCGAGCGCGCCCGGGCTGCCGTGGCGTCCGGATCGCTCGATTCTCTGCGCGCCGAGATCGCGAACCTCTACGACTAGGTTGGCGCAGCCCCTGTTTCACCCCCTTTCGAGTCCTCCCCCATGCGCCGCAACGGCTTGTTCTCCCTGATCTTCATCGTCGTGCTGGCCGTGGCCGGGCTGAGCGCGACCGTTGCGTCCGGCAGCGGTCCGTTGCTGGGGCTCGACCTCCAGGGTGGGGTGTCGGTGGTGCTCCAGCCGACCGAGAGCACCAACGACGAATCGATCGGCCAGGCCATCGAGATCATCCGTCAGCGTGTCGACGGCATCGGCGTGGCCGAGCCGGAGATCGCTCGACAGGGCGACGCCATCGTCGTCCAGCTGCCCGGTGTGAAGGATCGTGAACGGGCACTCGAGTTGGTCGGTCAGACGGCCGAACTCCGCTTCCGGCCGGTGCTGCAGGTCATCCCGCCGGAGCTCGCGAACCTCGATCCGAACGACCTCCAGCCCGAGGACACCACCAGCACGACCGTGGCCGAGGACACGTCGACCACCGGAGACACCTCGACCACCGTTGCTTCCGACGAGACGGGCCACGGCCTCGCACCGGGCGAGTCGGCGGCACCGGTCCAGACCGACGACACGACGACGTCAACCGCTGCGCCGGCAGAGGATCCGGCGCCGGAGTCCCCGACCACGAGCGCACCGGGCGAGGATCCAACGCTGATCCCGGGGCTCGAGGACCTCGCACTGACCGACCCCGACGACGACATCGCGGAGGATCCCGTCACCCTCGCCGAGTACGACGCGGACGGGAACGAGGTGCTCCGTTACAAGCTCGGGCCCACCGAGGCCACGGGCACGATCCTCTCGGATGCATCGGCCGAGCTCGAAGGACTCGGCACCTGGCGGGTCGCGGTCTCGCTCACCGGTGACGGCATCGACCAGTTCAACGTGATCGCCGCAGAGTGCTTCAACCGGACCGCGACCTGTCCGACCGGTCAGGCGGCCATCGTCCTCGACAGCAAGGTCGAGTCGGCGCCCACCATCCAGCAGCCCAGCTTCGATCGCTCCGGGGTGTCGATCACGGGCGAGTTCAGCGAGAGCGAGGCGAAGGATCTCGCGCTCGTCCTTCGCTACGGCTCCCTGCCGGTCGAGCTCGAGCCGCAACAGACACAGTCGATCTCGGCGTCGCTCGGGCAGGACGCCCTGGACGCCGGGGTGACCGCCGGCATCATCGGGCTCGCGCTCGTCGCCCTCTACATGATCGTCTACTACCGACTCCTCGGCGTGGTGGCCATCCTCAGCCTCAGCATCTCGGCGGCGCTGCTGTGGACGCTCATCGCCTACCTCGGCGAGAACCAGGGTCTTGCGCTGACGCTCGCCGGTGTCACGGGCATCATCGTCTCGATCGGTGTCGCCGTCGACTCGAACGTCGTGTTCTACGAACACCTCAAGGAGGACGCCTCGCGAGGGCGGACCTTGCGCACGGCCATCGACGGCTCGTTCTCCTCGGCGTTCTCGACCATCGTCAAGGCCGATGTGGCCTCGCTGATCGGCGCCGGCATCCTCTACTGGCTCACGGTCGGGCCGGTTCGTGGTTTCGCGCTGTACCTCGGACTGTCGACCCTTCTCGACCTGGTGGCCTCCTACTTCTTCATGCGACCGCTGGCGCTGATTTTGGTCAAGTCCGAGCGGCTCCGGGACAAGCCTCGCTGGTTCGGGATGCCGTCGCCCGAGACCGAGGGGTCACCGGCATGATGAGTCGTCTCGCCAGCTACGACAACGACATCGACTTCCCCCGGCTCTGGCGGATCGGCTACACGATCTCCGCCGCGCTCCTGGTGCTGAGCGTCGGGGCATTGATCGGTCGCGGGCTGAACCTCGGGATCGACTTCGAGGGCGGCACGTCGTGGGAGGTGGTGGCTCCGGATGTCTCTGTCCGCGAGACCCGCGACGCACTCGGATCCGACGGCGAGTCGGGGGCAAAGATACAGATCGTCGGTGCCGACACGGTGCGCGTCCAATCCGAGCCGACCGACGAGGCGGCGCAGGATGCGGTGACCTCGACGCTGGCCGCTCTGGCCGGCGTCGACGCGTCCGAGGTGAGCGTGTCGACGGTCGGACCGACGTGGGGTGACGAGATCTCGTCCAAGGCGCAGCGTGCCCTGGTCTTCTTCTTCATCATCATCTCGGCGTACATCGCCATCCGCCTCGAGTGGAAGATGGCGATCGGTGCACTGGTCGCCGTCGTGCACGACCTCATCATCACGGTCGGGGTCTACGCGCTCTTCCAGTTCGAGGTCACCCCGGCGACCGTGATCGCCATCCTCACGATCCTCGGCTACTCGCTGTACGACACGATCGTCGTCTACGACAAGGTCAAGGCCAACGCCGACAACCCGGCGGTGGCCCAGAAGATGCCCTACACCGACATGATGAGCCTGTCGCTCAACCAGGTGCTCATGCGGTCGCTCAACACCACGATCACCTCGCTGCTGCCGGTGCTGGCCATGCTCATCGTCGGTTCGTTCATCCTCGGTGCCGTCACGTTGCAGGAGTTCGCGGTGGCGCTGACCATCGGTCTCGTCTCGGGTGCGTACTCGTCGATCTTCGTGGCGACACCGTTGGTCGCGATCCTCAAGGAGCGCGAGCCGCACTACCGGAGCCTGCGTGCCCGTCTCGACACGCAGGAGGTCCGTCGGACGGCCCCGAGTCCGGGCGCCGGAGCGGACGAGGTCACCGCAGGGTCGAAGCGTGGCAAGACGGCTGCGGCGCCGGAGCTGTCGGGGAGGGTCATCCCACCCCGGCCCCGCAAGAAGGGCAAGCGGCGCTGAGCCGTGTCGCACACGCCACCGCCACCGCCACCCCCCACGTCGGGTGGACTCGTCCCGGTCGGGCTCGGAACGAGATTCGGGGCAAAGCTGCTCGACTGGCTCGTGCTGCTGATCCCCAACGTGGCGATCGGTCTCGTCGTTGCTGGCGCGACGACCTCGTTCCGGAGTTCGCTCGACGCTCGTGGCGTCGTCGCCGCGATGATCACGACCGTGCTCTCCTTCGCCTACTTCACGCTGTTCGAGTCGTCGCGCGGGCAGACGCTGGGAAAGATGGCTGTGAGCATCAAGGTCGTCGGCGCCGACGGCCATCCGCCCTCGTTGGAGGTGGCGTCCCGGCGCAACGCATGGCTGCTGTTGCCACTGGTCCCCGTGCTGGGTGACATCGCACAACTGGTCGTGGTCATCGTGATCGCCGTGACCATCAGCAGCGGTCCGTTCAATCGCGGGTGGCACGACAACTTCGCCGGCGGCACGGCCGTGGTGCGCACCTGACGCTCGGCCGCTGCGGCACACTGCAGGGGTGTCCGACGCAGCGGTGTTGCTCGATCATCTGCGCGATGTCCCCGACTTTCCAGAGCCGGGCATCGTCTTCAAGGACATCACGCCGCTACTCGCCGACGCCGCAGCATTCCGGCTCGCGGTCGACGCGTTGTCGGATCCCTTCGTCGACGAGCGGATCGACCTGGTTGTCGGGATGGAGGCGCGCGGATTCCTCTTCGCCGCACCGATCGCGTACCGCCTGCGGGCCGGCTGTGTGCCGTTCCGCAAACCCGGGAAGCTCCCGTACGAGACGGTCGAGCACTCCTACGATCTCGAATACGGCACCGACTCGCTGGCGGCCCACGTCGACGCGATCGGTACCGGCGCGAGAGTGCTCGTCGTCGACGATGTCCTCGCCACCGGCGGCACCGCAGCCGCAGCGTGCGATCTGGTCACCAGTCTCGGAGGCACGATCGTCGCCTGTGCGTTCCTCTTGGAGTTGGGGTTCCTGTCGGGACGGGGGAGACTGGAAGGGCAGTCGGTGATGAGCGTGCTCACGATCTGATGCGTCGCTCGCCGTTTTCAGACTCGGAGAAGGGAGCGGTGCCCACATGACGTCCACGGTCGATCGGGTCCTTCCCTGGCGCCGGAGCAGCAACCCGCCCGCCGAAGAGGTCGCGCCGCTGCTGACGGCGTTCCGCGCCCGCCATGGACGGACCGTCCGCACCGACCTGATCTCCCGCGCGTACACGGCATCGGCCTCGGCGCACACGGGCCAGATGCGCAAGACGGGGGAGAGCTACATCCACCACCCGATCGCCGTGGCGCGGATCGTCGCCGAGCTCGGCCTCGACGACATCACGATCGCCGCCGCACTCCTCCACGACGCGGTCGAGGACACCGGCATGACCCTCGACGATGTCGCCGTCGACTTCGGTGGCGACGTGGCGGCGATCGTCGACGGTGTCACCAAGCTCGAACGCATCAAGTTCGACTCCAGGGAGGAGCAGCAGGCGGCAACCGTCCGCAAGATGATCGTGGCCATGAGCAAGGATCTCCGGGTCCTGATCATCAAGCTGGCCGATCGTCTCCACAACATGCGGACCATCGGCGGGATGCCGACGTTCAAGCAGGAACGGACGGCTCGCGAGACGCTCGACATCTACGCGCCCCTCGCGCATCGCCTGGGCATGCAGGACATGCGCCAGCAGCTCGAAGACCTGTCGTTCGCTGCGCTGCACCCCAAGCGATTCGCCGAGATCGACCACATGGTCTCCACCAGGACGCCCGAGCGGGAGATCTACCTCCACCAGGTGATCGACCAGGTCAACGACCGGCTCTCGGAGCTCCGCCTGTCGGCCGACGTGACCGGTCGACCGAAGCACCTGTGGAGCATCTACGAGAAGATGGTCGTGAAGGGACGCGAGTTCAACGACATCTTCGACCTGGTCGCGATCCGGGTGATCGTCGACTCGGTCAAGGACTGCTACGCCGCCCTCGGGTCGATCCACGCGACCTGGAAGCCGGTGCCGGGCCGGTTCAAGGACTACGTCGCGATGCCCAAGTTCAACCTCTACCAGTCGTTGCACACCACGGTGGTGGGGCCACAGGGCAAGCCGCTCGAGGTGCAGATCCGGACGTCGGAGATGCATGCGCGGGCCGAACGGGGCGTCGCTGCGCACTGGCAGTACAAGGCGAGCCAGAAGGAGCAGCAGACCGGCTCCGACTACGCCTGGTTGTCGCGGATCGTCGATTGGCAGGAGGAGATCTCCGACCCCGACGAGTTCATGAAGAACCTGAAGGTCGACCTCGAAGAAGACGAGGTGTTCGCCTTCAGCCCGAAGGGCCGGGTCATCACCCTGCCCACCGGCGGGACCCCGATCGACTTCGCCTACACCGTCCACACCGAGGTCGGTCACGCGTGCATCGGCGCCAAGGTCAACGGCCGCCTCGTCCCGCTCGACACCGAGATCTCGTCGGGTGACACGGTCGAGATCGTGACGTCGAAGGTCGAGGGCGCCGGACCCTCCCGCGACTGGTTGCAGGTCGTCGTCAGCCCACGCGCCCGCAACAAGATCCGGCAGTGGTTCTCGCGGGAGCGGCGTGAGGACGCGATCGAGTCGGGGCGCGAGGACCTGGTCAAGGCGCTCCGGCGTGAACAACTGCCGATCAAGTCCGACTCGGTGACCAAGGCGCTGTGGGACATCGCCACGACGATGAACTACACCGACATCGACGCGCTGCACGCTGCCATCGGCGAGCACCACGTGTCGGCCAAGTCGGTCGCGGGTCGGGTGTCGAAGGCGCTCCACGACGACTCCGACCGTGAGGAGCAACTCTCGACGCTGCCGGTCCAGAACCGCGGACGTGGCGGCCGAGGCAAGCGCACCGGCGTCGGAGTGCATGTCGAGGGTCTCGACGACGTCATGATCCGGTTGTCGCGGTGCTGCACGCCGGTGCCCGGCGATGAGATCGTGGGATTCATCACGCGTGGACGCGGTGTCTCGGTCCACCGGTCCGACTGCGCCAACGCGGTTTCCCTGGGATCCGATCAGTCCGACCGGCTCATCGACGTCGAGTGGGACGGCGCCCAGGGTGGCTCCTACGTTGCGTCGATCGAGATCAAGGCCCTCGATCGTTCCCGACTCCTCAACGACGTGGCAGCTGCGCTCGCAGATCATCACGTGAACATCGTCGCCTCGTCGAGCTCGACCGGGCGCGACCGAGTCTCCACGATGCGGTTCGACTTCGAACTGGCCGACCCGGCGCACCTCGACTCGGCGCTGTCGACGATCAAGACCATCGACTCGGTCTACGACGC
>JBBKVY010000276.1:0-10153 GCA_037968675.1 Acidimicrobiales bacterium | reverse complement strand
TAGAAGACGACACCCCACCGGGCCAGTAGCTGGTCGGCCAGCGCCTCGGCCAACTCCTCCCGCTCGACGTCGGTGGCTGACGGCGGAACGAGCGACCAGCGGCCGGCGGTCTCTGTCGGGTGCAGATCGGCGGTGCGGAGGCGTGACAGGCGGGGCCGCTCGGAGCGAGTGCGCCTGCGACCACCGGCCACGGCGCGGACGGGCTCGAAGCCGTCGGACACGACGAGGCCGCGTGCCATGCCTTCCCAGAGTGCGTTCTCGACGTCGGTCGCGAGGCGACCGGTCTCGGCCGCGAGCTCGGAGGCGAAACACGCTCCCCGGTCCCGCAGCACGTCGACCACCTCGGCCACCCCGCCGCACGCCGGGACCGGCGGCTGGGTCTCGCCACGGTGGGCGGCGAGCAGCCACGGCAGGTCGGCCCGCAGTACCAGCGAGACGGGCGTTGCCCGGGAGGCGCCGGCGAGGCGCTTGTCGGGGTCGTCGGGCGGCGGCGGACGCAGGCGCAGCCAGGTGATCTCACCCTGGTGGCAGAGTCGGTCGAGCCACGCCGGCTCGTAGCCCCGCACCCGGCGGGCCAGGACGTGTTGTTCCCACGCGCCGGCCGCGGTCTCGTAGCCCTGGAGCTGGCCGATGACCTGGGCGACGCCGACGGCGCCCGTGAGTCGGGACGACCCGGTCACGTGCTGCCAGCGCAGCGCGAACCGCAGGTACTGCTCGGCGTTGACCGGCTCGACCCGCGAGCGCCGCTGCTTCCGCGAATACGCATGCATGCGGGCCAGCAGCCGGCGACTCGCCCACTCGACGGTGTCCGGATCATCGGTTGCTTCGACCGCCCGCTCGCTGTAGCGGCCCTGGATGGCGAAGCCCCCGGATTCGAGCACGGCCAGGCCGACCGCGACCCGACTGGTCCGGAGTCCGGTGCGACGTTGCAGCTCGTCCGCAGTCACCGGCGACGCCACCTCGAGATGGCCACGCAGCACCTGGGCGACGGCGTCCTCGGACGTGCAGCCGTCGGACCCTCCCCCCGGCGAATCGACCTCGTCCAGCAAGGCCCGGACCATCACCGACGCCTCGACCGTGTGCCACCGAGGCACGTCGTCTCCGTCGACCGCCACGGATGCGACCCGGCCCCGGCAGCGCAACTGCTCGGCCAACTCGGTCCACTCCGGCGGGCACGGGGCCAGGACCAACGTCGACAGCAGGTCGTGGAGCTCGTCCGGCGTGGTGGGCGCGGGGTCGATCTCGGCCCGGACCCGGTCCACCGCCTCCTGGGTGACGCGACCGCTCGGCGGCGGACCCACGGGCAGACCTCGACGCAGCGGCACCGCGTTGGTACGCCGGTCGACCGCCTCGCCGTCGTCGAGGAATGCGTAGGGCCGGGCGGTCAGGATCTCGTGGGCGAGCAGCGACGGCTCGGTCGAGTCGACGAAGTGGAACCGGACGTCGCCCTCCCCCACCCGTCGCCACAGGTCGGCGAGGCCGTCGGCGTCAAGGGCCTCAGTCAGACTGTCGTGCACGGTCTGGCGGGGCAGGGGATGGTCCGGGACCTCGATCGGGCCGGTGACGTTCTCCTGGCAGGCGGCGGCGCCGGGGAAGACGGCGGCGAGCATGTCGTCGCTCTGCATGCGCTGCAGCGGCGGCGGCACCTTGCGCCCGCCCCGGAAGCGGAGCACGACCAGGCTGCGGTTGAGGTTCCAGCGCCAGCGGCTCTGGAAGATCGGTTGGTCGAGGATCGCCTGCTGGAGCGTGGCGCGGATGGTGTCGGGGGTGAGGAACCGGGGGACGTCGGCCAGCGGGAAGCTGTGGTGCGGGCCGAGGGAGATGACCACCGCGTCGTCGTTGGCGCTGGCCTGGAGCTCGAAGTTGAACCCGGCGCAGAACTTCTTGCGCAGTGCGTAGCCCATGGCCCGGTTGATGCGGCCGCCGTAGGGCGAGTGGACGACGAGCTGCATGCCGCCGGCCTCGTCGAAGAACCGTTCGATGACCAGGTCGTCCTGGGTGGGCATCACGCCGAGCACGGCCCGCCCGGTGGCCAGGTAGGTGACGATGGTGGCTGCGGCGTCGCGCTCGACGCCGGCGATCTCGACGATCTCGTCGACCGCACGGGCCAGGTCGTCGGCGACCACGCCCCGCTCCACCACCGACCGGATCCGCGCCACCTCCTCGCTCAGCTCGACCGTCCTGGCCGGCGCCTCGCCCCGCCAGAAGGGAATCGTCGGATGCTTGTCGCCAGCGTCGCTGAC
The DNA here is from genome assembly GCA_037968675.1 of Acidimicrobiales bacterium. Taxonomy (GTDB): domain Bacteria; phylum Actinomycetota; class Acidimicrobiia; order Acidimicrobiales; family Salinilacustritrichaceae; genus Salinilacustrithrix. The sequence continues at coordinate 7,910 of JBBKVY010000276.1, read as the reverse complement.
CCGCACCTCGCTACCGGTCACCTGCCGGATCTGCCAGCTGTGCGTGCCGAGCATGAACACGTCGCCGGCCATCGACTCGGTGGCCCAGTCCTCGTTGACGCTGCCGATGAACGTCTCGTCCGGTTCGGCGATCACCCGGAAGTCGCCGAGCTCGGGGATGGCGCCGCCGCTGGTGAGCGCGGCCAGACGGGCACCCTTACGTCCCCGCAACTCGCCGTTGACCCGGTCGTAGTGCACGTAGGCGGCCCGGACCCCCCGACCGGTGGCGATCCCGTCGTTGACCAGATCGAGCACCTCGTCGAAGGTCGCTCTCGTCAGGTCGCGGTAGTGGTGGGCCCGGGTGACGAGTCGGTAGAGATCGTCGACCTTCCACTCCTGCGCCGACGTCTCGGCGATGATCTGCTGGGCGAGGATGTCGAGCGGCGCCACCGGTGGTTCGACGGCATCGAGCCGACCCCCGCGCACGGCGGCGAGCAGCCCGGCGCACTCGACCAGCTCGTCGCGGGTGAGCGGGTAGATGCGCCCCTTCGGCGTGCCGGTACGAGTGTGGTTCGACCGGCCGACCCGCTGGAGAAAGGTGGCGATGGAGCGGGGCGAGCCGATCTGACACACCAACTCGACCGGGCCGATGTCGATGCCGAGCTCGAGCGACGCCGTGGCGACCAGCGCCTTGAGCTCACCGGCGCGCAGGCGTTGCTCGACCCGCAGGCGACGGTCCTTCGACAGGCTCCCATGGTGTGCAGCGACCGGACTCTCGGTGGCTGGGCTCCCGCTGTCGGGGTCGTCCACGTCGCCGAGCCGTTCGCCCAGCTCGTGGGCCAGGCGCTCGGCCAGCCGACGGGTGTTCACGAAGACGATGGTCGTGCGGTGCTGGCCGACGTGTTCGGCGATGCGGTCGAGCACGCTGTCCATCTGGGCGTGCGACAGGATCGCCTCGAGCTCGCCGTCGGGCAGTTCGAGAGCGACGTCGAGGGCGCGTCGGTGGCCGGTGTCGACGATGGTGCAGTCAGCCGCTCGACCAGCCCGAGTGCGGGTGCCGACGAGGAGACCGGCGACGGTCTCGATCGGTTTCTGCGTGGCCGACAGTCCGATCCGCGCCGGCGAAATGGCGCAGACATGGTCGAGCCGTTCGAGCGTCAGGCACAGGTGGGCGCCGCGCTTGTCGCGTGCGAGAGCGTGGATCTCGTCGACGATCACCGTCTCGACATCGCGCAGCGTGGCCCGGCTCTTCTCGGCCGTGACCAACAGGTAGAGCGACTCGGGCGTCGTGACGACGAACGTGCGGGGCGAGCGGATCATCGACGCCCGTTCGCTGCTCGTCGTGTCGCCGGTGCGGACGCCGACGGTCAGGTCGGGGGCGCCGTGGCCCAGCCGCTTCGCCGCTGCGGCGATCTCGGCCAGCGGACGCTCGAGGTTCTCGGCGATGTCGACCACCAGCGCCTTGAGCGGCGACACGTAGACGACTCGGGTACCGGGGACGGGCTCGCCCCGGGCGTGGGCCAGGTACAACCGGTTGATGGCCATGAGGAAGCCGGCCAACGTCTTGCCCGAACCGGTCGGCGCGGCGACGAGCGTATGGTTCCCAGCGGCGATCGAGGGCCATGCCGCTTCCTGCGCCGGGGTCGGTCCGTCAGGGAAACGCTCCCGGAACCAGGCCGCGACGGCGGGGTGCAACTCGATCGACGAGAGCAGCGTCGTGTCGACCCTGACGCCACTGCATTCGATCGGATCGAACAGTCGATCCTGGGTCGGTGCTGCCACCTCGGCCACCATACGCCGGGGATCTGACAGCCTCGCCGGGAGGCTCAGTTCAGCGAGATCAGCAGCCCGAGCACTGCGGTGGCCACTGCGATCGCGCTCATCAAGCGCACCGTGACCTGACTCAGCAACCGGTGTTCGAACTCGGCGAGTTCGGCACGCAGGAACCGCTTCGTCACCAGTTCATCGGCTTCGACTGCAGGGAACTCGGACATGAGCGCATTCGCATTCTCGTCGCCGATCACGGGCACGAGGCTCTGGTAGATCAGCGAACGACGGCGGGCATCGAGGGCCATGACGGATCCTTCGGGTCAGGACTCGAAGGGGGAAGTGGTGACGACGCTATCGCGACGCCGGGGCGAGGAAGTCGCGCAGGATCGTCTCGGTCGCGTCCGGCTGGTCCCGGAAGCTCCCGTGGCCGCAGTCGTCGAAGACCTCGAGCCGACCGAGGCCGTCGGCGAGCAACGACACGATCTCCTCACTCGCGCTCACCGGCGTCATCGGGTCGTCGGCGCCGGCGAGGACCAGCGTGGGGACCGTGATGCCCGGCACAGCACCGCGCAGATCGAAGTCGTTGGCGAACGCTCCGTTGAAGTGCTGCTGGACCCGCAGGTTCGCCCACTCACGACGTGGTCCGAACGGGTACGACCGCCGGTTGTAGAGCGGCATGTTCACCGTCAGGTAGTCGGGGTCGAATGGTTCGCCCCGCACGAAGATCGACTCGTACAACTCCCTCGCCCGAGGGCCTCCCAGCTCCTCGAACCGGCGGGCCGTCTCGTCGGTGTGGCGGCGTGCCGCAGTGCTCGACAGGATCAGTTTCGCCGCGTGACCGGGGTGGCGGCTGCCGTAGCGCATGGCCACGAAGCCGCCGAAGCTGTTGCCGAGCACGACGGGATCGCTGATGTCGAGGGCGGCGCAGAATCGCACGATGTCGTCGGCCCACGTGTCGAGGTCCCAGCCGGACGAGTCCCGACGTTGGTCGCTGCGGCCGTTGCCCCGGTGGTCGAGGTAGACGACCTGGTGGGTGTCGGCGAACCGGTCGAAGTAGGGCCGGAAACCCGAGTGGTCACTCCCGGGGCCGCCGTGGAGCAGCAGCAGCGTCGGCTTGTCGACCATCTCCTCGTCGGTTGGCGCCAATCCCGACCCCACCACGTCGAAGAACAGCCGGACCCCGTCACCGATGTCGACACGCATCGCGCGAGGGTACGACGGGGGCCGTCTCGGGCTCAGCGCTGGCCGAAGAAGTCCTCGGCCTGGCGAGCGATCTGGTTGGCCAGCGCGTAGTTGGTCGTCCCGCCGACCACCGCGCCGATGCCGAACGGCAATGCTCGGCCGAACGCGAGGACGCCCCGCTTGGCGCCGTAGCGGGTGAGGACGATCCTGGCCATGGCGCGGTTGGCCAGGGCCAGCATGCCAGTGGGGACGCTCGTGCCGGCCCGCGCGCCGAGACCTCGGCCGAGGGCTCCGGCCAGGGCCGCGAAGTCGTCATGCGCGCTGTCGCCGAACGCCAGGACCGACAGCACCCACGCCCGGCGCTCCTCGACGCTGGCGTCGACGTGGCCGTGCACCGCGCCGAGGGCGAGGATCAGGTCGCTCGCCCGGAGCGTGAACCAACCGAGCTCGGCCGCGGTCGTCCCGACGAACGTGAAGATCCCGGCGCCGGGCGCTGCAGCCGCTGCACCGACCGCGGCACCCGCAGTGCCGGCCTCACGCACGAAGCGACGCCGGAGCATGTCGATGCGCTCCTCGTGTGTCCCCGACGTCGCCGCTGCGACCCGCTTCGCCCGGTCCCACCGGGCGACCGCCGCCTTCTCGACCGCCTGCAGCACGACTGCGCCCAGACCGGTCTCCTTCGCTGTCGGCGACCGGTCGGGTTCGTCCACCCGTGCAGTCTGACCGGTCCGATCGTCCGCTTCCGACCGCCGCGATGGCCCGCCTGGAAGACTGCCGACCATGAGCGAGCTCTTGCCCCTGCCGCCCCAGCCCGCCGGCGTGCCCTTCCCCACGGACGACTGGCCGACGGCCGACCTCGACCGCAGCGTCGACGCCGACGCACTCGACGCCCTGCTCGACCGGGCGTTCCAGCAGCCCGAGCCGGACGACCTCGAGCGCACGCACGCTGTCGTGATCGCACAGGGTGGTGCGATCGTGGCCGAGCGGTACGCCCACGACGTCCGCCCGGACGGTGCGTTCGCGTCGTGGTCGATGGCCAAGAGCATCACGCAGGCGCTCGTGGGCATCCTCGTCCGCCAGGGCCGACTCGACGTGTCGCAGCCGATCACGGTTCCCGAGTGGCCAGCAGATGACCCGCGTCGCCAGATCACGATCGACCAGATGCTCCGGATGGTCGACGGGCTGCGTTTTCGCGAAGCCGAGCACATCGGCGGCGGCTCGGTGCGGTACTGGCCCCCGGACGAATCGGACGTCATCCCGATGCTGTTCGGTGAAGGGCGCGACGACGTCGCCGCGTTCGCCGCCACGTTGCCGAAGGTGGCCGAACCCGAGGAGCAGTGGAACTACAACAGCGGCGCCTCGAACCTGCTCAGTCGGCTGGTCAGCCAGACGATCGGCGGCGGGCGCGCCGAGATGGAGGCGTTCATGCAGGACGAGTTGTTCGGTCCGCTCGGCATGACGACGACGCGTCCGGTCTTCGACGCCTCCGGCACGTTCGTGGGGTCGGCGTACTGTCCGTCGAGCGCTCGTGACTTCGCTCGCTTCGCCACCCTGTACCTGCGTGACGGCGTGTGGGATGGCCGCCGGATCCTCCCCGAAGGGTGGGTCGACTACAGCCGTACCGGGAGTTCGCAGTCCGCCGGCACCTACGGCGCCCACTTCTGGGTCATTCCCGGCAGCCTCGGACTGTTCAGCTGCCAGGGCGCGTTCGGCCAGCGAATCCTCGTCAGCCCGGCGCTCGACCTCGTCGTCGTCCGGCTCGGCCAGACCGAGGCCGAGAAGGTCGGCCACGTCGTCGCCTACTGCCGCGACCTCGTCGACGTGTTCCGACCGACCCGAATCTGAGCGACGTCGACGGCAGAGCGGCACGAATCGCGCGAGGGTGGTCTCGTCGACGGGCGGAAATCGGAGGCGATCCTCGTCTCGCCGACCCGGTGAACAGGGGGGCTCACAATGACCTACATCATCACGCACTTCTTCGAGGGTGGAACGAAGTCGCAGTACGACGCGCTGCTCGAGGTCGCCCATCCGGGCGGCGGCTTGCCCGAGGGTCAGACGTACCACGGTGCCGGTCCGACCGAGGGCGGCTGGCTCGTCGTCGCGGGATGGGAGTCCAAGGCGCATTGCGACACGTTCATCGCCGACACGCTCATGCCGGCCATCCAGTCGGTCACCGGCGGTTTCGACGGCCCGCCCCAGGAGCGCGCCGCCGAGCTCGCCAACGAGGTGATGGCCTGACACCGCCTGCGTAGCCTCGGCCCGTGGACACGCTGACCGAACGCCGGCTCGAGGTCGTACGGCGCCACATGGCGTCGGAGAACGAGCACGACTTCGACACGACGATGGCGACGTTCGCCCATCCCCGCTACGAGCTGATCCCGACCGGGCTGGTGTTCGACGGCGAGGACGAGGTCCGGGCGTACTTCGCCGGCAGCCGGGCGATCTTCGCCGACCAGCGCAACGAACCCATCGCGCTACACGCCACCGACACCGGCGTGTTCGCGGAGTTCTGGCTGCTCGGCACCCACGCCGGCGAGTTCATGGGCCACGCCCCGACCGGCCGTGAGATCCGGGTGCGGATGATCGCGTTCTTCGAGTTCGCCCCTGCCGACGGCGACCACCCCGACGGCATCGTCTGCGAGCGCGTCTACTACGACCTCCACACCATGCTCACCCAGCTCGGCCTGACCTAGCGCACGTCGTTGGATCGGGATGATCCCCCTGTCCTGGTACGACGTCCTGCTCGAGCTGAACGCGGCGCCCGGCCGATCGCTTCGCATGCAGGACCTCGGCGAGCGGGTGGTCCTGTCCCGCAGTCGGGTGAGCCGGCTGGTCGACGACCTCGAACGCCAAGGCCTGGTCGAGCGCCGACCCGACCCCGCCGATGGCCGGGCCACCCTGGCGTCACTCAGCGCCGCCGGCCGACCGCCTTCCGCCGGGCCGGCGCCGTCTACCTCCGCGGCATCGAGGAGCACTTCACCTCGCACCTGACCGAAGACGAGCGTGATGCCATCGCCGGCGGCCTCGAGCGGGTCGTCCACCATCACGATCAGGGAGACCGATGATGGAGCTCATCGCCGAAGGGTTCGTCCTCGCCGAAGGCCCGGTCGTCACCGAGGACGACGTGTTGCTCGTGTCCGACGTCCTCGTCGGCGGCGTGCGTCGCTTCGGCGAGCACGCGACGTGGTCGGTCGTCGGGTGGCGAGCGAGCGATGCGGCACGGCAGTTCGTCGCCGACCGTCTCGGCTCCTCCGGCTCCGTCCCCACCGCGACCGAGGTCGACGCAGCCGTCCTCGGGTCGTATCGCCCTGCGTAGAGTGGTCCACGTACCGACGTGCTCAGCACATCACTTCCCCACGCCAGACCACGGAGGAAGTCGACGTGTCGATCACCGAGGAACAACGCCATCGTCTGATCCGAGCGCTCCAACGAGAGCTCGGCGAGGAAGAAGCAGCCACGCTCATGGAACACCTCCCGCCCGTCGGCTGGGCCGACGTCGCCACCAAGCGAGACCTCGACCACCAGGACGCGCTCCTCCGTGCCGGGCTTCGCGAGTTGGAGGCGACGTTCGAGGCTCGGCTCCAGGGCGCACTGAACCGCCAGACGATGACCCTCCTGCCGGGGATGGGAGCAATGCTCGCCGTCTTCGCTGCGGCCTCATCGTTGTTCTGAGTCCGGCGGCACGGCCGACCTCGACGTGCGAGCGATGATCTGGCGACGTCTGCTACGTCTCCCATCAGTGACGGCTCACTCCACCGACCACTTGATCGATCCCACCTGGGCGAAGGCCCGGGTCGACGCCGGCGACGTCACCAGCATTGCGTGGGCGTTGTCGCGGGGTGGCCGACGACAGGTCGGCGCCGCCGGCACGCGCACGATCGACGGCGACGACCCGGTCGACGTCGACACCATCTTCCGGATCTACTCGCTCACCAAGCCGGTGACTGCCGCGGCCACGATGCTCCTCGTCGACGACGGGTTCCTCGACCTCGACGACCCGATCGAGCAGTGGCTGCCGGAGCTCGCCGACCGCACGGTGGTGGTCGACCCGCTCGGCCCGATTGACGACGTCGTACCGGCGCAACGAGCCATCACCGTCGACGACTGCCTCACGTTCCGGCTCGGCTGGGGCATGGACTTCACGACCGACGAGCCGATTCCGGTGCTGGCCGAGATGGAACGCCTGGACCTCGGACTCGGCATGCCCAACCCGTCGGTCGCCCACGAGCCGGACGAATGGCTCCGGCGCCTCGCCACCGTGCCGCTCCAGTGCCAGCCGGGCGAACACTGGTTGTACGGCACGGGGTGCGACGTTCTCGGCGTGCTCATCGCTCGGGCCACCGGAACGCCGTTCGACACCTTCCTGGCCGAGCGGATCTTCGAGCCGCTGGGCATGGTCGACACCGGATTCTCTGTGCCGGCCGCCGACCTCGACCGCTTCGGGCCCAGCCACCTGCGTGAGCCGGGGAGCGAGCGCACGGTGGTCGACCCGGTCGACGGTCAGTGGGCCACTCCCCCGGCATTCCCGTCGGGCATGCACGGCCTCGTCTCCACCGTGACCGACTACCTTCGCTTCGCCGAGATGCTGGCCGGCGGCGGACGCCACGAGGGCAGGCAGGTCCTCTCCGCGGAATCGGTCGCCGCCATGCTCAACGACCAACTGACAGTGGCGCAACGGATCGCGAGCGGCATCGACGCCGACGGACTGGTCGGCTGGGGTCGGGGCTGCGCAGTGCAGGCCGAGTCGACACCCGAGCGGAGTGCCGGCACGGCGTTCTGGCACGGCGCCCGAGGCTGTCTGTGGTCGTTCGAGCCGACCTCGGGCCTGGTCGCCGTGTGCCTCACCGACGAGGTGATGAACGGTGACCTCGAAGTGTCGGTGGTCGACGGGTTCTGGCGCGACGTCTCAGGCTGAACCGCACGATCGCGACCCCTGCGGAGCCTGGCGCTGGCCGCCGACGCCGACGAACGGAGTTCTT
>JBBKVY010000275.1:0-2558 GCA_037968675.1 Acidimicrobiales bacterium | reverse complement strand
CGCCAGCGCATCCACGAGTGGGTCGGGGTCGAGTCGAGGTACCACCAATACTCCTTGGCGTCCTCGCCATGGTTGCCCTCGTTGCCGGTCAGACCGAAGATGCGTTCCTTGAGGATCGGATCGTGCCCGTTCCAGAACGAGAAGGCGAGACAGAGTCGTTGCTGCGCGTCGCAGATGCCGCCCAATCCGTCTTCGTTCCAACGGTACGCACGTGATCGAGCGTCGTCGTGAGCCAAGTACTCCCATGCCTCGCCGTGGTCGCTGTAGTCCTCCCTGACCGTTCCCCACGCGCGTTCGCTGACGTATGGCCCCCACTGCTTCCAGTCGACCGCTGAGTCGGCGAGCCGGGCACGTTCGACGTCCGTCTTGTCGTCAGGCGGCCCGCCTCCAGGGTCGCCCGGGGCGGAATCGGGGTGCAGGCGACTCATCTGGGAATCATCGATGAACCTGAGGAAAGAAGCTCGCGCATTGCCGCAGATGACGCATTGTTCGTGCCCGAGCGTTCGACATGCGGTTTCATGGTCGATGATGAGGAATGGTCGACCATGTTGACGTGCGGGTTCGGACGCCAGGTCTGTGGAGATCTCGACACCGCGAGCCGACGCGAGTGGCTCGTCGCCGACGGTGTCGGCGGGTATGCGATGGGGACCGTCTCGGGTCTGCGTACCCGTCGCTATCACGGTCTGTTGATCGTCGCCGGGGACACGCTCGGGCAGCGACACCTCGGCCTGGCAGCGCTCGACGCCACGGTGACGATTGGAGATCGGCGCGTTCGGCTGGCGACGCATGAATGGTCCGGCGGTGTCATCGATCCGGCCGGCCACCGCGACCTCGCCTCGTTCGACCTGATCGATGCGGTCCCACGCTGGCGATGGTCGATCGGCGACGTGATCGTCGAGATGGAGATCGCAGCCACCCGCGGCCGCCCGGGCGTCGGGGTTGCGTATCGCCTGGTCCGAGCTCCCGGACCGGTGCGCATCGAGATCGGAGCACTGTGCACGTGGCGAGACGTCCACGGTGAACGCTTCGCGGGCCCCGACCCTGGCATCGACCGGTACGACGACGGCTTCGTCTTCGAGGGTCGGTACCGCGTCGAGGGACCCGGCTATTCGCCCGGCGGAGGCTGGTATCGCGACGTTCACTATCGTGAGGAGGCGGCCCGGGGACTCAACGCACGCGAGGACCTGTGGCACACCGGGCACTTCTCCGCCGATCTCCGCTCCGGCGACCGAACCGGTATACGGGCGTGGGCGGGCGATCTCGCCGACCCGCCCCCGAACGCAGACGACATCGTCACCGCTGCGCGCCGCCGCGCGAAGCAGGTTGCACAGCGTTGCCGGCCCCACGATGCAATCGATGAAACCCTCGCTCAGGCGTGCGATCAGTTCATCGTGAGGCCAGCTGCTCGCGTGCATCCGGCGGTCGTCGCCGGATACCCGTGGTTCGGCGATTGGTCCCGCGACACGATGATCTCGTACGAAGGGCTGTTTCTCGAGACCCATCGATGGGACGAGGGACGTGAGCTGCTCATCGGCGCGGCCGGATCACTGTCGGAGGGAATGCTCTCCAACACGGCCGACACCGGTTCGCTCGAGTACAACACCGTCGACGCGACCTTGTGGTTCGTGCACGCTGTCGGCCGACACGTCGCCGTCACCGGCGACGTCGACCTTGCCGCCGAGCTCTCCGATCGCCTCGACTCGATCGTCGACCACCACCTCACCGGCACCAGGTACGGAATCGCCGTCGACCAGGACGACGGCCTGCTCACCCAAGGCCTCCCCGGAATCGCGCTGACCTGGATGGACGCCCGCATCGACGGAACCGCCGTCACGCCCCGAATCGGCAAGCCCGTCGAGATCAACGCGTTGTGGATCAACGCACTCGGTGTCCTCACCGACCTCTCGGCGATGGGCGGACAACGTCGTGATCGAGCGTCGCGTCTCCGCAAGACAGCGAACGAGTCGTTCAAGAACCGGTATGTCCGTGCTGAGGGTGGATTGATCGACGTCGTAGACGGCCCATTCGGTGACGACGCATCCGCCCGGCCGAATCAGCTGCTGGCAATCTCACTTCCGCACGCCCCGATCGATGATCCTGCCGTTGTGATGGCGTGCTCCGAACTGGTCACCTCGTTGGGGCTCCGGTCGCTGGCACCCGACGACCCGTCGTATCGACCGCATCACCGCGGTGGGCCGGTCGAACGCGACGTGGCCTATCACCAGGGAACCGTGTGGCCGTGGCTACTCGGGCCCTACGTCGAGGCCACGATCCGCCTCGGCATCGACCCCACAGGTCTCCTCCACGGCCTCGAACCGCACCTGAACGAGTTCGGGCTCGGCTCGATATCGGAGACAGCGGACGGAGCCCCACCGCATACCGCCACTGGTTGTCCGTTCCAGGCCTGGTCGGTGGCCGAGGTGTTTCGAGCCCGACGACTCGTGCAAAGCGTCAGCTGATCCTGGCGCCGGGCGGTTCCGATGCGGTGTCGGTCTGCTCGAGCAATGAGGCCAGGCCACCCCGGTCGACCAGATCGATGCAGCGATAGTGCAGCTCGA
>JBBKVY010000274.1:0-10514 GCA_037968675.1 Acidimicrobiales bacterium | reverse complement strand
GCCCCGACCTCACCACCGACCCCCTCTAGGAAAATCGCTGTGAGAAGGGTCCGGAAGCCGGACCCTTTTCACGGTCAGATTCACGATGCGGCGGCGAGCGCGGCGCGGATGGTGGCCACGACGCGCTCGGGATGGAAGGTCACCTCCTCCCACGAGAAGTGGAACACCTGCCAGCCGAGGATCTGGACGTCGTTGCGCCTCCGGTTGTCGGACTGACGGGTCGGCTCCTCGCCGTGGCCCTTGCCGTCCGTCTCGATGGCGATCCGGAACTCCGGATACGCGAGATCGAACCGCGCCACCGAGCCATCGGGTCGAACGACCTCGACCTGGTGTGCCGGCGCGGGAAGGCCGGCGTCGACGAGCAGGTCGGCGCAACGGGCCTCGACCACCTCGTCAGGTACCCCCTCGTTGCCGAAGTGTCGCTCGAGCAGGTCGCGGAGCGCGCCGCATCCGGTTCGGCCCTGGACCGAGTGGTGCCGGTACACCCGGTCGAGCGACGCCCAGTCCACGCCATGGTGCTTCATGAGCTGTGAGATCGATCGCCGGTACTGGTCGAACGGAACGACACCTCCGAGGTCGACCGCGAGACGCAACGGCGGAGTCGTCGGGATCCCGTCGATCACTTGCGGCGCGGTGCGACAGAGGTCGACGTTCTCGTGCACGATGAGCTGGCGGTCGACCGACCGCGCCCGAGTCCGGCGGAACGTCCGGCGGGGCGAGCAGCGGTCGGGCACGCACAACTCGATGGGTGGCGTGGCGCGGTCGTCCCAGTGGGCGCCCAGCAGCTTGGCGGCCGCGCGGTGCGATGCGACACCCGATGGCACGGAGAGCACCACGGCGGCGAGATCACGCCGCCACGTCCACGCCACACCAGCGAGGCCGTAGACCCCTCGCTCCGCGACTTCCCACCGTCCGCTCGCGATGCGGCGTTTGATCGTCGACGCCGTACCGCCGGCGGCGAGCACCTGTCGTCGAGTGATGAGCGCGAGCTGCGACGCGAACGTCGGCGCCAGGCGCCGGTCGAGGTCGTGCACTTCCGGTCCTCCCGTTACGGGGTGAGGGGAAGTACGAGCTCGAACGGTAGCGCCTGCCGCCGACGTTCGACCGCAGAGGATTCTCCCTGTGAGAAAGGTCCGGTAGCCGGACCTTTCTCACAGCGATTTTCGAGTTGGGGCGGGCGGGCTAGACGGCGTCGGCTCCCATCTCGCCGGTACGGATGCGGGTGAGGCGGTCGACGCTGGTCATCCAGATCTTGCCGTCACCGATCTTGCCGGTCTGGGCGGCGGTCGAGATCGCCTCGGCCACCTTCTCGGCTTCGTCGGTACCGACCACGACCTCCACCTTCACCTTGGGGACGAAGTCGATCGTGTACTCGGCGCCCCGGTAGGTCTCTGTGTGGCCGCCTTGGCGACCGAACCCTTTGACCTCGGACACGGTCAGTCCCTGGACGCCGACGCCCTTCAGCGCCTCCTTCACGTCGTCGAGCTTGTGCGGCTTGATCACCGCGGTTACGAGATGCAACACGTTGGTTCTCCTTCAATTCGAGTGAGCGGTGGTCAGACCGACAGCGAGCTGCTGGCGGACGTGGACAGTCCGGCGGACGAGCCGCCGCCGGCGTCGGGGGCGTAGCCCATGTGGCCGTGCTCCTCGACGTCGAGACCGTTGATCTCTTCCTCCTCGGTGACCCGCAGGCCGACGGTGGCCTTGATGGTCTGGAAGAGGAGGAAGGCAGCGCCGAAGACGAACACGAAGTGCACGCCCACGAACAGCGCCTGGGTGCTGAGCTGGTCGATGCCACCGCCGTATAGGATGCCGGCGTCCTCTCGACCGAGGAAGGCATCGTCGTACTTGGCGAACAGGGCGATGGAGAGCGTGCCCCAGGTGCCGCAGACGCCGTGGACCGAGATGGCACCGACCGGATCGTCGACGCCCATCCGGTCGAAGAAGGCGACCGAGAAGACCACGATCAGACCACCGACACCACCGATGACGACGGCGGCCCAGGTCTCGACCGCACCGACCGGAGCAGTGACGGCGACCAGGCCGGCGAGCATGCCGTTTGCGGCCATGGTCACGTCGGGCTTGCCGTCCTTCAGCCAGTTCACGACCATCGCGATCACTGCGCCGGCGGCTGCCGCCAACAGAGTCTTGACCGCGAGCTGCGGTACGAGGTTGTCGGCCCCGAGCTCGGAGCCCGGGTTGAAGCCGAACCAGCCGATGAACAGGATCATTGCGCCAACGACCACGAACGGGACGTTGTGGCCGGGGATGGCGCGGGCCTTGCCGTCCGCGCCGTACTTCCCGATCCGCGGGCCGAGGACGATGGCGCCGGCGAGGGCGGCCCAGCCGCCGGTCGCATGCACGATGGTCGAGCCGGCGAAGTCCGAGAACGGGATGTCGAGCTGGGAGAGCCAGCCCCCGCCCCAGGTCCAGCGCAGGACAGTCGGGTAGATCACCGCGGTGATCACCAGGCTGTAGATGAAGTAGCTCTTGAACTTCGTCCGCTCGGCCATGGCGCCCGACACGATGGTGGCGGCAGCTGCGGCGAACGCAGCCTGGAAGAAGAAGAACGTGGCCGGCGACAGATTGAGGGCCGCCGCAGCTGCCGGGTCCTCGATGCTGTCGATGCCGAAGCCGAAGCCGAACCAGCCACCGAGCAGCTCCGAGCCACCGAAGCCGATCCCGTAGCCGACGAGAGCGAAGGCGAGTACGCCCGCCATGCCGTCCATGAGGTTCTTCATGAAGATGTTGGAGACGTTCTTCGAACGGGTCAGTCCAGCTTCGACGAGGGCGAAGCCGGCCTGCATGAAGAAGACCAGGATCCCGCACACGAACACGAAGATGTTGTCGAACACCACCTGTGTCGCGGGGGCGTCGGCCTCCTGAGCGGCGGCGGGGTTGGCGAGGAGGAACACTGCTGCTCCTACGAGGCCCGCTCCGATGAGCAACTTGCGCTTCACGTGCTGACTCCTTGATGGGGGAAACTTGACGGGGCTTTCTGACTCGGAACTGACGGTAAACATCCCCCGTTGCACGTCTGTTCGCTGGCTGTGACACCACGGACAACGCTGTATGACGCGAATGTTTCGGGGCTCAGCCGGTGCGCGCAGCGGGCTCGAGGAGGTATCCGCGTGACCGGATCGTGCGGATCGCGAGCCGGACCGGACGAAGGCGCCGACGGAGCCGGAGCACGTGGACGTCGAGCGCGTTGCGTCCCGGCGCGCCATCCGGCCAACCCGCCTCGCACAGGGCGTCTCGGCTGACCACCGCTCCGAAGCGGCACAACAGCGCGCTGGTGAGTCGGGCCTCGACAGGGGGCAGCGGGGCCCATCGCTCGCCGAATCGGATCACACCGTGCTCGTCGAGATCCGGGACGAGTTCGAGCGTCTGTTCCAGCCGCAACCGCAGCCCCTCGATGCGAGCGCGGATGTCGAGGTCACCGGCCGAGACGCGGATCCAGTCCTCGAGGGGATCGGCCGCGACCGGTGGCGCGGATCCCTCGTCGACCAACAACAGGCGAGCCCGTCCGAGCTTGGCGAGATCCTCCCGCTCGCGGCGCTCGTCCGGCCACCGGAGCATCGTGATGTCGTCCATCGAACGCGAACGGTACGGACGGAAGGTTTCCCCGTTGTTTCGCGACGGTGCCCATCAGTTTTCGTTCCGCTCGCACTGCGGCCGCTTTCGCCGACGTCGTTTGCGTGTCGTTCGTACACTCCAGCACATGGCCCGAACGAACGCTTCTGCTCACCTCGCGAACGTCCCGCTCTTCGCCGCATGCACGAAGAAGGAGTTGGCACGGATCGCACGGGTCAGCGACGTGCTGAGCCTGCCCGACGGCCACGCCTTGACCAGGCAGGACGAGACATCACGGGAGGCGTTCGTCATCACCGGAGGCAAGGCGATCGTGCGCCGCAACAAGCGCAAGGTGGCCGAACTGGGCGTCGGCTCGGTGGTCGGCGAGCTCGGCCTCCTCGACCGTGGTCCGCGCACCGCGACCGTCGTCGCCGACGGGCCCATCGAGGTCATCGTGATCGGCCCCCGCGAGTTCTCCGCGCTTCTCGACGACGTGCCCTCGCTCAACCACAAGCTCCTCAAGTCGCTCGCCGGCATGGTTCGCGCGCTCGACAAGGCCGCGTACGGCTGACTCGCTCGTCGATCGGCAAGGGTCGATGCCGGCGGGCGCACCACTACGGTCGGGCCATGCCGGAACCGACGCCACCCGCAGCCTCGCTTCCGGCCGCTCCGCGCATCCCTGCGTCGCTGCGAGACGCGGTCGACGAGGACCTCGATCCCCAGTTCCCCGACCTCGACGGCCTCGGTCTCGAAGGCGCCGAGCTCACGTTTCCCGAGGCACGGACCGTGACCGTGCTGCGCGGGCTGCTGCGGTCGTGCGTCCTCGACACCGGCGACGCAGCCATCGACGCACAAGATGCCCAACTCGTCGACATCGACCTGAGCGGCCGCCGGTTCGAGGGTCTGACCAGGGTGTCGTTCGTGCGGTGTCGGCTCACCGGGGCGGACTTCGGCGACGCTCGGCTGCGTGACGTCCACTTCGCCGACTGCGCCATGGGGCTCGCCGCCATGCGCTCGGCCACCCTCGAGCGAGTCGTGGTGACCGGCGGGCAGGTCGACGAACTCGACCTGAGTGCGGCGCGCCTGGCCGACGTCACCTTCGCCGACGTCGCGCTCACCGGCGTCGCCCTCGACGGAACGAAGCTCGAACGCGTGGACCTGACCGACGCCGACTTGTCGCCCGTGTCCGATCTCCGCGCCCTCCGAGGGTCGATCATCAGCCCGACGCAGGCTGTCGCGCTCGCGGCGCGCCTGGCCAGGGTGGCTGGCATGCACGTGGTGCCGACCGCCGGCTGAGACCGCGCGCCGGCCCCTTTCCCATCGGTCCGAGGGCGGAAGTACCCTTCGTCCCGCCATGGACACGCTCGAAGCAAACACGGTCGATACGCCCACGTCCCGCAAGATCAAGCCCCATCAGCTCGCACTCGGGCTGGGAGGATTGGTCGCGGGAGTCACCGTCGTCTCCGGGATCGCCGCCACGGTCTTCCAGTTCCACGACGACTCCGAGACCACGCGTGAGGTCTTCGAGAACATCCCGGCTGCGATGAAGCTCGCGTTCTACACGGTGCTGCCCATCGTCATCATCTACGGGGCGGTGCTGTTCAGCCAGCGCATGAAGAACTGGGAGCGCGGCGGCCCCGAATCCCGCAAGACGACGCCCAAGAACTTCGCCCAGCGGATGAAGGACTTCCGGGCCGGCGTCTACATGCAGACCCTGCTGCGCGATCCGGCCGCCGGCGTCATGCACAGCCTGATGTACTTCCCGTTCCTGATCCTGCTGGCGGTCACGACGGTCCTCGAGATCAACCACCAGCTGCCCGGGTCGGCCAAGTTCCTCCACGGCGACATCTACAAGGCGTACACGTTCGTCGGCGACGCGGCGGGCGTCCTCTTCCTCATCGGCGTGTTCTGGGCGATCGGTCGGCGCTACATCCAGAGGCCGTACCGGATCCGCGTCAAGACCACAGCCGAGCACGGCGCCGCCCTCTTCGTCCTCGCCGCCATCGGTGTCACCGGCTTCCTGGCCGAGATGTTCCGCATCGGCATCGAGGGCCAGCCCGACTACGAGACGTGGAGCTTCGTCGGCTATCCCCTCGGCGGCCTGGTGGAGAACCTCGACGCCGTCCACGGGTGGCACCAGGTGATGTGGATCGCCCACGTGGTGGCGTTCCTCGCCTTCCTCGTGATGCTCCCGATCACGATGCTGCGCCACATGTTCACCAGCCCGCTGAACATGTACTACAAGGACCGCGACCGCCCGAAGGGCGCCATGAAGGCCATGCCCAACCTCATGGAGAGCGAGCTCGAGAGCTTTGGCGCCTCGACCGTCGAGGACTTCACGTGGAAGCAGCTCCTCGACCTCGACTCGTGCACCATGTGCGGCCGCTGCACGTCGGTCTGCCCGGCCAACGCCACCGGCAAGCCGCTCGACCCCCGCGAGATCGTCCTCAAGGCGGGCGAGGTCATGGCGGCCAGCGGGACTCCGCAGGTCAGTCCGCCCATCGGGACCGTGCCCGAGATCACCATCCCGGCCAACAACTTCTTCGACCGCATCACGCCCGAAGAAGTGTGGGCATGCACCACCTGCAAGGCGTGCGACGAGATCTGCCCGGTCAACATCGAGATCCTCGACAAGATTCTCGACATGCGGCGCTATCTGTCGCTCATGGAGTCGGACTTCCCGACCGAGTTGGGCACCGCCTACCGCGGCATGGAGAACTCGGGGAACCCCTGGGGCATCAGCAACTCCGAACGAGGCGACTGGGTAACCAAGCTCGACGAAGTCGACATCCCCATCGTCGACCCGGGCGATGTCTTCGACCACGAGTACCTCTACTGGGTCGGCTGCGCCGGCAGCTTCGACGACAAGAACAAGAAGGTCAGCGAGGCGATGGCCAAGCTGATGAAGCGAGCCGGGATCGATTT
This sequence comes from Acidimicrobiales bacterium, assembly GCA_037968675.1. Taxonomy (GTDB): domain Bacteria; phylum Actinomycetota; class Acidimicrobiia; order Acidimicrobiales; family Salinilacustritrichaceae; genus Salinilacustrithrix. The sequence goes on along the minus strand of JBBKVY010000274.1, from coordinate 4,016 downwards.
CGCCATTCTCGGCCCGTCGGAGAACTGCACCGGCGACCCCGCCCGTCGTTCCGGGAACGAGTACATCTTCCAGATGCTCGCCACGCAGAACATCGAGTCGCTCAACACCATGGGTGTGAAGAAGATCATCACGCAGTGCCCGCACTGCTTCAACACGCTCCAGAACGAGTACCCGCAACTCGGCGGTCACTACGAAGTCCTGCATCACAGCCAGTTCCTCGAGGCCCTGGTCGACGAGGGCAAGCTCGACCTGAGCACGTCCCGTCTCGACGAGCGCATCGTGTACCACGACAGCTGTTACCTCGGGCGCCACAACGACGTCTACCTCGCCCCCCGGCGGGTCATCGGCCAGTTGGGTGGCGTCGAGATCGTCGAAGCCGAGCGGAACGGCACCGAGGGCATGTGCTGTGGCGCAGGCGGTGCTCGCATGTGGATGGAGGAGAGCATCGGCAAGAAGGTCAACGACGAACGCTCCGAAGAGCTCATCGCCACCGGCGCCACCCGCATCGCCACGGCGTGCCCGTTCTGTTACGTCATGATGGACGACGGCACGAAGGCCGCAGGCAAGGAAGAGGACGAAGTGAAGGTTGCCGACATCGCCATGCACGTCCTCGACGCGATCGAAGCCGGCGAGCGCGCCACACCCGCGCTCCAGTCGCTCGAAGACTGAGAGCCAACACGATGGCCCGCAAGGACAAGGCATACGACGGCGAGGACCGGCGGGATTCGACCCAGATTCTCGTCGTGAACGACGACGCCGACGCCGGCAAGCTCCTTCAGAACATCCTGGAGAGCAAGGGCTACCCCGTCGCCAGCGCAGACACCCACGAACAGGCACTCCTCGGCGCGACACAGGACTTCCCCCGGGCGATGATTCTCGACCTGACCCACGGAGGCATCGGCTCGAACCTCAAGCTGCTCGAGAGCATCCGCCACCACGACGACGAACGGGTGGCCACCACCCGCATCCTGCTCATCGCTCGTCAGGCCTCGAACCGGGTGTTCAGCTTCCAGTCAGGCGCCGACGCGTTCCTCGTGCGGCCGTTTCATTCCGGGGCCCTCCTCGAACAGCTCGGCAAGATCCTCGCCATCCCGTTCCGTGACCTGCCGCAGTACCGCCGCCAGCAGCTCGACGGCTACTGATCGACGGCCACGTCGGCGTCACCGCCGATGGAAGTACTTGCTGAGCGTCGACTGCTGACCCTGGTAGTTCGACCCGATTCCGGCGCCGTAGAGCTCGTCGGTCGGTTCGATCAGCCGCTCGAACGCGATCTTGCAGACCCGCAGGCGGTCCTGGACCATGAACGGCACGTCGTGGGCGCGAACTTCGAGCGCGGCCCGGCTGCCGGTCATCCCTTCGGCGTCCCACCCGAAGCCGGGATCGAAGAAGCCGGCGTAGTGGGTCCGCAGCTCGCCACTCGTCGGGTCGAACGCCACCATCTCGCCGGCGACATCGGGCGGAATCGAGATTCCTTGGGCGGACAAGAGCAGATAGAAGTCCTCGGGTTCGAGGACGATCTGGTTGCCTCGTTCGCGCACGACCGGCTCCCAGTAGTCGTCGGGGTCGTGACCACCGATCTGGCTCAGGTCGAGGAGTCGGCTGTTGCGCTTCGCCCGGTACCCGACGACTCCCTCGTCGTCACCGGTGAGATCGAGACCGAGGAACACGCCGCCGGTGTGGACGAACTCGTCGGCATCGACCGCCGCGCCGGCGTCGTAGAGCAGGCCTCGTCGAGCATGCATCGCTGCCAAGTCGGCTTCGTCGACTTCGGCGTGCCCTGACATCAGTCTGAGCTGGTTGAGCGCGAGGCCGGGGTGCACCTTGATCGTGAACGTTGACGACACCACCTCGAGGTAGAGCTGACCCGTGTAGCCCTCGCTCACCTCGTCGAATCGGTAGGAGCGGTCGGTGATCACCCGGGTGAACACGTCGACCCGCCCGGTGGACGACTTCGGGTTCGCTTTGGCGCGGACGTTCGGCGCCAGATCGAGCGATTCGCAGAGCGGGATCAGATAGGGCCGGTTTCGCTCGAGGACCCCACCGTTGCGCAGATCGACGGTGTCCATGGCGAACTCTTCGAGCCGCTCCTCGACCGTGTGGGTCGAGTCGGGCAGGAACGAGCACCGCAACCGATGCGCCACGTCGCCGAGATGAAGGTCGAGGCTCGCCGGCTGGATGGCCGCCTCGGTGGTCGACGGGAACCCGATCAGTCCGTCGTCGACCGCTTTGCGAAGCAGGTGCGCCGGAAAGACTCCGGCGCCGGGGAGGGCATAGTCGGCCATGAGATCACCGAAGCTAGCCGCGGGGCGCAAAGCGCCCTGCTGCTGGCGTCAGCTCAGAACTGGTCGAAGCGACGTCGGCGGTCGCGTCCCACACCGGCCACCGCAGCGCCGAGCAGCAGCAGCATCGCGCCGACCCCGGTCCAACGGAGGGCGTCGGCACCCGTGCGGGGCAACGCAACCGGACCGATGTTCGTGGTCGGGGGCGGTGGAGCGACTCCGGTGACTGCGGCGACGTCGGAGTTGTTGGTGACCGTTGCCTCGAGCACGGTCGACTCGACGCTGGCGTCGTTGTTGACCGTCACACCGTCGGGCGGAGCACTCGTGGTGAGCAGGATCGGGGCCAGCGACGAGCCGGCCGCGAGCCCTTCATCGCTCACGCAGGTGACGACCTGGCCATTGATCGTGCACGTCCAGCCTTCGCCCGACGCAGCGGTCGGCGTGATCGACGCAGGCACGTTGTCGGTGACGGTGATCGGGCCCGGATCGTCGTCGGGGCCGAGGTTCGTGACGACGATCGACCACACGACCTCGCTACTCGACTGCGATTCGACCGACTTGTCGATCGAGAGGTCGAGCGCGCGTGGCGTGATGCCCGCATCGTGGGTTCGGTCGTCCTCTCCGCTGGTCAGCGTGGTCTCGTCGAGAACGCCGCTGACCGGATCGGCATCGGAGTCCAGCGCATCGTCGGCGCCGGCATTCCTCGGCGAGATGACGAAGTCGGGTCCGGGAACGACGACCACGGTGTAGGTGCCCGGCGCGAGACCGGTGAAGAGGTAGAGGCCATCGGTGTCGGTCGTGGTCTGGCCGACCTCGTCGCCGTTGCCATCGAGCAGCTGGACGGTGACGCCGCCGATGCCGAGCTCGCCGCCGTCCTGGATCCCGTTGCGGTTGTCGTCGCGCCACACGCGGTCACCGATCGTTGCCGGCAGGTAGACACCGGCGTCGAGGGTGAGGTTCTCGTCGCCGCTTGCCAGGACGACGGGACCACTCATCAGGGTGATCGGATCGATGTCCGAGTCGAGCGTGTCGTCGCCGCGGTTCGCCGGCGTCGTCACGTACCCGGCCGGCGGGATGATGCCGATCGAGTAGGTGCCAGGGACCAGGTCGGCGAAGCCGTAGAAGCCACCGAGCATCGTCGTGGTCGTGTCGATCACGTCGCCGGAGGCGTTCTTCAGTTGGACGGTCACGCCGTCGATGCCTGGCTCGCCGGCGTCTTGGACCCCGTTGCCGTTGAGATCGTCCCAGACGAAGTTGCCCAGCGAGGCCAGCCGGTAGAGACCGGCGTCGTTGGTCAGGTCGGTGACGTTCTCGCCGAGCGAGATGAGGCCGGTCTTGCCCTGGTTCGGGCCCGGCGCCGGATCGATGTCGGAATCGGCGGCATCATCGCCCACGTTCTGCTGGGTGATGACGAACCCGGCAGGCGGGGTGACCCGGACGAAGTAGTCGCCGGCCACGAGGTCGTCGAAGAGGTAGAGGCCGTCGGGCCCGGTGACGATCGGGTCGATGCCCGGAATCGGGTTCATGGCCGAGTCGAGCAACTCGACGGTCGCTCCGTCGACACCGCGTTCGCCCGGATCCTGGAAGCCGTTTGCGTTGAGATCCTCGAAGACCCGGTCACCGAGGCGAGACGTCAGGTAGATGCCGGCGTCGTTGGTCGGATCGTTCTCGCCCGACGACAGGGTGATGACGCCGGTACGACCGAGGTCGTCGATGTCGGAGTCGGTGGCATCGTT
>JBBKVY010000273.1:0-30132 GCA_037968675.1 Acidimicrobiales bacterium | reverse complement strand
AAGGCTCGCTGACGTTGCAGGTAGCGTTGACCGGCCATGCCGACACGCATCATCGACGCTCGCGATCCGAGGACTCCGAATCTCTTCATCGCCGGCGCGCCGAAGGCGGGCACCACCTTCCTCCACCATGCGCTGCGGCTCGCACCCGGCGTGTTCATGTCCGACATCAAGGAACCCGGATACTTCCTGTCCGAACGGGACATGCGGCGCGGGCTCGGCTACTACCTCGACGCCTACTTCGCCCACGCGGCCGGCTCGGCGATCCGTGGCGAGTCGACCCCGTGGTACCTCTACAGCGACCTGGCGCGTCGCTCCATCGCCGCCCTGCACCCGCCCGGGGGGACGCGCGTGGTCGTGCTCGTGCGCAACCCGGCACGCCGCGCGCTGTCGATGTACCGCGATCAGGTGCGCCTCCGTCGCGAGCACCGCAGCTTCTCGGATGCGATCGAGGCCGAGATCCGTGAACTCGATCGTGGGTGTGTCGCGCCAGACGTGAGGCGTCGATACGTCTGGGGTGGTCTCTACACCGATCACATCCAGGCGTGGCGCCGCGACTTCGACACGTCCCGTGTCCATGTCGTCGTCCTGGAAGAGCTCATCGCCGCGCCCGTCAAGGGATGGCAGGATCTCGGCGAATTCCTCGGCCACGCGCTCGGGCCGAGCAGGCTCGAAGACGTGAGCGGGCGCGATCGGAATCCGCGAGGTGACCTGCGATGGCCCGGAGTCGACACGTTCCTCCGGTCATTCGAGGGCAAGGAGCAGTTCGCGGTCGAAGCCGTCAAACGAGTACTCCCACCAGGTACCCACCGGCGGGTCCTGCAGAGTATCGCTCGTCTGAACCGCCGATCTGCCGACGAGGAGGAGATCGCCAACGAGCACCGCGACGCGCTGTCGACGCTCGACGCCTACTACGTCGACGAGATCGCCGCACTGGAACGAGAGCTCGACCGACCGATCGACGCGTGGCGTGCCGATCCGAACCCTGAGGGAACAGCGCGCACGGGTCGCTCGTCCGGGGTCCAACCGACGTCTGACCGTCTCCGCGTGCTGCACGTCGTGTCCCGGAGTCATCGTCGGGGCGCGGAGCTGGTCGCCATCGAACTGGCGGACGAACTGGACGGGCTCGGTCACGCCAACGAGGTGTTGGCCCTCGGCCCGTCGACCGACGGTGGGCAGGAGACCGGACTCGTCCCTCTCGTGGGCTCGCCGGGGGTGGGGCTGCGCGAGCTCGTGACCCGTGCGTACCGAATTCGTGGTCTCGTGCTCGGCGACCGGTTCGACGTCGTGATCGCGCACGGCGGCTGGGCGGCCCAGGTCGTCGCGGTCGCCGCCGCGAGCGGCCGAGGACGGGCAGTTCTCGCATGGCAGCGGATCCTGAACTTCCCACCGCAGCTGTGGCGGCGGGGTCGCCGTCCCTGGTGGCGGCTGGTCTCACGACAGTTCGACGCCGCGGTCACGCTCACCGAGGAGATGGAACAGGAGCTGCGCGATCTGCATTTCGAGGGACCGATCTGGACGATTCCGAACGCGCGGAAGCCGGATCGATTCGCGGTGATCGATCGCCACGACGAAGCTGCTCGGCTGCGAGCGGAGGTCGGTGTCGGTCCGGACACGAGGCTGATCGGATTCGTCGGCCACCTGGTGACACAGAAGCGACCGGACCGAGCGGTGGCGTGTGTCGCTTCGGTCGTCCGGAGTGGTGTCGATGCTCATCTGGTGCTCGCCGGCGAAGGGCCGCTCCACCCAGTCCTCGAAGCCCAGGTGGCGCAGCTCGGGGTCGTCGAACGGGTCACCTTTCTCGGCCACCGCTCGGACATCGAGCGGGTGCTCGGTGGGGTCGAGCTGCTCTTGCTGACCAGCGATGCCGAAGGGATCCCTGGCGTCGCGATCGAGTCCCTGATGGCCGGGTGCCCGGTCGTCAGTTATCCGGTCGGTGGTGTGGCGAAGGTCGTGGACGACGGCACGACCGGCGTGGTGCTCTCCCGGCCGGACGCCGCGCTGATGTCCCGAGCCGTCGTCTCGCTCCTCACCGATGATGCTCGACGTCTGGCCATGGGCGACGCAGGACGCCGCGCAAGCACCAGGTTCACTTCGGCGTCGACTGCGAAGCTCTACGAAGACGGGCTCGTCGAGCTCGTTTCCACGCAGAACCGACCACGACGATGGCCACGGCGCCGATGATCGCTGCCGTTGCCCATGGTCGGCCATCGGACGGCGCCGCAGGCTCCTCGTCCGGGTCGGGTACGGGAGCTTCCGTCGTCGTGGACGCGGTCGGAGGGGTGCTCGGGCTGGAGGACTGAGGATCCCCCGGCGTGGATGCCGCTGGCCGGATCGATGGTGGCGACGGAATCTCGAGCTGGGGCGATGGCTCGCACGACGGGGTGATCGGATCGACCGCGAGGTTCCCTGGATCCAGGGCGTTGTCGACGACGACACCGCAACTCTCGGTCGCCGCCACGAATGCCTCGCCGGGTCGGATCATGGGTTGGGTGTTCCCCGCGACCACGATTCCGTCGACCCGGGTGAGGCGGATCGGGGGACGCGTGGCCGGCGTGTCGCTCGTGTTCCCGACGATGTACACGTTCTGACGGCGGGTCGGCGGTGGCGGATCGACGATGACGTTGAGGATGTGGCCCCGAAGCACGTTGTCGGCAACGACGATGTCGTTCACCGGTCCGCGTCCCGCTGCGGCGACGAACAACAGCCGACCGGGACCGATGGTGTTCCCGCGTACGTGGACGTTTCGAGCACCCCACGACGGTCCGTTCGGTTCGAGGTCGATGGATGCTCTCCGTACGTGTGAGATGCCGTTGTCCTCGATCAGCACGTCCTCGCCCGCCGTCACGGTCACCCCCTGGCGGCCGTTCCGGGTGAACGTCGAGTCGTGGATCCAGACGCCGGTCGTCCACCGCCGATCACCGTCTCGGCCGATGTAGACGAAGTCGCCGAACACGTCCCGGATGAACAGTTCTGCGATCTCGACATCCGTCGCGCCCTCGATCCTGATGCCATGCTGTCCGACCATGTCCGCCTGGTAGGCGCGATCGTCGAGTCCCGCGTGGGGGTTCGCGCCCACGATCTCGAAGTCGCGGAGGCGGATGCGTGTGCCCCCCACGACACGCACATGCGCTCTGTGCTCGCCTCCTCTGGTCGCGGCGAAGAGCGTGGCACCGTTGCCGTCGATCGTCAGATCTCGCCGGTCCTCCACGATGAGGGTCCCGTCGATCCGATACCTCGCCCCTGGCTCGAGCTCGACGATGCCTTCATCGGGCGTCGAGTCGATGAGACGCTGCAGTGCGGCGGTGGCATCCGTTTGCCCGGTCGGGTCGATGTCGGTCCCGGCCGACGCGACGGACTCTCGGCTGGAGGCCTCGAACGCCACGAGCACCGCGAGCGCGGCAACGAAGCCGGTCCGGATCTTCATACGCCATGATGACCGCGCAGATGCGCGGTATCGGCGCGCCCAGCAGGTCCTGACGGCGCGATGGCGCTGAGTACCCTCCCTTCGATGACCGGAGCGGTGTTCGTCGTCGGCGGCGCAAGCGGCCACCAGCAGGGTCCCGTGGCCTCGATGGTCAGCACGGCTGGGTGGGCCAGCGCGGCCGAGCGCGTGACCGGCGCCGCCTGGATCGTGATGCCGTCGGGCCAGATCGGTATCGACGACGCGCGACGGGTCGGCTCGGCACCGCACCTGCGTGCGCCGTCCGTGCGGACGTTTCGTCAGCGTGTTCCGACGGTCGCCAAGACGTTGGTCAAGGACGTGCGGCAGTTCCGGCATGCCCGGTCCTTCGAGATCGCGCCAGACGCACGATGGCGACGGGATCCGCCGGCCTTCGTGTGGCAGCGTCACGAGCTCTTCCAGACGGCCGGGCTGGACCTGGCTCGGGATCTCCGGGTCCCCTCCGTGGTGTTCGTTCCATCGACGATCGTCTGGGAAGCAGAACGGTGGAAGACCCGACGTCCCGGTTGGGCCGGACTCGTCGAGCGCTTCGGCGAGCGACCCACGCTGCAGGCGGCCGACGTGGTTGCCGCCGGGACCGGGGAGGTGGCCGAGCAGGTCGTACGTCTCGGGGTCGACCCCCGTCGAGTGATCGTCACGCCGACGGGTGTCGACCTGGCGATGTTCGATGCGTCGCCTGATCGCGGCGCAGTCCGCCTTCGACTCGGGTTGGACGGTCGCTTCGTGATCGGATGGGTCGGCAGCTTCCGACGGTTTCACGCGCTGGATCGGGTCGTGGAGGCGATGTCTGGTGTCGACGGGTGGTCGCTCCTGCTCGTGGGCGACGGGCCCGAGCGACGCGGCGTCGAACGCTTGGCCGCCGAACGAGGCGTGCACCTCGTGACCACGGGAACCGTTTTCCACGGAGAGCTCCCGGAGATGCTCGCTGCGATGGACGTCGGCGTGGTGCTCGCCGGAGCGGACGAGTCGTTCCACTACTCACCCCTCAAGTTGGCCGAGTATCTCGCCGCCGGACTCCCGGTGGTCGCGCCTGCCATCGGGCAGCTGGCAGAGCGGCTGCACCACGAGGTCGACTGTCTGCTCGTGGCTCCGGGCGACAGAGATGCGCTCGTCCGGGCGCTGCGGCGTCTTCATGCGGACTCGGAGCTCCGGGAGGAGATCGGTGCGACCGCCCGACAGACGGCTGTCGATGCATGGTCCTGGGACCTGCAGGTGCGGCGGGTCCTGGAGGCCATCCGCGAGATCGGTCCGCGCGACCACGCTCCGGAGTCGTAGCAGCACGGACCGGAAGGTGTCGAGGGCCGAGCGCGCGGGCACGTCGCCAGATCGCGACATTGTTGCGCCGATAGTCCGAATTCGGGGGATTGAGTGTGACGGATTTCTCGGTACGTTGACGGAAGCGGTCGCGTGAAGCAAGCGTTCGTCTGGGTGCTGAGGGTCGAGAGGGTTGTCGAAATGGGGGACGGAGCCAGGACCGACCGCCTCGTGCGGCGCCTCCGCGGCATCGACCACCCGAAACGAGGTCTCATCGCTTCGGTCGACGTCCTGGCCTGGAGCGTTGCCCTCCTACTGGCGACGATCCTGCGCTACGAGTTCGACATCGGACCGATCGATCTCGTCGGTCTCACCTTGATGATGGTGGCGTCGGCACTGCTCAATCTCGCGCTCGGCCGGATCGGCGGTCAGTACGCCAGCCGATGGCGGGTGGGTTCGATCGATGAAGCGGTCGGACTGTCGATGCTCGTGGTCCAGGTGACCGCCGGCCTGCTGGTGGCGACCGTCCTCTTCGGCCGTCCGATTCCGATCGGTGCCGTCCTCATGGCCGGTGCATTCGCGCTCCTGGGCATGTGCGTCGCCCGGGTCGGCTGGCGACTGATGGCCGAGTCGGTCGACACCTCCGAGTCGAGTCGCCGAATGATCGTGTTCGGCGCGGGCGAGGCGGCGGCGCAGGTGATTGCGGCGATCCTGACCGACCCGTCGAGCAACTTCCGTCCCGTCGCCCTGCTCGACGACGACCGGCGGATGTCGCGCCGCTCGATCCGCGGCATCAAGGTCGAGGGCACGCGCGAATCGCTGCTGCAGGTCGCGCAACGGCGACGGGCGAACGTGCTCCTGATCGCCGTTCCCGGAGCCGGTTCGGGCACCATCCGCGAACTGAGCGCCCTCGGTGTCGCGGCCGGACTCGAAGTCCTCGTGCTCCCGCCGGCTTCAGAGCTCTACGGGACGTTGGGCGTTTCCGACATCCGTTCGGTGACGGAGCAAGACCTGCTCGGTCGCCATCCGGTCGAGACCGATCTCCATCTCATCGCCGGCTACCTCACCGGCCGGACGGTCCTCGTGACCGGTGCCGGCGGATCGATCGGTCTGGAGTTGTGTACGCAGCTCGACCAACTCAAACCGGCGCGTCTGGTGATGGTCGATCGCGACGAGTCGGCCCTGCACGCAGCTCAGCTGTCACTCACCGGCCAAGCGATGCTCGAGGCCGAGGAGCTGGTGGTCGCCGACATCCGCGACCGCGACCGGATGCTGCAGATCATGGAGCAGTGGAAACCCGACGTCGTCTTCCACACAGCTGCGCTGAAGCATCTCCCCCTGCTGGAGATGCACCCGGAGGAGGGCGTCAAGACCAACGTCGAGGGCACCCTCAACGTCTTGGAGGCTGCCGCGCAGAACGGCGTGGCGCGGTTCGTCAACATCTCCACCGACAAGGCCGCCGACCCCACGAGCGTGCTCGGATACACCAAGCGGATCGCCGAGCGGCTGACTGCGTTCTACGGTCGGCATCAGGAAGGTACGTACCTCTCCGTCCGCTTCGGCAACGTCCTCGGCAGCCGTGGCTCCGTGTTGACGGCGTTCCGGCAACAGATCAAGGTCGGCGGGCAGATCACCGTCACTCATGAGGACGTGACTCGATACTTCATGACGGTCGAGGAGGCAGTGCAGCTGGTGATCCAGGCCGGCGCCATCGGTTCCGACGGCGAAGCGCTCGTGCTCGACATGGGGTCGCCGATCCGCATCAGCGACGTGGCGAGACAGATGATCAAGGCCGCGGACCCGAGCCTGGAGATCGTCTACACCGGCTTGCGTCCGGGGGAGAAGCTCCACGAAGTGCTCCTCGGCGAGGACGAGCCCGACGTCCGTCCGGCTCATCCGCTGATCTCCCACGCCCCGGTACCGCCGCTCGATCCGCTCGAGATCGCGCTGTTGCGCGCCGGCTCGATGAGCGATCTCGATGTCATGGTCGACCTGTGCGCCAACCGGGCGCGGCGGTGGTCGTCGGATCTGTGGCGCGGCGTCGAGGCGCCAGTGGTCGCAGATGCGGCTGAGATGGACGAGGTACCGGTCCGGATCCGGCTCGCGAGGCCCGACCTCGGCGACGCGGAGCTCGAGGCGATCCGCGAGGTCTTCGACAGCGGCGTCCTCACCGACGGTCCTTGCACGGCCGAGTTCGAGCGCGGGTTCGCCGAGCGACACCACGTCGAGTACGCGGTGGCGGTGGCCAGCGGCACTGTCGCCCTCCAGGCCACGTTCCGCGGGCTCGGGATCGGTCCGGGTGACGAGGTGATCGTCCCCTCCCTCACGTTCATCTCCTCGGCGACCGCGGTGAACCACGTCGGCGCCACTGTCGTGTGGGCCGACGTCGACCGAGAGACGATGAACATCGACCCGGCCGACGTCGAAGCGAAGGCCACCCGTCGCACCAAGGCCGTCCTCGCCGTCCACTACGGCGGCCAACCGGCCGACATGGACGAGCTCGCAGCCGTCTGCGAGCGACACGGGCTGATGCTCCTCGAAGGAGCTGCTGGAGCGCATGGCTCCAGCTACCGCGGACGCCCGGTCGGCGGAATCGGCCGTGCGGGGATCTTCAGCTTTGCCCCGACGAAGAACATGACCACCGGTGAGGGTGGAATGGTCACGACCAACGACGGCGAGCTGGCCCGGCGACTCCTCCTGCTCCGCAATCACGGCCAGGTGGCGCCGTACCGCCACGAGACGATCGGCTACAACTGGCGGATGACGGAGATGCAGGCCGCCATCGGGACGGTCCAGCTCGGCAAGCTCGACGGCATCCTCGACCGGAAGCGGGCCAACGCTGCGTGGATGACCGAGCGCCTGTCCTCGGTACCAGGCATCACACCCCCGGTCGTCCGGCCGGACCGTGACCACACCTACACGCTGTACACGATCAAGGCCGAACGCGGCCGCGAACGGTTCCTCCTCTGTCTTCTGCAGCAGGGCATCGAGGCGAAGATCTACTTCCCACCGGCACACCGCCAGGAGGCGTATCGCCACCTCGGCGAGAAACTCCCGGTCACCGAGCGGCTCGCGGCGCGGATCTTCTCGATCCCGATGCATCCCCACCTGACCCCGGAGGAACTCGAGGACATCGCGGCCGCCATCGAGTCGGCCGCACGCGGAATCGCACGCCCTCGTCCCGAACGACGCATCGCGCCTCGCTGAGTCCTGGTCGGGGAGACAGGATTCGAACCTGCGACCCCCTGCTCCCAAAGCAGGTGCGCTACCGGGCTGCGCCACTCCCCGTGGACCGGGCAGGAGAGACTACAAGGCGTCGGACGGATGGCCGTGATCCGAAGGGCCGTCGATACACTCGTCCGTCCGTCTGTACGCCGCCGGACCCCACTGGCAGGAACGAAATGGTCACTCCGTGAACTCCACCGTCGAAGCCCTCGAGGACAACAAGGTCAAGGTCTCCGTGACCGTCGACGAGACCGAGTTCGAGGATGATCTCAACGCCGCGTTCAAGCGGATCGCCCAGGAGGTCAACCTCCCGGGTTTCCGTCGTGGCAAGGCGCCCCGCAAGTTGCTCGAGGCCCGCATCGGTCTCGCCCCGGCTCGTGAGGAGGCGCTGCGCGAAGCACTGCCCAAGTACTACTCCGACGCGGTGGTCGAACACGACGTCGACGTGATCGCGGCGCCGGAACTCGACGTCACCGATGGTCAGGAAGCGGGCCCGATCGCCTTCGAGGCGATCGTCGAGGTCCGTCCGGTGATCTCCGTCGCCGGCTACGACGGGCTCAAGGTCACCATGCCCTCACCCGAGCCCGATGCCGAGGAGATCGACGCCCAGATCGACCGCATGCGCAGTCTCGACGCCACCGTCGAGACCGTCGAACGCCCCGCCGAGGAGGGCGACACGGTCGTCATCGACATCGTCGGCACCCTCGACGGCGAGGAGCAGGACGGCCTGACCACCGATGACTACAACTACGAGATCGGGTCCGGGGTCATCACCGGCGAGGTCGACGAGCGTCTCACCGGTTCGTCCGCGGGCGACGATCTGGACTTCGACGCCACCCACCCCGACGAGGACGAGGAGCGCCAACTCCACTTCGTCATCGCGGTCAGGGAGGTCAAGGCCAAGGTCCTTCCCGACCTGACCGATGAATGGGCCCAGGAGAACTCCGAGTTCGAGACCGTCGGCGAGATGAAGGCCGACCTGGTGGACCGGATGACCACGGTCCGCAAGGCCCAGGGGGCCCAACAGCTCCAGGAGAAGGTGGCCGAGGCCCTCGCCGCGTTGGTGACCGACGACATCCCCGAGGCGCTCGTCAGCGGCGAGCTGAACGGCCGGCTGCAAGACCTGGGCATGCGTCTCCAGGCGCAGGGCATGGGGCTCGAGCAGTACCTGATGATGACCGGCCGCTCGCAGGAACAACTGATCGACGAGCTGCGCGAGAACGCCGAGACGAGCGCGCGGGTCGATCTCGCGTTGCGCGCCATCGTCGTGGCCGAGTCCGTCGAGTGCACGGACGAGGAGCTCGACGCCGAGATCATCGAGGTGGCCGAGCGGGTGAGCGAGAAGCCCAAGAAGGTTCGTGCCCAGTTGGAACAGAACGACCAACTGCCCGCGGTACGCTCTGACATCACGAAGCGCAAGGCGCTCGAATGGCTGCTCGACCACGTCGAGATCGTCGACGAGAACGGTGAGTCGGTCGATCGAAGCGTCTACGAGCCGCCCGCCGACGAGACCGACAGCGCAGACAGCGCAGACGACGCAGAGACCGAAGAGGACCCCACCGAATGACCCCAGAGCAGGTCGCACGCCACGATTCCACCGTGCGCAACTACCTCGTCCCCACGGTCGTCGAGTCGACCAACCGGGGCGAACGGGCCTACGACCTGTACTCGCGGCTGCTCAAGGAGAACATCATCTTCCTGGGTACCCCGATCGACGATCAGATCGCCAACCTCGTCTGTGCCCAGCTCCTGCATCTCGAGTCGGAGAACGCCGACAAGGACATCAGCATCTACATCAACAGCCCCGGTGGCGACATCACGGCACTGTTCGCGATCTACGACACGTTGAGCTTCATCAAGAACGACATCAGCACGATCTGCTTCGGTCAGGCGGCGTCGGCTGCGGCCGTGATCCTTGCGGCCGGGACCAAGGGCAAGCGCCTCGCACTGACGCACTCCCGTGTCCTGCTCCACCAGCCGTGGGGCCAGGGCGGTGGCCAGGCCACCGACATCGAGATCCAGGCTCGAGAGATCATGCGGATGAAGGACCTGCTCAACCAGATCCTGGCCGACCACACGGGCCAGACGGTCGAGAAGATCGAGACCGACACCGACAGAGATTTCGTGATGACCGCCACCGAGGCGCTCGAGTACGGCATCATCGACGAAGTTATCGACCGCCGCGACGTGGCCGACACGACTGGACCCATTCGGGCCAACTGATCCAGAAGCACCTGACCAGAGAAGACGAGCGAGACGGGGGACACCGTGGCGAAGTTCGGAGACGGGGGCGAACTCCTCAAGTGCTCGTTCTGCGGGAAGTCGCAGAAGCAGGTCAAGAAGTTGATCGCCGGACCCGGCGTCTACATCTGCGACGAATGCATCGATCTGTGCAACGAGATCATCGAGGAGGAGTTGGCCGAGACGTCCGACTTCCACTTCGACGAGTTGCCGCGTCCCAAGGAGATCTTCGAGTTCCTCGAGGAGTACATCGTCGGCCAGACCGACGCCAAGAAGATCCTCTCGGTCGCGGTCTACAACCACTACAAGCGCATCCAGTTCGGCCACAACACCGTCCACGACGATGTCGAGGTCGCCAAGTCGAACATCTTGATGCTCGGCCCGACCGGTTCGGGCAAGACCTTCCTCGCACAGACGTTGGCCCGCCTGCTCAAGGTCCCGTTCGCCATCGCCGATGCCACCGCCCTGACCGAGGCCGGCTACGTCGGTGAGGACGTCGAGAACATCCTCCTCAAGCTGATCCAGGCTGCTGACTACGACGTCAAGAAGGCCGAGACCGGGATCATCTACATCGATGAGATCGACAAGGTGGCGCGCAAGTCGGAGAACCCGTCGATCACTCGGGACGTGTCGGGCGAGGGCGTGCAGCAAGCGCTGCTCAAGATCCTCGAGGGCACGACCGCCTCGGTGCCACCCCAGGGTGGGCGCAAACACCCGCACCAGGAGTTCATCCAGATCGACACCGGCAACATCCTCTTCATCTGCGGTGGCGCGTTCGCAGGTATCGAGCGGATCATCGAGTCCCGCAAGGGGCACACCGGTGTCGGTTTCGCCGCCGAGATCCGAGCCAGCAACGACTCCGATGCTGCTGACCTGCTGAAAGACGTCCTCCCCGAGGATCTGGTCAAGTTCGGCCTCATCCCCGAGTTCATCGGCCGGCTCCCGGTCATCGGTGCCGTCGGGCATCTCGATCACGAGGCGCTCATCGAGATCCTCACCGAGCCCAGGAACGCCCTGATCAAGCAGTACCAGAAGATCTTCAGCTACGAGGACGTCGAGCTCGAGTTCACCGACGACGCGCTCGTCGCGGTCGCCGATCAGGCGTTGCTACGCGGCACCGGTGCCCGCGGTCTCCGAGCGATCCTCGAAGAGGTCCTGCTCGAGATCATGTACGACATCCCCGGACGCACCGACGTCGGCAAGGTCGTCGTCGACGAGGCCGTCGTGCTCGAGAAGGTGCTGCCGACCATCGTCCCGAAGGACGACAAGGCGACCCGCCCCAAGCGGGCTGCATCCTGAACTTCCAACAGGCGGTCGCCTATCTCGACGACCACATCAACCTGGAGGCCACGGTCCGGGGCCCCCGCGCCGGTGCGGTCGACGGGCTGTCACTGGGCCGGATGCACGGGCTGGTCGACGTGCTCGGTGACCCGCAGGCGAGTGCGCCGGTCATCCACATCACCGGGACCAATGGCAAGGGGTCGGTCGCCAAGATGGTCTCCGCGCTCCTCGGTGCCCACGGTCTGACCGTCGGCACGTACGGGAGCCCGCACCTCGAGTCGATCCGCGAGCGGATCAGCCGCAACGTCGACCTGATCTCCGAGGCCGAGTTCGCCGACGTGGTGTCCGAGGTCGCCGCGCTCGAGTCGCTGTTCCCGGATCGTCCCAGCTACTTCGACCTGCTCACCGCTGCGGCCTTCGGGTGGTTTGCCCGTGAAGCGGTCGAGGTCATGGTGGTCGAGGTCGGGCTGCTCGGACGGTACGACTCGACCAACGTCGTCGACGCTGACGTCGCCGTCATCACCAACGTCGGCATGGACCACACCGACGGCGTGGGGGAGTGGCGACGGGCGATCGCCGAGGAGAAGGCGGGGATCATCGGCGATCGCAGCGCGGTCGTCATCGGCGAGACCGACCCGGAGCTGGTCGAGATCTTCCGGTCGGAGGGCGGTGCACTCCACTGGGTACGAGATCAGGAGTTCGGTTCGTCGTCGTCGGCCATCGCGGTCGGTGGCCGACTGATGAGCGTCTACACCCCGACCTCCCGCTACCTCGACCTGTTCCTCCCACTCCACGGGTCGCATCAGGTCGACAACGCCGCCGTCGCCATCGCCGCGGTCGAGACGTTCTTCGGCCGTCCGCTCGATGAGGAGGTCGTGCAGGAGGCGCTGTCGGCCGTGATCGTGCCGGGCCGCTTCGAGGTGGTGCACCGATCGCCGCTCGTGGTCCTCGACTCGGCCCACAACCCCGACGGGACGGATGCCGCAGCCACGACCTTCGCCGACGAGTTCGAGCCCGACGGATCGCTGACGCTGATGGTCGGGTTGCTCAGCGGACGCGATGTCGAGGCGACCGTTGCGCCGCTGGTGGGTCTCGGTGCCCGTCGCATCGTGTGCGTCGAGGCCGACTCACCCCGTTCGGTCCCCGCGGTGGACGTCGCGTCGGCCGTGGCGCGGGTCGTGTCCGCCGGCGGGGCACCGGCGGTGCCGGATGTGACGATCGTCGACGACGTCGCCACCGCGATCGAGCGGTCGACCGGCCCCATGGCAATCGACGATGCCCTGCTGATCGCGGGATCGACGTACGTGGTCGGCGCTGCCCGGACGGCGTTGCGTCACTCCGACCTTGGTTCCTCCCTCACCGGTCCCTAGCCTCGCCTCCGTGAACCAGACCCCCTCGACCCAGACCTTTGTCATGTGCAAGCCCGATGCCGTCGAACGCGGCCTCATCGGCGAGATCATCAGCCGGATCGAGCGCAAGGGGCTCACCGTCGTGGCCGCCGAACTCCGGACCGCCGACCGCGCCCTTGCCGAGGCCCACTACGACGAGCACAAGGAACGTCCCTTCTACGGCGAACTCGTCGAGTTCCTCATCCGTGGTCCGGTCATGGCCATGATCGTCGAGGGTCCCGGCGACAACACGTTCTCGATCTGTCGCACCCTCATCGGCAAGACGAGCGTCGACGACGCCCAGCCGGGCTCGATCCGCGGAGACTTCGCCACCACCACCAACGAGAACCTCGTCCACGGCAGCGACGCCCACGAATCCGCCGCCCGCGAGATCGACCTCTGGTTCCCGTCACACTGACGCCTTCTCGCGTTGCCTGACGCTTTCTCGCTCCTGCGTCGCTGCGAGAGCGTCCACGTTGGCACGGAGCTGTTGGTCATCGTCGCGTTGACTGGTCGGCTGGCGCCTCCCTCGGATCGGCTTTGGGCAGCTTCTGCGAGCGGGTCCGAAGGAGCCGCCAGGCGACTGGTCACACGCGACGGGTGCTGCGGCTCCGTGCACACGTGGGAGCGCCCGCAGCGGAGCGAGGACGCTCCCTTGTCGCGTGATGTTGCGGTTCCATGACAGTTCGTTACGATGGTGCGACCTGTGGGTTGGCACTGTGCCGGCTCACGCTGACCGGGCGACGTCCGGGCCGAGCCGGTAACGTCCGGACGGAACCGGCCACCCGCTTCCCGCACCTGATCGGTGATTGCCATGTCCGAGAACGTCTTCACCTCACTCATGGGCCGCGACATGGCGGTCGACCTCGGTACCGCCAACACGGTGGTCTACGTGCGCGGACGCGGCATCGTCCTCCACGAGCCGTCGGTCGTGGCCGTGAACGTCCGCGACGGACGCCCCCTGGCGGTCGGCACCGAGGCCAAACGGATGATCGGTCGCACGCCGAGTCACATCCAGGCCATCCGTCCGCTCAAGGACGGCGTGATCTCCGACTTCGAGATCTGCGAGAAGATGCTGCGGTACTTCATCCAGCGGGTGCACAACCGTCGTTGGGCCAAGCCGCGCATGGTGATCTGTGTGCCGTCGGGCATCACCGGCGTCGAGCAGCGCGCCGTGCTCGAGGCGGCGGAGTTCGCCGGCGCCCGCAAGCCTGCCCACATCATCGAGGAGCCCATGGCTGCGGCCATCGGCGCCGGTCTACCCGTCCAGGAGCCGACCGGCAACATGATCGTCGACATCGGCGGAGGCACGACCGAGGTCGCGGTCATCTCCCTCGGCGGCATCGTTGCCAGCCAGTCGGTCCGGGTCGCGGGCGACGAACTCGACGACGCCATCATCCAGCACATCAAGAAGGAGTACTCGCTCGCGCTCGGTGAGCGGACCTCCGAAGAGATCAAGATGGCGCTGGGGTCGGCCTGGCCGCTCGAGGAGGAGATCTTCGCCGAGGTGCGCGGTCGAGACCTCATCACCGGCCTCCCGAAGACCATCGTCACCTCGACCGAGGAGATCCGCGAAGCCATCGACGAGCCGGTGTCGGCCATCGTCGACGCCGTGAAGGTCACCCTCGACAAGACGCCCCCGGAACTCGCGGCCGACATCATGGAGAAGGGCATCGTCCTCGCCGGCGGCGGTGCGTACCTGCACGGCCTCGATGCTCGGCTCGAGCACGAGACCGGAATGCCCATCGTCATCGCCAACGACCCCCTGCACGCAGTGGCGCTCGGGTCGGGCATGGCGCTCGAGGAGTTCGACGCCCTCAAGGACGTCCTCTTCAACCACCCGCCTGAGCACTAACCCGTGGTGGCGTCCCTGTGGCCATGATCTCGCCGCGCCGCAGTCGATCCCGCTTCACGATCGTGGTCTTGGTGCTCTTCTCCATCACCATTCTGACCCTCGATTTCCGCGACGTCGGGATCGTGCAGGACGCGCGCCACACCGTCGGGTCGGCGTTGAGCCCGGTGCAGGGTGCCGCAGACTTCGTGGCCACCCCGTTCCAGAACGGGTGGAACGGAATCACGCACTACAACGACGTGTCCGACGAGAACGTGGCGCTCCGGGAGCGGGTCGACGAGCTCGAGGGACAGATCGCCCAGAACGAGGACACCTCGGTCCAGTACGAGCAGCTCCTGGAGACCGTCGACATCCCGTGGGTCGGCTCGATCTCGACCGCCACGGCGCGCGTGATCCAACAGCCCGCCACCGCGTTCTCGCACATCGTCGTGATCGACAAGGGTTCGTCGGTCGGCATCCGTGAAGGCATGCCGGTCGTCACCGGAGCCGGACTGGTCGGCCAGGTGGTGGATGTCTCCTCCGACCGGGCGTCCGTCCAGCTGATCACCGACCCCGAGTTCCGGGTGGGGGTCCGGCTCGCCACGAGCCAACGATTCGGGACCGCCACGGGCCAGGGCGCATCGAGAGATCTCCGGATCGACACCGGGATCGAACCCGACGAGGACGATGCCGATGTCCCCGATCGAGAGATCCTGACCACGTCGGGCATCGACGACCGCTCGTCGTACCCGGCGTCGATCCCCGTCGGCCGGGTCACTCGCACGGCGGAGGCCAACGGCGGCCTCACCCTGGAGATCTTCGCCGAGCCGCTCGCCGATCTCGACGAGCTCTCCTTCGTGAACGTCCTCTTGACGTCACCGGTGAGTTGACGTGGTCCGCGCCGTACGACTCTCGCTCGTCATGGTCCTCGCGCTCACCGTGCAGACCACGTGGCTGGCCGACCTCCGTCCGTTCGAGGTCCCGGGCGACCTGCTCCTGCTCGTGGCCGTCGCCGGGGGGATGGCGGCTGGGCCGGTTCGCGGCGCCACGGTGGGATTCATCGCTGGTCTCTCGCTCGACTTCGTCCTCCTCACGCCGTTCGGGCTGACCGCGCTCACGTATCTCGCCGTGGGGTACGTGGTCGGCACGGTCCATGACGGCGTGCTCCGGTCAGCGCCGTGGATCCCCGTGGTCGTCACGTTCGTGGCGTCGGCCGTCGCCATCGTCTTCTACGTGATCCTGGGACAGCTCGTGGGCCAGCAGTTCCGGGTCGCGAACCTGCCGAGGATCGTGCTGGTCACCTCGATGATGAACGCCCTGCTCGCGTTTCCGGCGCTGTCTGTGATGCGCTGGGTGGAGACGGCCGCCCCCGACCGCATGATGCGCCAGCCCGTCCGAGGACTCCGATGAGTGGACCGACGCAATGACGAACGCCGAGTCACCCCGCTATCGCCTCGCCGTGCTCGCGATCGTCGTGCTCGCGCTCTTCGCCGCACTCTTCGCCCGTCTCTGGTACCTCCAGATCCTGTCGTCGGAGCCGCTGCTCGAGGCGGCGGAGGCGAATCGCATTCGACCGATCCAGGTCGAGGCGCCGCGCGGCAGGATCCTCGACCGCAACGGCGAGGTGCTCGTCGACAACCGAGTCTCGACCGTCGTCACCGTCGACCGTGTCCTGTTCAACGAACTCGATGACGACGAATCCGCCGACATGATCAACCGGTTGGCGGCCGAGATGTCTCGCTACGGCTCTCCGGCGACGGTCGAGGACCTGGTCGATCGGATCAACGATCAGCGGTACTCGCAGTACGCGCCGGTGCCCGTGGCCGAAGACGTGCGGGAGGAGCTCAAGATCTACGTCGAGGAACACAGCGAGCTCTTCCCGTCCGTCGCGGTCGAACGGACCGCAGTCCGCCGGTACACGTTCGGTACCCGTGGCGCGCATGTGATCGGGTACGTGGGAGAGATCGGTGACACCGAGCTCGAGGATCGAGCCGGCAAGCCCAAGACCTATGAGCGGGGCGACCAGATCGGCAAGACCGGCGTCGAACGGATCTACGAGGACGACCTGCGGGGCATGCCCGGCCAGACCGTGTACGAGGTCGATGCCCAGGGTCGCCCGGTGCGGGTGCTCGAGGATCTCTCCAAACCGCCGATCCCGGGCGACGACGTGTGGCTCACGATCGACGTCACCACGCAGTCGGTCGCCGAGGACCTGCTGAAGGAGGCACTCGAAGGCGCGCGGAACAGGCGCCCGAGTGGCGACAACCCGAAGAACGAGGCCCCGGGCGGTTCGGTGGTGGTCACCGATCCTCGCGATGGCTCGGTGCTGGCGATGGCCAGCTACCCGACCTACGACCCCGCCGACTTCGTCAACGGCATCTCGTCGTCGCGCTATGCCTTCCTCACCGACGAGGCCAACCACGACCCGCTCACCAACCGTGCGATCCAGGGCCAGTACGCGCCGGGGTCGACGTTCAAGCTGATCTCCGGCTACGCCGCGCTGTCGAACGGTCTGCGTGAGGCTGCGACACCCTTCTTCGACACCGGTTCATGGACGCTCGAGAACTGCGAAGGGCAATGCACGTTCACGAACGCGGGCGAGAAGAAGTACGGCACCGTCGACCTCCAGCGAGCAGTCACGGTGTCGTCCGATGCCTACTTCTATTCGGTCGGCGAGGACTTCTGGAACGCACGCGGTCGTCTCGGCGACGAGGCCTTCCAGGAATCGGCGCAGCTGTTCGGCTTCGACCAGGAGACCGGGGTTCCGTTGCCGTTCGAGCAGGACGGCCGCATCCCGACGCCTGAACAGCGCAAGGTCCAGTACGACGCGAACCCCGGAGCGTTCCTCGAGCGCAACTGGTTCACCGGCGACAACGTGAACATGGCGATCGGCCAGGGCGACGTCGCTGTCACCCCGCTCCAGTTGGCCAACGCGTACGCGACGTTCGCCAACGGCGGAACCCGCTATGCACCGAACATCGCCTCGAAGATCACCCGTGGGCAGAGCGAGAACACGGTCAAGCGCACCTTCGAGCCGCGCATCAACGGCTCGATCGATCTGCCGCCGGAGTACCGCGACGCGCTGCTCCAGGGGCTCGTCGGGGTGACCTCGGCCAATGGTGGGACGGCGTTCGGCACTTTCCAGGGATTCCCGTTGACCGAGTTCCCGGTCGCCGGGAAGACGGGAACGGCACAGGTCAACGGCAAAGCCGACACCGCTGTATTCGCGGCATTCGGCCCGGCAACCGATCCGCAATACCAGGTCGCCGTGATCCTCGAGGAGTCGGGATTCGGTGGTACTGCCGCTGCGCCGGTGGCCCGAAAGCTCTTCGACCAGTTCGCCGGCGTCACGCCCCCGCCAGAGCTGCGGCCGGGTGGTGACCTGGTCTATCCGGAGATCGTCGCCGACCAGCCGACGCAGGAGGATCTGGCACGCGTGGGGAGTTCGGACTGATGGATGCCTTCGCCGGACGTTGGCCGGGAGCGACGCGGTCGACGACTTCGATGCGCCGCAATCCCTCGGCAGCGTGGCGTCATGTCGATCTGATCTTGCTCGGAACGGTCCTGGCGATCTCGATCATCGGGACCCTCATGGTCTTCTCGGCCACGCGCGGGAGCGACCCCGACACCATCGACACCGGCACCCTGCAACGCCACCTCGTGTTCCTGCTGACCGGCGGCACCGCCATGGCGCTCGTCGCAATGGTGGACTATCGGCGGTTCCGCGATTGGGCGCTCATCGCCTACGCCGGAGTCTGCGCGCTGCTGCTCGGGGTCCTCTCTCCGCTGGGCACCGAGGTCAACGGCTCCCAGGCGTGGTTCCAGATCGGCGGGTTCCAGCTCCAGCCATCAGAGCTCACGAAGATCGCGGTGATCCTGGTGCTCGCATCGCTCGGTGCCCAGTTCGGCGGCGACATCGACCTCCGCCGTCTGGTCTTGCTCCTCGCCGTGCCCGGTCTCCCGCTGGCACTGATATTGATCCAGCCAGACCCGGGGACGGCGATGGTCGTCGTGGCCATCACGATGGGTGTGCTCCTGGTCTCGGGGATCCGTGCCAAGCACATCGCGGCGCTGACGCTCTTCGGGCTCACCGGACTGGTGCTCGTGCTGAACAGCGGTCTGTTGGAGGACTACCAGAAGAGTCGGCTGACGGTGTTCCTCAACCCGAGCGCGGGACTACGCGAAGAGGCCTACAACCTCAACCAGTCGAAGATCGCCATCGGTTCCGGTGGCGTGCTCGGCAAGGGGATCTTCGAGGGCACCCAGACCCAGCTCGACATCGTCCCCGAGCAGCACACCGACTTCATCTTCACCGCGGTGGGGGAGGAGCTCGGGTTCCTCGGCGCCGCGACGCTGCTCATCCTGTTCGGCATCCTCTGTTGGCGGATCTGGCGCATCGCGCAGCTGTCGCGCGACCAGCTCGGGCTCCTGCTCTGCGTCGGCGTCCTGACGATGATCGTGTTCCAGATGTTCCAGAACGCCGGCATGACCATGGGCATCATGCCCATCACCGGCATTCCGTTACCGCTGGTGAGTCACGGGGGATCCTCGACGATCGCGCTCTTCGCAGGCCTCGGGCTGGTGCAGAGCGTCCACATGCGCCGCTTCAGCTGATTCGGGCTCGGGGGACGCGGTCGACGCGGAGGAGCAGCGCGCTCTCCGGCAGGAGACGGGGCATCTGGATGCCGACGGACGCCAGGGCCCGACCGGAGGCCACGACACCGTCGCCGTCGATCCAGCCGGGCTGTTCGGGTGCGAGGCCGAGTGGATCGCCGGGCATGACGATTCTCGAGACCAGGTAGGAGCCGTCGGGATCCAGCCCCGGCAGCAGCAGTTGCGGGGGCGTGGGCGCCCGCGCCGTCGACATCTGGGCGAACGAGAAGATCGCCGCCGAGCGGTCGGTCGAGACCACGCCGTGGGCCATCGATGCGTCATCTGGCGGATCCAGCCGGACGACGTCACCACCGTGCAGCAGCGGCCGCAGTTCCTTGTGCAGGTCGACCCAGGATCGGAGCTTGTCGAGCTCGCGTTCGGTGGCGTCGAGCAGGTTCCATTCGATGCCCAGATGGCCGAACAGTGCCGTGGCGGCTCGGAACGCCAGACGATGGGTCCTCCCGGTGGTGTGGGCCCGGGGCGGCCCGATGTGCGCGCCCATGACCTCGGGCGGGAGATGGGTGGAGAATCCGCGCTGGATCGTCTGCCGCTCGTGGGGGTCGTTGCAGTCCGACGTCCAGATCCGCTGGGTCCGACAGAGGATCCCGGCGTCGGCGCGCCCCCCGCCCGACGCGCACGACTCGATCTCGAGACCGGGGTGACGGACGCCGAGGGAGTCGAGCATGCGGTACAGCGCGAGCGTCTGGCGGTGGCTGCCGGTCGCTGCGATGTCGCGGTTCATGTCCCACTTCACGAACGCGATGTCATGGTCGTGCAGCAGTCGGTCGAGCGCGGCGTGGACGTGCTGCCAGCATTCGTCGATCGACAGGTCGAGGACCAGCTGGTTGCGGCCGGTCAGGCTGGGGTCGCCCAGGACCCACGCCGGATGGGCACGGAACAAGTCCGAGTCCGGGTTGACCATCTCGGGTTCGACCCAGATGCCGAACTCCATCCCGAGCCCGGTGACATGGTCGATCAGCGGGCCCAGACCCTCGGGGTGGGCGTCGGGGGAGACCCACCAATCGCCGAGGCCAGCGGTGTCGTCCCTGCGACCACCGAACCAGCCGTCGTCGAGGACGAAACGCTCGACACCGACGCTCGCTGCCCGGTCGGCGAGCGCCCGGAGGCGGTCGAGGTCGTGGTCGAAGTAGACGGCCTCCCACGTGTTGAGGAGGACGGGGCGCGGTCGTTCAGGCTGACCCTGACGGATGTGGCGGTGAAAGCGCTGGCTGCACGCAGTCAGGCCATCGCCGGCCGTCGCGAGAAGTGTCGGCGCGTCGTACCGCTCACCGGGTCCGAGAGCGATCTCGCCCGGCACCAGGAGTTCGCCGGCCTGCACGAGGCGGCGCCCGTCGGGCAACCGATCGATGCGAACCGTGTGGCTGCCACTCCATGCCAGGTGGACGCCGTGGACGTCGCCGTGGTGCTCGCCGAAACCGTGCGGGCCGAAGAAGGCGACGGGGACCGCGTCGTGTGAGGTCCGACCGCGTCGGGTCTCGATCAGGTGGGTTCCGATCGGCCACGGCATGCGCAACGGCTGGAACTCCGCGCACCACTGGCCGGTGAGGCGGAGGATCTCATCGGAACGGTCGGGGAGCGGGAGCACCGGAGCCAGGTGGTCGACGAACAGCGACTCGTCGCCCGTGTTGGTGACCGAGACATCGACGATGATCGCAGCCTCCACGCGAAGGGACCCGACGATCGAGAGTCCAGCGGCCTCGTCGATGGCCTCGAACCAGAGGCCGGTCGAGCTGACCGACCAGGTCGAATCCCACGCCGCGGCCGACACCCGTCCGCCGGAGCGATGGCACTCGAGCCCCGCCCGTCCTGGGAATCCGCCCGCGCCAGGAACGAGCGTCAGCGGGGCAGGCGCATCGAGCGTGGCCGGAGCCCGCGGCCGCTCGAGGCGGGCGGCGAGTCCGTCGAGTGACCCAGGATCTCGGCCCCAGTGGACGACCGCGGGGATCGCCGAGGTCGTGTCGATCACCACATGGAGGTCGTCGGCGGCGAGCAGGTGGAGGTCCACGACCGCACCCTTCCACGTCCGTTCGACCTGCCGCGCCGGTGCGGGGATCGGTGGGGGTCGTCCGGTAGCCTGTGGCCACCGTGCCCATGACTTCCTCGTCATCGTCGGGCGCGACCACCGATGTGTGGCCGGCGCTCGAACGACATCTCGCCTCTGTGGCGAAGCCGGCGCGCTACATCGGACTCGAGGATGGAGCGCCGGCCTCTCCCCGCGCCCCGGGCAAGGTCGGCTGGCTGCTCTGCTACCCCGACACCTACGAGATCGGCCTCCCGAACCAGGGGCTCCAGATCCTGCGCGAGATCATCAACGAGCGCGACGATGCGTTCGCCGAACGGGGCTACTCGGTCTGGACGGACCTCGAGGCGGTGATGCGTCGCGAGAAGATCCCGTTCTTCTCGATCGAGACCCACGCGCCGGCGGCGACCTTCGACGTCATCGCCTTCAACCTCGCCGCCGAACTCGTCTACACCAACGTCCTCAACTGCGTCGACCTCGCCGGGGTCCCGGTGCGCGCATCCGACCGTCGTGACGAGGACCCGCTCGTCATCATCGGCGGCCACTGCACCTACAACCCCGAGCCCATCGCCGACTTCGTCGACGTCGTGGTGCTCGGCGACGGTGAGGAGGTCGTCAGCGAGATGACCGAGGTCATCGCCGCGTGGAAGGCGGAAGGCAAGTCGCCCGGTTCCCGCGAGAACGTGCTCCGGGCGCTCTCGCACATCGAAGGCGTTTACGTGCCGTCGCTGTACGACGTCGCCTACGACGGCGAGTTCCTCGCCGAAGTCACGCCCCGCTATGCCGATGTCCCGGAGCGAGTCGAGAAGCGCACCGTCGCCGACCTCGCCGAGTGGCCCTACCCCAAGCAGCAGCTCGTCCCGTTGACCGAGGTCGTGCACGATCGACTCAACGTCGAAGTCTTCCGTGGATGCACACGGGGTTGTCGCTTCTGCCAGGCGGGGATGATCACCCGACCGGTTCGAGAGCGTCCCGCCGAGCAGGTGCGGACGATGATCGACGAAGGCCTGAAGCGCACCGGCTACGACGAGGTCACGCTCACCAGCCTCTCGACCGCCGATTTCTCCGGCATCGAGCAGACCGTGTCGGACGTCATGAACCTCGACACCGGCTGCGATCAGCCGATCACCCTCGGCCTGCCGTCGTTGCGGGTCGACGCGTTCACCGTCGGCCTCGCCAATCAGATCCAGAATGCTCGCCGAACCGGGCTCACGTTCGCTCCCGAGGCCGGCACGTGGCGGATGCGTCAGATCATCAACAAGCTCATCCGCGAAGAGGACCTCTACGGCGCCGTCGGCTCGGCGTATTCGCAGGGCTGGCGTCGCATGAAGCTCTACTTCCTGACCGGCCTGCCGTCCGAGACCGACGAGGACACGCTCGGCATCGCCGAACTGGCGAAGAACTGCGTCGAGCTCGGCAAGGAACACCACAAGAACCCGAGCGTCACCGTCAGCGTCGGCGGCTTCGTGCCCAAGCCGTTCACCCCGTTCCAGTGGTTCGGGCAGAACACCGAGGAAGAACTCCGCCGCAAGATCTACCTGCTCCGGGACGCCACCCGGAAGACACACGGCGTGAACCTCAAGTGGCACGACTCCCGAGCGTCGGTCATCGAGGGCCTGCTGTCTCGCGGCGATCGCCGGCTGGGTCGCGTGATCGAACTTGTCTGGCAGCGGGGTGGCACGTTCCAGGAGTGGTCAGAGCACTTCGACATGGACCTGTGGATGGACGCGATGGCCGAGTGCGGCCTCGATCCCGACTGGTACATCCATCGGCACCGCACCGAGAACGAAGTCCTGCCCTGGGACCACCTCTCCGCCGGGCTCCACAAGGACTTCCTCTGGATGGACTGGCAGGACGCCCTCGCCGAGGTCGGCCTCGCCGACTGCCGCTGGACCCCCTGCTACGACTGCGGTGCCTGCACCGGGTACTCCATCGAACACATCGTCGCCTCGGCCACACCCCCCGCGGGCGGGAGCCAGGGCACCGGCGTCGATCTCCGCCAGGGCCACACGGTCCCGGTCTCGTTGACGCCACGCAAGGTGGGGGCGCGATGACCCCACCGCAGAAAGAGCGAATCCGGATCCGATTCTCGAAGTTCGGGCGGATCCGCTTCACGTCCCACCGGGATCTCGCACGGGTCTGGGAGCGCAGTCTGCGCCGGACCCGCCTCCCGGTCTCTTACAGCGAGGGCTTCTCGCCACGACCGAGGCTCCGCTTCGGTCTCGCCCTCGCCACCGCGCACGAGTCGTGCGGGGAGTATCTCGACGTCGACCTGGTGCCCGGCACCGACATCGACCTCGAAGACTTCGGGGGGCTCGTCGATCCGACGCTGCCGCCCGGTATGCACGTCCAGGGAGCGGCCCATGTCGCCCCTGGCTCACCGAGTTTGCAAGAAAGCGTCAGCTCCTGTTCGTGGCTGGTCGAGGTCCCTGACCTCGGCGCGGCCCGAGCCGAAGGGCTCATCGAAGAGGTACTGGCGGCACGAGAACTCCTGGTCACCCGGACACGGAAGGGCAAGGAAGTCACCGACGACATCCGCCCGTCCGTGTTCTCCCTCCGCACCGCAGAACCCGACGAATGCCCGCCGGCTGCCCAATGGCAACCGGCCGGCATCCTGCTCCGGGCCGAACTCGCGACACAGCCTCGTGCGTGTCGCCCGGCCGAGCTCCTCGCGGCGTTCGATGGTGCATTCACGGAGGGCCGAGTGGTCCGGCTCCACCAATGGACGACGGTCGACGGTGACCGGCGCGAGCCCCTCGAGGTGCCCCTGACGGGTGCTGACCTCGTCGAGACGCTCGCCCCGCCGACGACCACGCACGCAACGGCGCGTGCGTCATGAGAAGGGAATACCACCATGACCGACACCCACGCTGGGTCGGCCACACCGAACGAGCGCCCCGACGGCGCCACGACACCTGAGAACGCGGGCGAGTCGCCCGGCACCGACGCCCCGAGCAAACCGAAGATCGGCGACACCCGCGCGGCCCCGCCGGGCGACTCGATCGACGCGACCGCCGCCGGCGGAGGCCGCCAGCGCAACCGCTCGCGAAACCGCGGTGGACAGAACAAGCAGAAGGCTCCGAGCGACGACGACAGATCGCGCCAGGACGCTGGCGACAACGGCGGCGGTGGCAAGACCCGGAATCGTCGACGCCGACGCGGCAAGGGTCGAGGCCAGGGCAGCGGCGCCAAGCCGGTCGAACTGGCGACGGACATCGAGGCGGTCGAACTCGATGCGGACCAACTGGAGGCACGCAAGGGGAAGCACCGCGACGGCAAGCCGGTCGGTCGCTACATGATGGCCGTGCACAAGACGCCGAAGGCGACCCAGATCGCCGTGCTCGAGGGCCGCCATCTCATCGAGCACTATGTCGCCCACCCGGCCGACGACGTCGGACAGATCCACGGCAACATCTATCTCGCCAAGGTCGCCAACGTCCTCCCGGGCATGGAAGCTGCGTTCGTCGACATCGGCACGCCCAAAAATGCGGTGCTCTACCGCAGCGATGTCTCCTATGACCGCGACGACGTCGAGGGTGGCGGAAAGCCTCGCATCGAGGACGTCTTGAAGGCCAGACAGACGATCATCTGCCAGGTCACCAAGAACCCCATCGGCGTCAAGGGCGCTCGTCTCACCCAGGAGGTCAGCCTTCCGGGGCGCTTCGTCGTCCTCGTGCCCAACTCGAGTACCTACGGCATCTCGAAGCGGCTGCCCGACAACGAGCGGAAACGGCTGCGCAAGATCCTCGATGGCGCCAAGCCCCAGCAGCACGGCGTCATCGTCAGGACCGCCGCAGAGAACGTCACGAGCGAGGAGATCGCCAACGACGTGAAGCGTCTCGTCGCCCTCTGGGACGAGATCGAGACGCTGGCCGGGAAGTCGCAGGCACCCACGTTGTTGTACCGAGAGCCGGACGTGGCCGTCCGGGTCATCCGCGAAGAGTTCTCGAATGACTACCGGTCGGTGGCCATCGACGACAGGGAGTTGTACGACGACGCGCTCGACTATGTCTCCGGCATCACGCCGGCGCTCGCCGATCGTGTCCAGTTCTATGATCCGGCGAACGAGAAGTTGCCGCTGTTCGAGCGGCACCATGTCCACGAACAGCTCCACAAGGCACTGGATCGAAAGGTCTGGCTGCCCTCGGGCGGCTCGCTCATCATCGAGCACACCGAGGCGCTGACGGTCATCGACGTGAACACCGGCAAGAACGTCGGCAAGTCCAACCTCGAGGACACCGTGTACAAGAACAACCTCGAGGCGGCCGAGGCCATCGCGCACCAACTGCGCCTCCGCGACATCGGCGGCATCATCGTCATCGACTTCATCGACATGGAGATCAAGAAGAACCGGGAAGATGTCGCACGGGCCCTCCGTGAGGCGCTCGCCCGCGACAAGACCCGTACGCAGGTGTTCGACATCTCCGAACTCGGGCTGGTCGAGATGACCCGCAAGCGGATCGGGGAGGGCCTGCTCGACAGCTTCACCGACACGTGCGAGGTCTGCGACGGCCGTGGCATGGTCCTCGACCAGTCGCTCCTCGACGAGTGAGGTTGGAGGGCTGACCCTCCGAGCAATACAGTGTCAAACCTTATGTACGCAGTCATCGCCAGCGGCGGGAAGCAGCATCGGGTCGCCGAAGGCGACGTCATCGACGTGGAGCGCCTCGGCGTCGACGACGGCGGATCGGTCGAGCTCCGGCCCGTCCTGCTCGTCGACGGCGACACCGTCCTCGCGACACCGAACGATCTCGGCGGGGCCACCGTGTCCGCTCGAGTCGTCGGCGACGCCACGGGCCCCAAGATCAACGGCTTCACCTACAAGAACAAGACCAACATTCGGAAGCGATGGGGTCACCGGCAGCGCTACCAGCGCATCGAGATCACCGGCATCAGCCGCTGATCTTCCGAGTCCTCGCAAGAGAAAGAGCTCACTCGCATGTCCAAGACCAAGGGTGGCGGTTCCACACGGAACGGCCGTGACTCCGAATCCAAGCGCCTCGGCGTCAAGGCGTTCGACGGCACCGTGGTGACCGCCGGATCGATCCTCGTGCGCCAGCGCGGCACGAAGTTCCACCCGGGACTCAACGTCGGCAAGGGCGGCGATGACACGCTGTTCGCCACCATCGAGGGCCAGGTCAAGTTCGGCTCGCGGCACGGTCGCAAGCTGGTGGACGTGCTGCCTCCGTCGTGAGGCGCCGCGCCCCCCGGCCAGGGGGCGTCAGACAGTCAGACCCACCGGGAGGTCATCGCTCGACCACGCGAGGTGTTCGAGGGCGCGGTCCTGGGCGAAGCGGTCGGTCATCCCGCCGACGAACGCAACCGCCTCGTGCGACGCGTCCATGTCGTCGGTGAAGGTCCGCCCGGCGGCAACGAGACGCGCCGGGTCGGTCCGGTACCACTCGACGAGTTCGGAGAGCAGCCGGTCGACGATCACGGCTTGCGCCCTGGACGCCGGCCGGAGGTAGATGTCCTCGTAGTTGAAGGCTCGGAAGGCGCCGAGGGCATCGGTGGTCTCGGCGTCCATGCCCACGATGCCCGTGTCGGCCGTCGTCGACACCGTGGCCTCGATGAAAACGTGGAGTTGTTCGCGTCGGGTCCGACCACACCGCTGGGCGACCGCCAACGGGAGATCATCGGGGGTGGCCACGCCGGCGAGGACCGCGTCCTCGAAGTCGTGACACAGGTAGGCGATGCGATCGGCCCAGCTCACGACCTCGCCCTCCGGTGTGGTGGGTGCGGGCCGGGACCACGAGTGGTTGCGGATGCCATCGAGGGTCTCGGTGCACAGGTTGAGAGGCTGCAACACGACGTCGGCGCCCCAGGTCGCGTGGTCGTAGCCGCCGGGTACGTGCGGGTCGAGCGCGTCTTCCGATGCGTGGCCGAATGGTCCGTGCCCGCAGTCGTGGCCCAGTGCGATGGCTTCTGCGAGGGCGACGTTGAGCCGGCAGGCCCGCGCGATCGACGTGGCGACCTGCGCGACCTCCAACGCGTGGGTCAGCCTGGTCCGCTGGTGGTCGTCGGGATGGACGAACACCTGGGTCTTGCCCGCCAATCGTCGGAACGCGGTCCCGTGGACGATCCTGTCCCGATCGCGCTCGAAACAGGTCCGCCATCGGTCCGGCTCCTCGTCGACGGCGCGGTTCCCCGCGCCCGATGCGCGCGTCGCTCCGGGTGCCATCGATCCGTCGAGATGCTGCTCCCGCTCCACTCGGTCGGCGACATCGAGTCGCCCGACGGCGGCCGTCGAGTCCGCGTGTGCTCGGCGGATCGCCCCGTCGCCGTGACCAGCCATGGTGGACGCCCATCGTCGGCCACGTTCGCTGATGGGTGCGTCGGCGGCGCTGGAGGAGACCACGGGCCGATTCTCGCATGCGTATCGGCAGTGGCCGGACCACTGCGCCGCCGTAGTCTCCATCGCCAATGAGCCAATTCGTCGACGAGTGCAACCTCCATGTCAAGGGAGGCGATGGTGGGGCGGGGTCGGTGTCGTTCCGCCGCGAGGCCCACGTGGCCATGGGCGGACCCGATGGAGGTGACGGCGGCGACGGAGGAGACGTGTGGTTGGTCGCCGATCACAACGTGGCGTCGCTCCTGGGCTTCCGCGACCACCCGTTCCGACGGGGCGAGGACGGCACGCACGGGTCGGGCAAGAAGCGCCACGGCAAGAGCGGCGCCGACATGCTGGTTGCCGTTCCCGAGGGAACCGTCATCAAGGACCGCGACGGCACCGTGTTGGCCGACATGATCCACACCGGCGACCGATTCCTTGCCGCGCCCGGCGGCCAACGCGGTCGGGGCAATGCCCGATTCCTGTCCAACAAGCGACGGGCCCCCGGGTTCGCCGAACAAGGCGAGGTCGGCGAGGAGCGCTGGCTCCACATGGAGCTCAAGCTCCTCGCCGACGTGGCCTTGGTGGGCTTTCCCAGCGTGGGGAAGTCGACGCTCATCTCTGTCATCTCGGCCGCGAAGCCCAAGATCGCTGACTATCCGTTCACCACGCTCGAGCCGAATCTCGGTGTCGTGAAGATGGACGACGAGGTCGAATTCGTGGTCGCCGATCTCCCGGGACTGATCGAAGGGGCGAGCGACGGGAAGGGCCTCGGCGACCGGTTCCTGCGACACGTCGAACGAGCTCGGGTGCTGGTCGTGATGCTCGACCTCGCGCCCATGGCCATGCAGTCGCCGGCCGAACAGGAGGCCGTGCTCCTGCGTGAGCTGGCTGGGTACGACCCGAGGCTGCTCACCCGGCCGCGCATCGTCGTGGGGTCGCGCGCCGACCTCGACGACGGGACCTGGGAGTTCGACGGCCCTCGCGTCGCGGCGGTGACCGGGGCGGGCGTTCCACCGTTGGTCGGACGTATGGCGCAGGCGGTGACCGACGTGCGTGGCGAGGCGCCGGAGCCGGAGGCGTTCGTGGTCCACAAGCTGGCCGGCGAGGGGTTCCGGGTCGTCCGTGACGAGTCGGGCGACTGGCTGGTCGAGGGGCGCCAAGCCATCCGAGCCGTGGCCCTGTCGGATCTGACGAACCCCGAAGCCCTCGATGAGGCGCACCGGCGCCTCGCGTCGCTCGGCATCGACAAGGCGCTCGCCCGAGCCGGCGCCAAGCAGGGCGACACCGTGCACATCGGTACGCTCGTGTTCGAGTACGAGACGGACTGACCCCCGTGATCGTCGTCGCCAAGATCGGCACGTCGTCCATCACGGATGACGCGGGGACCATCGACGAACCGGCCATCGCCAAGTTCTGTGACGAGGTGGCGGCGCTCCGCAGCGCAGGCCATCGGGTCGTGATGGTCACCTCCGGCGCGATCGCCGCTGGTCTGCCGACGCTCCAGTTCGCCGAGCGTCCCAGAGATGCCGTCACCCTCCAGGCAGTGTCGGCCGTGGGCCAGAGCCGTCTGATGGCCGTGTACGACCGCGCGTTGGCCGGTCACGGCCTGATCGGGGGTCAGGTGCTCCTGGCGCCCCTGGACTTCATGGTCCGCGAGCAGTACCTCCACGCACGGGGGACGCTCACCCGCCTGCTCGATCTCGGCGTCGTGCCCGTCGTCAACGAGAACGACGCCATCGCCGACGACGAGATCCGCTTCGGAGACAACGATCGTCTCGCGGCGCTCGTCGCCCACCTGATCCGAGCGGACCTGCTGGTGTTGCTCACCGACATGCCCGGCCTGCTCTCCGGAGACCCTCGATTCGACGCCGATGCGTCGCTCATCGAGGAGATCATCGAGGTCGACCACGGCCTCGAAGCGCTCGCCGGAGGTGCGGGATCCTCCCGAGGGAGCGGCGGGATGGCCTCGAAGCTGGCGGCGGCGAAGATCGCAGCCTGGTCGGGTGTGCGCGCCGTCATCGCCGCCGCCCATCGCGAGAATGTGTTGGTCGACGCCGTCGAGGGCGTCCCCGGTGTCGGCACCCTGATCCATCCCCGGCGCGACAGACTCCCCGCTCGCAAGCTCTGGATCGCCTTCGCGGTGGGGTCGTCGGGCACCATCGTCGTCGACGACGGCGCCAAGCGTGCCCTGATCGACCGAGGTGTGTCGCTGCTCCCGCCCGGCGTCATCGACGCCAAGGGCGGCTTCGACGTCAACGCCGCCGTCGAGATCGCCGGTCACGACGGTCAGGTGTTCGCGAAGGGTCTCGTCCGCTTCGACGCCGTCGGGCTGCGCGCCGTCGCCGGACGACGTACCGACACCCTGCCCGAGGGCAGCCCCCACGAGGTCGTCCACCGCGACGATCTCGTCGTCCTCCCCTGACC
>JBBKVY010000272.1:0-9204 GCA_037968675.1 Acidimicrobiales bacterium | reverse complement strand
CGATTCGGACTCAGCGCCGTCGTCGACAACCAGCCTGTGCTGCTCATGGTCGGTGACCGCATGCTGACGGACAACCTTCGCCGGAACCGGGTCACGACCGACGACCTCCGGGCCAAGCTACGGGAGGCCAACGTGCGGAACTACGACCAGGTTCGTGCCGTGGTGCTCGAGACGACCGGCGACATCAGCGTGCTGCACGGCGACGGCCCGCTCGAGCCGGACCTGTTCGTCGACGTGGCCGGAGCCACCGAGCTCGACGCTCCGTAGCGCGGGTCTCACTGGTGCGCGAGATGCGCGATCTCCTGTCTCCTCAGGGGGCACCTCGTGGACCGGGTCTGCGGCGATGACCCGCTACCGGAGAGATGCTTCGACGAGGAGGATCAGTGGCACGCGGCGGCGCCGTCGTAGCTCGTCGGGGTCGTTGTCGAGTAGCGCGTCGTCGGGTTCGCACTCATCGATCGCATCCACGCGGAATCCGTGTTCGATGATCAGCGTGATGTAGTCCGCGATGGTTCGGTGGTGCCAGGTGACGGTCGTGCCGAACCACGCTCGTGGTCTCGGACCGCGCACGAAGTAGTCGTCCACGACCCAGTTCGTGCGTGGCCCCGAGCTCGACGTGTCGTGGCTGGTGATGACCGGATGGCTGACGGTGAAGATGACGCGACCTTCGGGCCGGAGCGCCTTCCGGATGCGACCCAGCACCGGCCCGAGGGACTCGATGTAGTGCAACGCCATCCGAGAGGTGACGAGGTCGAACCCCTGGTCATCGAGCGAGACATCTTCGATGTCTTCGTGGACGAAGGTGACGCCGCGTATCCCGTGGCGTGCTCGGGCAACGTCGATCATGCCCGCTGAACCGTCGACACCGAGATAGCTCGCAGCACCCAGGTCCATGGTCGTCTTCGCCGTCGCACCGTCGCCGCATCCGAGATCGACGACGTCCAGGTGGGTCAGCGAGCCGGCTGCGGCGAGAAATGCCGGCTCCTCCATCACGACGTTCGGGCTCCGAGCACCG
Organism: Acidimicrobiales bacterium; assembly: GCA_037968675.1. Classification (GTDB taxonomy): domain Bacteria; phylum Actinomycetota; class Acidimicrobiia; order Acidimicrobiales; family Salinilacustritrichaceae; genus Salinilacustrithrix. Next base: position 8,189 of record JBBKVY010000272.1, on the reverse strand, counting down.
GAGTGGCGGTGTGCCAGATACGTCGCGCGCACCGAGTTGTCGTCGTAGAACTGGCTCCCTCGCGTCATGCGGTCTCCTTCGCAATGGAGGCCCTGTCGGAACCCAGACCCGCACCGTAGCGATGAAGCAGGGAGCAGTTGGCGGGGTCCGGTGTGGAACGAGTCACCCGAGATCGTCGATGAGATCTCGGAGCCGATCCTCACGAGGCGACCGCCGCGATGACGTACGTTCGGGCGATGCCCGATGCTGGGTCGGAGAACCACATCGCGACGTGGGCAGACAAGGCACTTCTCGTCGTGCTGGGGATCGTTGGCGTCTATTCCGCAGCGCTCGTCCTCGTCGGCGGCCGAGTCGACGATCGACTCTTCGAGCCATTGGGCTTCGGGCTACCGGACGATGTCTCCGCCGTCAGCGCCGACCACGCAACGCTCCTGCGAGGCATCTTGGGCGCGGTCATCCTCGGATGGACGGTCCTCATCGCGGCGATCGCCAGGTTCCCGCTCCGCGCCCGGGAACCGTGGTCCTGGCACGCCATCGTTGCGTCGCTCTCGGTCTGGTTCGTCGTCGACACCAGCTTCTCGGTCGCGATCTCTCAATGGGAGCACGCGCTCTTCAACGTGGGTTTCGCCGTCGCGCTCTGCGTTCCCCTCGCATCGATACGAACCGAGATCGGTGGGGATCAGTGAGCCGGGTGATCGACGCTGGTATTGCAATGGCACACGTTGGACTCGACGGACCGGGATAAGTTCGTCTCGTGGCGGACCCGGAGGTACTGCACGGCGGCGTCGCCAACGCTGGCGCCGTCGTTCGCATCGGCTCGTACGTGCTTCGTCCGTCGAACGACCACTCAGGATCGATCTTGGAGTTCCTGTCGCGCCTGGAGGCGGTTGGATTCGACGCAGCCCCGTCTCCCGTCGGCATCGAGCCCGATGGCCGTGAACGGTTGCGGTTCGTTCGAGGTGAGGTCGCGATCCCGCCGTACCCGGAGTGGGCGCAGTCGGACGAGGCCCTTGCATCGGCGGCGGAAGTCCTCCGCGCGCTGCACGACGCATCTGAACTCGTCGACACCACGGACATGACGTGGAGTTCGGAGATGGCCGACCCCAGAGGTGGACCGGTCATCTGCCACAACGACGTCTGTCTCGAGAATGTCGTGTTCCGGGACGGTCGAGCGGTCGCATTGCTCGACTTCGACTTCGCAGCCCCTGGGCGGCGAACCTTCGACGTGGCCTCATTCGCTCGGATGTGTGTGCCGATCGACGACGAGGTCAGCTCGGCGAGGCTCGGCTGGCACTCGGCGGATCGTCCCCGTCGTCTGCGTCTCGTCTGCGACACCCACGGGCTCGGTGCGGGCGAACGCGCGGACGTGTTGAAGTCACTGAGCGGCGCCATCGCCCATGGCGGGGAGTTCGTCCGCCGCCGCGCGGACGCAGGCGAGCCCGGCTTCGTCCAGATGTGGAACGAGATCGGCGGCATGGAGCGGTTCGACCGCCGACGCCGGTGGTGGGAAGAACGCCGGCCAGCGTTCGATGCAGCCCTCCGCTGAGGTACCTCGATCTCCCGAACGCCGGGCCTCGGGCACGCCAGCTGGCCGTGAACACTCGATACAGGTCAGCGCGCGACGCGGTGGAGCCAGACCGGGTCCGGGACACCCTTCACCGACACCGGTCCGACCGGCTCGAGCGCGATGCCCTGGGGCGGCGACGCGCACGCGGCGACGACCTCGCCGGACACCAACAACTCGCCGGGGCCGGCGAGGTCGGTGACGCGAGACGCGACGTTGATGGTCTGGCCGACCAGATCGTCTCCGCGGGGGAGGGCTTCTCCATGGTGCAGACCCATCCGTACCGCGAGCGGAAACCCGTGGCCGCGGCGTGCCCGGTCGTAGGCGTCGAGGATCTCGACCGATGCCCGGAGCCCGTCGAGCGCCGAGTCGAACCAGACGAACAGCCCGTCCCCGAGCTCCTTGACCACACGGCCGCTGCCCCGCTCGGCGAGCACCCCGCTGACCAGGGCGCTCTGGTCGTTGACCGCGCCGAGGGCGGCCTCGTCGCCGGCGGCGGCGTTGAACTCGGTGAATCCGACGAGGTCGGTGAACAACGCAGCGCCGACCCGCACCGATGCCGGGGCTGCCGGGTCAGCGGTTGGTGACGACGACACGCCCGCTCGACGATCTGGCGTCGACGGTGCACGCGAACCCGTCGGGCCGTTGGTGGTCCAAACCGTCTCCGGTCGGACGGTGGGCTCGGACGCCTTCGGGAAGCCGGACGGTGATGCGGCCCGAGACGGTCTCGGCGTCGACGTCGTGCGCGGTATCGAGGTCGATCTCGATGCGGCCGCTCACGCAGTGGGCATGCACGGGCCCGTCGGCGTGGCGGATCACGACCCGACCGCTGCTGGTCGCGACGTCGGCGGCTCCGCACCGATCGACGACGACCCGGGCGCTCTGGGAGCGGATCCGGCACATGCCCGCCACCTCACCCACATCGACGCGCGCCGACGTCGATCGGGCATCGACCGACTCCGCAGTGTCGACCACGAGCCGACCCGACTGGCTCACCAGCGAGACGTGACCGAACCGGCCGACGAGCTCGATGCTGGCGCTGCTCGTACCGGCGACCAGGGTCGATCCTGTCGGGACCCGGACGACGAGCGCACTCGTGACGTGGTCGACGGTGAAGGTGCTGCCGTCATCGGTGACGTGTGCGTGGCCCTCGACCTCGACGTCGGTCCGATCTTCGGCGCGCACCGACACCCGGTTGCTGGTCGCCGCGATCCGCACGGTCGTCACGCCGACCCCATCGCTCACTGCAACCACCGCGTGGACCGTACGGTGGGGTCTCGCCCTCCGGCAAGAGGTGTGCCGGGCGTCTCACCCCCCAGGCACACCGATCGCGGCCACTGACCTCTTGGCGTCTCACCTGGTCGTCGGGAGCTCCAGGCTCAGACGCCGATTCCGCTGATGAGCCATCCGAGTCCGCTGAGGAACGCTCGAGCGTCCCGCTCGTCGTGGTCCGACGTGGGCGTGCCACCAGCCATCGGCGCCCCGGTGGAGTAGGCGGACGATCCGATGGTGTAGACGACGAGCACGTGTTGGGCTTCGACCGCGAGGTCGCCGACGATCCCGGCTCGCTCGAGGATCTCGAACATGATGTCGCCGAGTCGTCGAGCGTTGGGACCACGAGCGCCCTGTCGCTGCACGTACAGCGGCACGAGTCGACGATGGGCGATCAGCACGCTGTAGGTCGATCGCATGATCGTGTGCAGCGCCGTCGCTGGGTCGTCGTCGGGGTGGGGCGACTCGACCTCGGCGAGCACGTCATCGAGGACGTCGTCGATGAGCGACGTCTTGTCGGACGTGTAGCTGTACAGCGTGTTGGCATGGACGCCGAGGCGGTCGGCGAGGCCGCGCATCGTGAGCCCGGAGGCCCCCGCACCGTCGAGCATCGTCAGCGCTTCACGCCGAACCTGCCCGGCGGTCAGCCCTGCTCGTTGTCCAGGCTTCCTCGCATGCGGCACAGTCGAACTGTACAACGTCCAGCTATACTGGACGGTGTCCAATAGCGAAGAAGCAAGGAGAACGCACGATGAGCAACATCGCACTCTTCCATTCCGTGCTCGGCGTCCGCCCCGGCATCACCGACGCCGCCCACCGCCTCACCGCAGCCGGGCACGAGGTCACCGTCGTCGATCAGTACGACGGCCGGGTGTTCGATGACTACGAAACGGCCAGCAGCTACGCCGAAGGCATCGGCTACCCAGCGCTCATGCAAGGTGCCGTTCGAGCCGTCGCCGACCTCGCCGACGGGTTCATCGCTGTCGGGTTCTCCAACGGCGGGGGCATGGCCGAGTACGTCGCGACACAACGCACGTTGGGCGGGGTCGTGATGGCGTCGGGTGCACTCGGGCTCGACGAACTCGGCGTGGAGGCCTGGCCCACCGGGTTGCCAGCCCAGATCCACTACAGCGTCGATGATCCGTTCCGGAACCAGGCATGGATCGACAGCGTCGCCAGCGCGGTTCGAGACGCGGAGAGTTCTCTCGAGATGTTCGACTACCCCGGAGCAGGGCATCTCTTCGCCGACGAGTCCCTCCCCGACGAGTACGACCGCGCCGATGCCGAACTCCTGTGGGAACGAATCATCGACTTCTGCGCACGAGCGTCGGAACCGTCGTGACCACCCGAACACCCACACCGAGACCCGCTCGTTCGATGACTGGTCGACCGGCGCGCCCTTGCCCTGCTTGCCGATGCCCCTCGGGGTCCGGACAGCGTCGATGATCAGTGCGTCTGTCATGGTGAGTTCGCAACACCGTCTGAGTAGCGTCGCGGGCCTCATGTCAGACCTCACCGCTGAATCCACCCCGGAAGAACACGTCGTCGTCGTCGGCGCCGGCCCTGCAGGTCTCACCGCCGCCTTCCAGATGCACAAGTACGGCGTCTCGTCGACGATCCTCGAGGCCGACGACATGGTGGGTGGCATCTCCCGCACCGCGCAGCGCGACGGCTGGCGGTTCGACATCGGCGGTCACCGCTTCTTCACCAAGGTCCAAGCCGTCGAGGACCTCTGGCACGAGATCCTCCCGGACGAGGACTTCCTCATGCGGCCCCGCAAGAGCCGCATCTTCTACGACGGCAAGTACTTCGACTACCCGCTGAAGGCGTTCAACGCCCTCAAGAACCTGGGCATCATCGAAGCGGTCCTCTGCGTCAGTTCCTACGTGAAGGCCAAGATTCGCCCGCCCGAGGACCAGACCAACTACGAGGGTTGGCTCGTCGCCCGCTTCGGCCAGCGCCTCTACGAGACCTTCTTCAAGACCTACACCGAGAAGCTGTGGGGTGTGCCGGTCCACGAGATGCCGTCGGACTGGGCAGCGCAACGGGTCAAGGGACTGTCGCTCGGGAACGCCATCGTCAACGCGCTCATGCCCAAGCGCAACCAGAAGGACATCACCTCCCTGATCGAGGAGTTCCAGTACCCGAAGTACGGGCCCGGGATGATGTGGGAGGTCTGCCGCGACAAGGTCACCGCCGACGGCTCCACCATCGAGATGCAGACCACGGTCACCACGATCAACCACGCCGACGGCATGGCCACGAGCGTCGTCGCCACCCACGCCGACGGCACCACGAGCGAGTACCCCTGCACCGACGTCATCTCGTCGATGCCGATTTCGCACCTGCTCGAGGCGATGGACCCGCCCGTGCCCGAGAACGTCAAGGCTGCGGCCGCCGACCTCCGCTACCGCGACTACCTCATCGTCGCGCTCGCGCTGCCGGACCAGCTCGTCGACTTCGACGACAACTGGATCTACATCCACGACCCCAGTGTCCGCACCATGCGGATCCAGAACTTCGGTTCATGGTCGCCGTACATGGTCAAGGACGGCATGAACACGCTCGGCCTCGAGTACACAGTGTGGGAGGGCGACGAGGAGTGGAACGCCGACGACGAGTGGCTGATCGAGCGGGCCAAGAAGGAGCTCGAACAGCTGGGACTCGCGAAGCAGGGCCAGGTCGAGGCCGGCTATGTCGTTCGCCAGCAGAAGGCGTACCCCATCTACGACGACCGCTACGCAAGGAACGTCGACGTCCTGCGCGCCTGGCTCGCCACCGATGCCACCAACGTGCACCCCGTGGGGCGCAACGGCATGTTCCGGTACAACAACCAGGACCACTCGATGTTCACGGCCATGCTCACGGTCGAGAACATCATGACCGGCTCCACCCACGACGTCTGGGAAGTCAACGTCGAGGAGGAGTACCACGAGGAGTCGGGTGCGGACGGCGGCGGTTCGTCGTTGCCCGAGGTCGCACGCCCGGCGGGGTCGCACGGCACGGGGCGCGATGCACCGGTGATCAAGCGTGAGGTCATCGAGGCCAACAAGCCCGCCGCGGGCTCGAACGACCTCGGCGAGTAGCTACAAGCCCTGCGCCAGGCGCATCACGCGGTCCTTGATGGCGGTCGGTGTGATGTCGGCAGCCACCGACATGAGCCGGGCATCGACACCGACGAGGTAGCGCGACCGCGGCGACGATGTCGAGAGCGCCTTGGCGATCACCTTGGCGCATGTCTGGGGTTCGCCCATCAGCCCCGACCACATCGAGAGCAGACTGCCCAGCCGCTCGTAGGAGCCGGTGTAGTCCGACCCCTCGCGCTTGGCGAGGTCGCGTTCGAGGTCTTCCCAGATGTTGGTCTTGAAGCCTCCGGGCTCCACCAGCACCACGTCGATGCCGTCCTTGGCGACCTCCATGCGCAACGCGTCGGACACGCCCTCGAGGGCGTGCTTCGTTCCCTGGTACCAGCCGGTGAGCGGAGTGGTCGCTCGTCCGTAGATCGACGAGATGTTGACGATGCGCCCACCGCCAGCGGCACGCATTGCGGGGACGGCGAGCCGTGCGAGACGGATGGGTGCGACGAGCATCGTGTCGAGGATCTGGTGGACCTCATCGTCGGCCACGTCCTCCACCGCGCCGGTCATGCCGTAGCCCGCGTTGTTCACGAGTCCGTGGAGCGAGCCGACGTCGGTCATCAGTTGCTCGCAGCCTTCGGCATCGGTGACGTCGAGGATCCGCGTCTCGATCTCGACGCCAGCAGCCTTCGCGGCCTTCGCCACCACCTTCGCCTTGGCCTTCGAGCGGACCGTGCCGGTGACCCGGAAGTCGCGCTTCGCGAGTTCGACCACGGTGGCGAGGCCGATACCGGAGTTGGCGCCGGTGACGAGGACGTGTCGATCGCTCATGCCCGCACCCTGTCACGAAGATCGGATCGGTGGTAGCAACAGGAGATGGAAGCACCGGCGTCTCCGAAGAACGTTGCGGTCGTCCTCCTCGACTCGCTCAACCGCCACATGCTCGGTTCCTACGGTGGAACCGAGTTCGAGACGCCGAATCTCGACCGGTTCGCGGCCGAGAAGGCCACCCGGTTCACGCGTCACGTGACCGGGTCGTTGCCGTGCATGCCCGCCCGACACGACATCCTCTGTGGCGCGCTCGACTTCCTCTGGAAGCCCTGGGGCTCGATCGAGCTGTGGGAACAGCCCATCACCCGGGTGCTCAGCCACAGCGGCGTGACGACCGCCCTGGTCACCGACCATCCGCACCTGTTCGAGACCGGTGGTGAGAACTACCACACCGATTTCGACGGCTGGGACTACCTCCGCGGCCACGAGGGCGACCCGTGGCGAACACACCACGACCCCACCTGGGTCGGAACCCCCGCCATGCCCGCCAGCCGGGGCGGCTGGTGGATGAACCGGATCATGGGGCTCGACGACTTCGAGCGGGGGTACGACCGCTCGCGGACCTTCTTCCGCGAGGAAGCCGATTATCCGGGACCTCGGACCATGACGGCAGCGTCGCGCTTCCTGTCCGAGGCGACACCGCACCACGATCGCTGGTTCCTGTTCGTCGACGAGTTCGACCCGCACGAGCCCTTCGACACGCCGGCACCGTGGGCGGGGCGATACGAGGACACCGACCGCGAAGACGAGTGGATCATCTGGCCGCCGTACGCCGACGGCGCCATCACCAAGGGCACCCTCACCGACGCCGACGGGCGGCACGTCCGGGCCAACTATGGCTCCAAGCTCTCCATGATCGACCACTGGTTCGGCACGGTGCTCGATGCGTTCGACGAGCAGGGACTCTGGGAGGACACGGCGCTCGTCGTCTGCACCGACCACGGTCACTATCTCGGCGAGGAGCGCGAGGGTCGCGACCTCTGGGGCAAGCCTGGTGTTCCGCAGTACGAGCCGCTCGGGCACACGCCGCTGCTCATCCACTGGCCGGGACAACCCGGCGGGGGAACCTGCGACGCGCTGACGACCAACGTCGACCTCTTCGCCACCGTCGCCGACGTCTACGACGCCGAGGTCGGACACCGCACCCACGGCCGATCGATGGCACCGCTCCTCACGGGCGAGGCGACCGAGATCCGCGAGTGGGCCCTCGGCGGCTACTACGGAGGATGGGTGCAGATCACCGACGGCACCCGGAAGTACGTGCGCGGCGCCGTGGGCGAGAACTTCCCGATCTCGATGTGGTCCAACCGCTGGTCGACGATGCCACTCCACATCCCTGGGTTCGAGGGTCTTCCGGTGCCCGACCAACGTGCCTGGCTCGACACCATGCCGGGGTCGGACATCCCCGTGATCCGCCAGCCCTACGTGCCCGGTGACAAGTTGCC
>JBBKVY010000271.1:0-6780 GCA_037968675.1 Acidimicrobiales bacterium | reverse complement strand
AGTCCGAACGCTGCGCCCATCATCAGGTGCATCATCGCCCCGATCCCGTAGACGGCGTTCTTGGCTCCCTTTGGCAGGACCATCGATCCCAGCGTGCGGAGCAGGTCCATCGAGGTCATTCCCATTGCTCGGCCGCCGTACATCACGACGAGCATTGCCACGGCTCCCACGAGACCTGCCAGCGCGGCGGACCCGACTTCGTAGTTTCCGGCGAGCGAGATCGCCAGTATCGACGTAGGCATGAGTTGGCTCCTGATGTTCGAGGGGACGAGATCGTCCCGGGTTCGATTGCAGCCGACGTGTGCCAGCCACACTCAAGGAACCGCTTTCACCGCGAGCGCCGTCCCCGAACGCTCCATTTCGCACAATCTCCGGGATTGCACGAGCAGACCCATTCCAGTTCGGCTCAGCCGCTCGCCGAGGCCAGGACGGCCACGAGTTCGGTGAGGTCGTCGAAGACGTGGTCGGGGCGCACGGTGTCGGGGTAGAGCGTTGCGCCGGGGTGCGCCACGAATGCGGTCTGGAGGCCGACCCGGTGAGCGCCGACGAGATCCCATGCGTGGGCGGCCACCATCATCGCGGTCTCTGCGGTGGCGCCGGCGACCTCGACGGCATGCCGGTACGGGCGCGGATCGGGTTTGAATGCCTGCACGGCTTCGGTGCTGAGCACGTGGTCGAACAGGTCGATGATCCCGGCGTTCGTCAGTTGTGCGTAGACCCCGTCGTGCGACGAGTTGGTGAGAGCAACGATCACGTACCCCTCGGTCCTGAGGGCCCGTAGCGCGGGTACGACATCGTCATGGGCCGGGAGATGTCGGATCTGTTCGACGACTGCGGATTCCGCCGTCGCCCGGTCGATCGACAGTCCCTGTTGCTCGCCGATCATCCTGAGTACCCCGACTCCGATGTCCGCGAAGTCGCGGTAGTTGTCGGTGATCGACTCCACGAGGGAGTACTGCAGCAACGTCGTGAACCACAACGGCACCAGCTCGGTTCGGCCACCGAGCGCATCGGCGACCGTCTCCTCCAGCGGCGTGAGGTCGAGGAGCGTCTGGTTGACGTCGAAGACGAGTGTCTGCGGGCGATCCGTCATCGGTCGGTGAGGAGTGAACGCCCCTTCACCAGGAATGCTCGCGCCGAAGCCGTCGGGTCCGGATCGCTCACGAGGTCGCCGTAGCGGAGGACGGCGAGGCCGCTGTCCGACCAGTACTCGCTCTCTGGTTTGTCGTCGGGATACCAGGGGCCGACGTAGAGGTACGGAAGCGGCTCGGGCCCCGCAGTTGCGTCCTTGGACACGTCGCCCGGGGAGAACCCGTAGCTGGCGCGGGACTTGCCGTCGGTGGACCCGATCTCGATTGCGGGGTCGAAGTGTTCGGGCCAGAGCTGGGGGTCACTGGCGTCGACCGAATCGGGGTCCATCGACAGGTCTTCGAGGATTTCCCACGCGAACGCGAACCATCGTGCCAGTGCCTGAGCGTCGCCCGTGTCGATGTCGAGTTGGCTGTCGAGGTCGCCCGGCGCAGGGATGTCGAGCTCGGAAGCCCATTCGACGTCGGGATCGACACCGGCAAACTCTCCGGCTGCTGCCAGCGTCGAGAGTGGGTGGGTCCTTCTGCCGCCGTCGGAGTGCACCGTGAGGTCGGCTCCCTCGACGCTGACGCGGGTGATGCCGTCGGGTCCGGAGAACGCTGGCGTACCGAAACCACCAGGAGTTGCCCGCAGGCCCATACGCCCCATGCTCTGGCGACGAGCGGGGCTCACGACATAGGCAGCGACGCGGTGCAGGGCGAGTCGGGTGTTCGGGAAAGTGTCGGAGAGCGGGGTGAGTGGGTGGTTCATGGCAGGCAGCTTTCGTGAGGAGCGGGCGAGAGTTCGGAGTTTGGGGTCACATGAGGAGAGGGTCGGTGATGACCTCGACGACCGAGGGTCCGTTGTGGGCGAGCGAGGCGGTGATGGCGTCGTGGAGCTGGTCGAGTTCGGTGACCCGCGTCCCGTGTGCGCCGCAGAGTTCGGCGAACGCGGCGAAGTCGGGGTTGTGGAGGCTGGTCTGCCAGACGTCGTACTCCCCCGCGCGTTGTTCCTTGCTGATCTTGCCGAGCTCGTCGTTGTTCAGGAGCACGTGGGTGATGTTCATGCCGTACTTCACGGCGGTGGTGATCTCCATGGCGTACTGCCCGAAGCCGCCGTCGCCGGACACGGACACGACCTTGCGTTCGTCGCCCACGGCGGCCCATGCGCCCATGGCCGCCGGGAACGAGAAGCCGATCGAGCCGAGGTAGCCCGACATGAGGACGTCCTGTCCGGCGACCTCGAAGTAGCGGCCGAAGGAGTAGGTGTTGTTCCCGACGTCGACGCAGACCACGGCGTCGGCGGGGATGTGGTCGGCGAGCTCGGCGAAGATCGACGCGGCGTTCATGCCCTTGCCGTGGTCGTCGGTCCGACGGCTCGCCTTCTCCTCGCGCCAGATCTGCCAGCGCTCGGCGATGACCGAGCGTTGATCGACGCACGAGCGCGGACCGTCGAGACCCGCGGTGAGCAGTCGGGCGGTGGTGGCGACCGCACCCTGGAGTCCGATCTCCACCGGATGGTGCCGACCGATGGCCATCGGGTCGTGGTCGACCTGGATGATCGGCTTGTACGGGGCGATACCGGTGTGGTTCGAGAACGACGCTCCGAACACCACCACCAGATCGGACTCGTTCATCAACCAACTCGCCACCGGCGTTCCACTCCGCCCGAGCACACCGCAGCCGAGCGGATGGTGATCTGAGATCGCGCCCTTGGCCTTGAACGTGGTGATCACTGGCGCGCCGATCATCTCGGCCAGCTCGACGACCGCACCCATGTGAGGCCGTGCGCCCTGGCCCACGACGATGACTGGCCGTTCCGCGCTCCGGAGGAGCTCGATCGCGTCGGCGACGACCTCGGCCGGTGGTGCGATGTCCCGGTCCCCGGTGCGTCCTTCCGGTCCTGACGCCTCCTGGTCGGATCGTTCGACTTGGACCTCGTCCGGGAAGATGAGGCTGGCCACGTCGTGTTCGACCAACGCGGTCTTGCACGCCAGGGTCATCAACTCCGCGTGGTCAGCGTCCGACAGCACCACTTCACCGAACCGGGAGACGTCACTGAACGCGCTGGCCAGATCCATGTCCTGGAACGCCCCCCGGCCCTTTGTCTTGGACGGCACCTGGCCCGACAGTGCCAGCACCGGTGCCCGATCCACCTTGGCGTCGTAGAGACCGGTCAAAAGGTTGGTGGAGCCCGGGCCGGCGATTCCGAAGCAGGCGGCGAGTCGTCCGGTGAGCTTTCCGTAGGCAGTTGCAGCGAAGGACGCTGCTCCCTCATGGCGGATGCCGAAGTATCGGAGATCGCCTCGTTCCTCCGCTCGGCGCATGGCATCGGCGAAGCCGAGGTTCGAGTGGCCGACCATGCCGAACACGGACTCGACGCCCCAGTTCACCATGGTCTCGACCATCACGTCCGACACCGTCCGCTCGTGCTCCTTCTCGGCGGGGAGGGCAACGTAGACGCCGTCGTCGCGGATTTCGCTCGCGTAGGCCACGGGAGCGTCGCCGAAACCTTCGGGTGGTGTGCCGTTGCAGGGGCTGTAGTCGTAGCCGTGCCATGGGCACCGCAGCCACCCCTTCTCGATCGAGCCTTCCCCCAACGGACCACCCTGGTGCGGGCAATGGTTGTCCAACGCGCCGAAGGCGCCGTCGACATTCGTCACGGCGAGGGTCCGGCGCCCAACGGTGACCGTGGTCACCCGCCCGTCGGGGAGCTCGTCGGTGTCGAGCACCTTGTGCCAGCCATGCGGTTCGTCGGGGACGGAAACCGGATCGGTCGATGGTCGGTCGGCGGCGCTCATGAGGTCAGTCCTTCGTTGTTCGATCGTTGTCTGCGGGTGCTGGCCAGGTGAAACGGCAGGGCGACGAGGAAGAGAGCACCGATGATGTTGCCGATCGCTGCGGGTAGCACGGCCCACGTCAGTCCTTGGCCCCAGCCCGGCCCGCCACCGAATCCCTGGATCAGGGACAGGTAGCCCATGTTGGCTGGGCTGTGAAGGAACCCTCCGGCCACGAATGCCATGACCGTGACCAGAACCGGGATGTACTTGCCGATGATGGTCCGACCCATGGTGGCGAGGAACGCAGCCATCCCGACGAGCCAGTTGGCGAGGACCCCTGACAGCATTGCCTTGAAGAATCCTTCGGCACCGCCGACCTCGCGGAACCGCATCTTCGTTTCCACCACTTCGCCGAGCAGTTCCTCGAAGCCGCTGCCGTAGTCGGACACGGACACGATCGCCTGTCCGATCACGAAGGCACCGACCATGTTGCCGACCGCCGCGAGCAGCCACAGCTTCAAGACCGCGGTTCGCAACGATGTCGATTCCTCGGGCCGTCGGTTGCCGAGCAGCGTTGCTGGAAGTTCGACGTTCGCCTCGGTGAACAGGAGCGCGCCACTGAGCACGACCAGGAAGAAGCCGACCGAGAATCCGAACCCTTCGAGGAGGCGCTTCAGTCCTTCGTTCTCGGTGCCGGTCGCAATGAGGGTGCTGAACAGGGCGCCGACCGTGATGAAGCCTCCGGCCATCACGCTGAGAATGAGAACCTGGCTGACACGGAGCGAACACGCCCGCTTCGAGCCGGCTTCGGCCATCTCGAGGAGCACGTCCTCGGGCGCGATGTACTGACTTCCCGGGAGGTCGGTGCCGTCGCTCATCGCTGACCCGGCCCGAGGCCGGAGTCGAGGTCGGCATCGAAGTCGCGATAGATCGGTCTCCACCAGGCCTGCTCGAGGCGACGGTCGATCTCCTCGGGACCGATGTCGTCCCCGACGCCATCAGCGGCCGCTGCCGCAGCGACCGCGCGTGCAATGCGGCGACTCACCGACGCCACGTCACTCAACGGAGGGAGCAGACCGCGGGACGAGTCGCCGGAGCGGCACGGGCTCTCGTCGGCGACCCCGCGGGCGGCGGCGCGCAGCATCCCATCGGTGATCTCACTCGCATTCGCGATGAGTGCGCCCTGCCCGATTCCGGGGAAGACGTAGATGTTGTTGGACTGCGAGATCGTGTAGCGGATTCCGTCATGGTCGACTGGCTGGAACGGGCTGCCGCTGGCGATCAGAGCTTGGCCTCCGGTCCACGACATCAGATCGGCTGGTGTCGCTTCGGCGTGGGTCGTCGGATTGGACAGTGGCAGGATCACGGGCCGTTCCGTTCCTTCGAGCATCGCGTCGATGATGGCTCGGGTGAAGAGGCCTCCTTGGCCCGAGACGCCGATGAGCACCGACGGTTTGACGTTCGCGATCACCGTGTCCAGCGACGTCGGCCCGTCAGGGTTCGCCCACGTTGATACGTCGGCCCAGGGTTGTGCGAACCGGGTCTGGAAGTCGGCGAGATCGTCGCGTCGGTCGTGGAGCAGACCGTCCGCGTCGGTGAGATGGAGGCGCGACTCGGGATCGGTCGCACCGTCTGCTGCCAGTGCGTCGCTCAACATGGCAGCGATGCCGGTCCCGGCCGAACCGGCGCCGACGATGCAGATCCGCTGATCAATGAGCGGAGTCCCTGCGACGTTCATTGCCGCGTGCACCGCGGCGAGCGCCACGGCAGCTGTTCCTTGGATGTCGTCATTGAAGCTCAGAACACGGTTGCGATAGCGCTGCAGGATCGGAGTGGCGTGGTGACCGGCGAAGTCCTCCCACTGCAACAGCACTCCAGGGAAACGCGTGAACAGTTCGCCGACGAACTGCTCGATGAACGCGTCGTACTCCGCTCCCGTCACCCGCTCGTGGCGCCACCCGAGATAGAGGGGATCGTCGATGAGCTGTGGGTTGTCAGTGCCGACGTCGAGGAAGATCGGCAGGGCCCGATTCGGATCGATCCCACCGGCAGCGGTGTAGAGCGACAGCTTGCCGATCGGGATGCCCATGCCGCCGATCCCCTGATCACCCAGTCCGAGGATCCGCTGTCCGTCGGTCACCACGACGACGTCGACGTCGCCTTCGAGGGCCGCAAACTGTTCTGCCGTGCGATCACGATCGGGAAAGCTGAGAAAGAGACCGTGTGGTCGGCGGTACATGTGGCTGAACTCCTCGCACGCCAACCCGACCGTCGGCGTGTAGAGGATCGGCAGCATCTCCTCGAGATGCTCGGCGACGAAACCGTGGAACAGCACCTGATTGATGTCATGCACTGCTCGGAGGAAAATGTGGCGCTCGAGGTCGTCGTGGAGCCGGTCGTACTTGTCGCGGATCCGAGCGAACTGCTCGGCCATCGACTCGACGCGGGGCGGGATGAGTCCATCGAGGCCGAGCGCCCGACGTTCCGCGAGGTTGAACGCCGTCCCCTTGTTGAGCGTCGGATCGTTCAGTACCCCACGTCCCGAGGCCGTCGGTCCACCGCTCATTGGTGTTCGCCAGTCGTCTCCGGATGCATGGTGGCCCCTTTACTGCGTTCGATCGCATGTTCTGCCGCGCGACCTTCAGGAAGGTGTCTACTCCCGGTCGTGGTCGCGGCGCGGTCGAGTGTGAGGTCGATGGTCACGCACGATGGAACCCGCTGTCGGCGACGTTCATGCCGGCTGTGTCGCAGTTGCGACAATCACTGCCCGAAACCTCCCGTCAACCGTCGTCGTCGAGGAGTGTGAGGAGGCCGGCGCGATCGACGAGCTCGATCTTGCGGTAGCCGACCTCGATGAGGCCTGCTTCCGCGAGCTGCTTGAGCACGCGCTGCACGCTCGTGCGTTGCACCCCGAGCAGCGACGCGAGCTGCGC
>JBBKVY010000270.1:0-17302 GCA_037968675.1 Acidimicrobiales bacterium | reverse complement strand
CGAGAGCCAAGCGACGAACCCGTGAGCAGTTCATCCTCCGCACCGTGAAGTGGCGATCGGCGTTCGGCGGGACTCGGCATCTCGACCGGCCGAAGTGACCAAAGTCCCATCAGTTGCGGACCGATGGCCCTCCCGGACTCGCTCGGGCCGGACAACCATGAGCGCATGGAACCGCTGGACGTCCTGGTCATCGAGAGCCATGCAGGAACGGGGCGTCGGCACGCCGCCGCTCTCGCGTCGGCGGGTCACAGGATCCATCGGTGCAGCCGACCCGGGGCCAATGCGTTCCCCTGCACGGAGATCACGGACCCCGGGTCGTGTCCGCTCGATCGCGGTGTCGATGTCGCACTCCTCGTGCGCCGAAATGTCGCGTTGCGTTCTTCGGACCGGGAGCAGGGCGTCGGCTGCGCGATCCGATCCGGGGTGCCCGTCGTCGAGGACGGCCCCACCGTGCTCGACCCGTACGAGCCATACGTGACCGCGCGGGTGACCGGAGACCTGATCGCGACCTGCGAGGAAGCCACCGACCACGGCTACGACGACCTCCGCGAGGCGATCGGCGAACGTTGCGCACGAGTCCTCACCGCAGCAGGCATCAGTCCGACCCGGCCCGACATCCGGTTCCGACGCGTCGGGAACCGCTTGGCCGTGGACGTCCACGGCGAGCAGATCTCGAGGAACTTGCAGGATGCGCTCAGCATCCGGGTCCTGAGCGCCGTCGTCGATGGAAGGCGCTCGTTCGAGGGGGTCGACGTCAGCTACCACGCTCGGTCGGTCGAGTTCGAGTAGCAGACCTGTCCGGGTCATTGGTCCCACCGATCAGTGACCAAAGGCCCGAGAGCTGAGCGTTCCCCGGTCTGCACAATGCCCACAAACCCACAACCCCACGGCCCCGTGGGTCGTCCGCCCTTCGGGGCCGAGCAAGGAGCACGTCCGTCGATGTCTTCGACCACGCCCGACACCGAACCCGCGACACTCGGGGCGCCAGCCAGTGATTCTCCACGAAGTGACGTCGGGATCGCTGCGGTGACGATCGCCGCGGTGCTCGCCCTGGTCATCAGCGTCGTCGCAATGGTCTCTGACGAGAAGGGATCCGGGGTGGAAGCCGACGGCGGCGTGTCGGTCTCGCTCACCGAGTTCGCGCTCGGACCCGACGCGATCGCGGTCGAGGAAGGCAGCACGCTCGCAATCGTCAACGACGGCTCCCAGCTCCACAACCTGCGCGTCGCCGACACCGACCTGATCACGGACGACCTTCTCGGTGGCGAGACCGACGAACTCGATCTGTCGTCGCTGACCGCCGGCGAGTACGAACTGTTCTGCGAGATCGCCGGCCACAAGGAAGCCGGCATGACCGGCACGTTGGTGGTCGGCAGTGAAGGGGCGATCGCCGAAGGAGAGGGCCAGGGCGGCGAGGCCGACTGGGCAGCGCTCGACGAGGCGATGATGGAGTCGATTCGGGCGTTCCCGGCCGAGACCGAGGGCACGGGCAACGTCCCGCTCGAACCCACCATCACCGCCGACGGCGCGAAGCGGTTCGATCTGACGGCGGCGATCGTGCAGTGGGAGGTCGAGCCTGGCAAGTTCGTCGACGCCTGGGCGTACAACGGCATGGTCCCGGGACCATGGATCAAGGTCGACGTCGGCGACCGCGTACAGGTCCACATCCAGAACGACCTCCCGATGGGCACCGACATCCACTGGCACGGCATCCGGACACCCAACGACATGGACGGTGTCGCCCCCATCACCCAGGACCTCGTCCGATCCGGTGCGGACTTCCTGTACGAGTTCACCGCCGAACGCAAGGCCGTCGGCATGTACCACGCCCATCACCACGGGCAGATGCAGGTCCCCAACGGCATGCTCGGCGCGTTCCAGATCGGCGATGTCGACCTCCCCCGTGGTCGCACCATCAGCGGTACCGAGATCCCCGCCGATCTCGAGATCGCACAGGAGATCCCGATGGTTCTCAACGACGCAGGCACCATCGGCCTGTCGCTCAACGGGAAGAGCTTTCCAGCCACCGAGCCGTACGTCGTGAACGACGGCGACTGGATCCTCGTCCACTACATGAACGAGGGACTCCAGTCCCACCCGATGCACCAACACCAGTTCCCGCAGTTGGTGGTGGCCAAGGACGGGATACCGCTCGACAACCCCTACTTCGCCGACACCGTCAACGTCGCACCGGGCGAGCGGTACACCGTGCTCCTCAACCCCGATGATCCGGGCACATGGGTGTGGCACTGCCACATCCTCAACCACGTCGAACGGGACGAGGGCATGTTCGGCATGGTCACCGCACTCGTCGTCAGCTGACGCCGGAGCGGTGACCGAGGGCCTCCTGCCGTGTCAGAGTCTCGTGCGCTCGATCAGTTGCGTTGGCGCCTCCGGCGACACGACGGTGGTCAGCGCTCGCCGTGTGGAGCAGGGGGGACGATCACGACGGGACAGGGAGCGTGCGCCGCGACCTGATGACTCACGGAACCGAGCAGCAGACCGAGGAACCCACCGTGGCCCCGCTTTCCCACGACCAGGAGGTCAGCACCTTTCGCGGCCGACAGCAGGCTGTGCGAAGACGTTCCTTCGACGAGGATCGGCTCCACGACCACCGAGTCGGGGATGTTCGCATGCGCAATGATCTTCTCGAGCTGCGAGCGGTAACCCTGCTCGATGGACTCGATGTCGAAGTTCATCGTCGGCATCCAGACGTCGCCGCCGCTGGCATAGGGCCGATGCCACGCCATGACCGCGTCGACACGAGCGTCCCGACGCGTCGCCTCCTCGACGGCATACGCGAGCGCTGCCCGTGAGTTCGGCGATCCATCTACTCCGACGACGATGCGTTCCATGCGCTGAGCATGACCAGCAATGTCAGGAGCACGTCAGAGTCGAAGGTCCCATCGATGCGGCGCGGTGATCATGGTCACGGCTGGAGACCAACCGTCTTGTCAACGGTGTCGACGGCGGTTGCGAGGACCGCCGGTCGAGATGCGTCGGTGTCGACTTGCGTGGCCGTCGGCCATGGTGCACGCGAGATCATCAGGTGATCGACCAGGTTGGGCGTGGCATCCGAGACGTTCGTCGGATTCGAGAGGCGGAGAGCGACCCGTTGCTTCGCGATCGTCGGGTCGAGGACACATTCGATCTCCGCCGTCTCGGCAACGAGTTCTCGTGCGAGTTCTCGTGCGGCGTCTCGATGACGTCGATGTGTCCACGACGCGTCGAGGATCACCGACTCGCCCATCGACAGCAGCAGCGCCGCCTGACGACGCTGCTCGGCGTAGACCGCATCTGTCATGGCGGCGTCGTAGATCCCCTCGCCCAGTCCCGAGTACCGATGTTCGCCTCGGGGGACGCCGGCCAGGTCCTTGCGGATCTCGTCGGTGGACAGCACGGAGCACTCGTAGTGGTCGGCCATCCCGTGCGCCAGCACCGTTTTGCCGACCCCGGGTCCGCCGCCGACCAGGATCACGCGAACGCGAGCGCGCTCGAGGTGCGCCAACGCGAGTCGGTGATGGGAACGGGCCAGCGGCGCGCTCGACTCGTCGCCCTGGCCGTACCGGATGCACGCCACCTTGGCCCGCACGTGGGCCCGATAGGCGATGTAGTGGTGCGCGAGCGCCACCGGGTGTGTCTCCGCACTGAACTCGCCGTAGTCGGCGAGGAAGGAAGCGGCGTGATCGCTGCCGGCCAGCCGCTCGACGTCCATCGCCAAGAACGCCACGTCGAGGAGCACGTCGCCGATCCGATAGTCGTCGTTGAAGGCGAGGCAATCGATGATCCGAGGACCGTCGTCCAGGCAGAAGATGTCGTCTGCGAGAAGGTCCCCATGACCATCGCGGATCATGCCGTCAGAAATTCGGCGCTCGAACAACGGCCTCCGACCGTCGAGGAACGAGCGGGCGAGCTCGGCGACCCGTTCGACCTCGTCGCCGGCGATGACCTCGTCCGTCCACTTCTCGATCACGTCGAGATTGTCGTTCCAGTTGATCGCCACACGTTCACGAGTTGCCGTCGGTGCGGGATCCATCGGGGGAAGGGTCGCGTGGAACGCCGCGACCTGGCGAGCAACCGCTCGAAGATGGTCGGCGAACGACGGATCGTCCACGAGAGCGGAAAGGCGCCGGTCCTCCGGAAGCCGTCGCATCACGATGAAGCGGTCGACCAGCTCACCGTGCTCGAGCACATCGGCGAGACCCAGGTAGACGTCGGGCGCGATCCGCCGGTTCAACTCCACCTCCGCCACGGCCGCCCGGAGGCGTGTCTGTCGATCCGTCAGATCGAGAAACGGCATCTCCACTCGACGGAGGAGCTTGTATGCACGATCTCCTGCGAGCAGCACGGTGGAGATGTGCGTCTCGACGACCTGAGCCGCGCGGAACGTCATGCGACTTCTCCGAGCGCCGTCGGGTCAACGAGTCGGTCCATGAGTCCATCGTCCCCACCTCGGCCGTGGCCATGCCAGGGCCATTGGTCACTCGCGATTCCACGACGCGGGCCGTGGGTCGTCGAATAGGGACCTTCGACCGTGGTCAGTCGGTCCCTCCGGGCGCGACGATCGCCCCCATGGCCGACTTCGTCTCCGAACCTGACTGGACTCCGTCGACGGGCCGTCGTGTGCTCATCGAGGCAACCGAGTGGCGCGATCGCGAAGCGCTCGCGACGGCGCTTCGACGACGAGGCTACGCAACTGCTGCGTGCCCGGGTCCCGAGGGTGCCGACGGCCGGTGCCCCCTCGCCGGCGGGGCCGGCTGCCGAACCTCGGAGGAGGCCGATGTGATCGTCCACACCCTCGGCCCATCGGACCTTCGCAACGTCGAGACCCTCGAGAGCCACCGCCGGCGCCATCCGTCGACACCGACCGTCGTGGAGATCGCCGATCGTGCGGCGGCGCAGGCCCCGGAGCGGTACGCCGGCCTGCGGCGCGTCCCTCATGGAGCCAGCGCCGAAGCCATCGCCGACGCAGTCGACGCAATCGCCACGCAGGAGCTCCCGACGCGCTGAAGCCCCCAGGGCGGAGCGTCAAGCGGTGGAACGTCGACGTCGTCGCTCGATGCGCCGGCCGGTGATCTCGCTCGGCCCGAGCCGTACCCATTCCGACTGATCGCCGATGGCCCACGGGTAGACGGGAAGTGCGGCCGCGTGGGCGAGTTCGTCAGCAGCGACGAGTCGCACCGCCATGCCCTTCACGAGCACGCTCCATCCGGTCTCATCGATGTCGCTGATCTGGTCGACCTCGAAGCACGCCTGCGGAGCTCGCTCGATGGCCTGCAGCATGGTCCCTGGGTTCATACGGAGCACGATGGATCGGTCGTCGACCACGAAGTTCACGGGATGGATCTCGGGCATTCCGTCCACGATGACGCCGAGTCGCCCGACCCCGACGGAATCGAGACGGTCCCAGCACTCGATGGCGTCCAACCACTCGATCCACACACCGGGAGCGCCGTCGCCCGGCGTCGGAGGAGCAACTGGCATCACGATTCCCTCGGGACGACGCGGTTCCAACCGGCGGGCCGTGCCAGCGCCCTGGCCATCGACCGGCGCACGCCATCGCGGATGTGCATGATGTCTCCTCCTGTGGTGCAGGGTCGTCGTGTCATGATCGGCGTCGTCGCACCACCGCTCCTAGGGTCGAAGGTCCATTGGCCCGCTCACCGATCCGGCGGAGCCGGAATGGGACCTTCGGCCCTGCCTCCCGGGGTTGGCGCGCAGGATGCTGGAGGCATGGTCATCGTCTCCGTCGCTGCCGCATGGGTACTCGTCGGAGCCGTCCTCGGTCTCTACGAAGCGAGACGGGGCCACTGGCACTCGATCTGGCTGCTGGGCGCGATGGCGGGCCCGTTCGCCCTTCCCCTGTTCCGCCAGATTGAACAGAACGAACGACTGGCTCGTCCCGTCTTGTTGTCCGACAGCAGCCGAGCCGACCACCCAGGAGTGAGCGTCCTCGCCGGCGTCGACGGATCCGACGAATCGGTCCGCGCCGCCAGGTCCGCTGCCGAGTTGTTCGGCAGTCGGCTCGCCGACCTGACCTTGGCGGTGGTGGCCGAATTCGAGGTGAACGAGACCATGCCCGGACCGCTGACGTCCGAGGGGGAGTGGGCCGCGGAGCCGAAGAGGATCGCGGCGGACGCCGCCGGCTCCCTGTCCGGTTGGCTGGGGTTCGAGCCGGCCACGGTGCTCTTGGCCGGACGCCCGGCGACGGCACTGGTCCGCTACGCCACCGACCATGAGCACGACGTCGTGGTGGTGGGGTCTCGCGGCCGTGGCCTCACCAAACGGTTGCTCGGATCGTGCGCATCGCAGCTCACCACCGAGACGACGCTCCCGGCCATGATCATGCCCCGACTCGTCGTCCCACCAGACTCGAAGCAGGCCGCGCCCGCGAGAGCCGGGGAGCCCCCTCACCGCGCCCGCCACGACCGGGTAGCGACCCGGTCGCGACCCGGTAGCACCGCGTGATCTCCCGCATCCTCGTCGGTGTCGACGGTTCTGACGACGGCAGGCGAGCACTGACCTGGGCGGCCGATCTGGCCGGTCGATTGAACGCCGAAGTGGTGGCGGTCCACGCCCTCGGACTGCTCGACCGGCTCACTCCCGGGGCGGACCTGGTCCCGTCGGAATCGCACCGGGCCGAGATCATGCGCATCTTCGAGCAGGAGTGGTGCGCGCTGCTCGACGACACCACCGTCCCGAATCGCCGCCTGCTCGAGGACGGCCCGCCGGCCATGGCGCTGCTGCGGGTGGTCGAGGCCGAGGACGTCGACCTCCTGGTGGTCGGCAGCCGGGGTGTCGGGGGCTTCGCCGAGTTGCTCCTCGGGAGCACCAGCATGCAACTGGTCCAGCACGCCAACGTTCCCGTGACCGTGCTCCCGTGACCCGCCCGAGAGCTGCCCAGGATGTGACATCGGACCCTGGGATCTCGGCGACGGCGCTGCCGAGAATGAGGGTCGTGGAGGTCGACCGGAACGGACTACAGATCCTCGAACGCTCCGAGTGTCTGCGCCTGCTCGACGGCGCGACGCTGGGCCGGGTCGGCGTCACGTCACGAGCCCTGCCGGTCGTCCTGCCGGTGAACTTCCTCCTGGACGACGCCCGCATCCTGATCCGGACCGGCCGTGGCACCAAGATGGCGGCGGCGCTCGACGACGCCGTCGTCGCCTTCGAGGTCGACGACTTCGATCCGCTGTCGCACTCGGGCTGGAGCGTCCTGGTGACCGGTGTGGCGACGGTGCTCGAAGACCCGATCGAGCTCGAGCTGATCGAGCACTACCCGCTCCCGCACTGGGCGACAACGGCGACCGACCACGTCGTGGCCATCTCGACAGATCTGGTATCGGGTCGGAGGCTGGACCGGTCAGCGATCCGGCACGCGCCAGATGACCGTGGTCCCCATGGGCGTTCCCGCTGACAGCTCGAAGCTGCCGCCGTGTCTCTCCGCCCGGCGGGCCATGTTCACCAGCCCGCGCCCACCCTCCGATGCTTCCGCCGGCAGTCCGACACCGTTGTCGGAGACTTCCATCGTGACGGCACCGTTCCGGGCCTCGATCGAGACCTGCACTTCGGTCGCGTCCGCATGTCGCGCCACGTTGCTCAACGCCTCTCGGAGCGTGGCCAACATGTCGGTGGCGACATCGTCGGTCGTTGCCGCGTCGACGGCGCCCTCGAATCGAACCGACGGCTCGAATCCGAGCGCACCTGTCGCCTCGCCGCACAGACCGAACACCTGATCGCGCAGCCCGTCCCGACTGCGAGATGCCGACTCCAGCGCGAAGATCGCCGTCCGGATCGTCTTGACCGTGCCGTCCAGGTCCTCGACGGCCGCCGTGATGCGCTCCTTCGCCGTGGCCGGGTCCCGATCGACCAGCGGACCCGTTCCCTGGAGCGACAGACCGGACGCGAACAGCCGCTGGATCACGGTGTCGTGGAGATCGCGAGCGATCCGCTCCCGGTCCTCGAACATCGCGAGCTCGCCCACCCTCCGGTGGAGGCGGGCATTGTCGATGGCGACGCCGGCGGCCGCTGCCAGGCCCACCACCAGTTCTTCGTCGACGTCAGTGAACACCTCGGCCGACGTCTTCTCGGTGAGATAGAGGTTGCCGAACACGCGGTCGCCGATCATGATCGGGACGCCCAGGAACGAGTGCATCGGTGGATGGTTCGGGGGGAAGCCGTAACTGTCGGGGTGCTCGTGCAGGTCCGGCAGGCGGATCGGCTTCGGCTCGACGATCAGGAGCCCGAGGATGCCGTGGCCCTCTGGCAGGTCCCCGATCGCTGCACGCGTGTCGTCGTCCATACCGACGGTCAGGAAGTCGCTGAGCTGCAGCCCGGTCTCGTCGAGGACGCCGAGCGCTGCGTATCGGGCATCGACCAGGTCGGCAGCGAGCTCGGCGATCCGTCGCAGCATCGTCTGGAGATCGAGACCGGACCCGATGGCGACGACGGCGTCGAGGAGCTGATGGAGTCGGCGGGGTCCTGCGACGGACATGGGGCGACACTACGCGTTGTGGTTCCGACATCGCAGACGTGTCCGGCCAGACGGCACACTGTGCCCATGGGTATCCGGGTGTTCCTTCTCGACGACCACGAGCTCGTTCGTCGGGGCCTCCGCGAGCTGCTCGAGGCCGAGGACGATCTCGAGATCGTGGGCGAGGCCGACACCGCCGAGATCGCCTACGGACGGATCCCGGCCACCAATCCCGATGTCGCCATACTCGACGTCCGGCTCCCCGACGGAAACGGGATCGAGGTGTGCCGCGAGATCCGGTCGCGTCGACCCGAGATCGCCTGTCTCATGCTGACGTCGTACGCCGACGATGAAGCGATGTTCGCCGCCATCATGGCCGGCGCCGCCGGCTTCGTGTTGAAGCAGGTCCGCGGGGAGGACCTGATCGACGCCGTACGCCGGCTGGCCGCGGGCGAGTCGCTCCTCGACCCCACGGTGACGGCCCGGGTGCTCGAGCGGCTGCGGACGAAGTCCGGCGAGGAGGAGCTGTCGGCGCTCACCCCGCAAGAGAAGCGAATCCTCGTCCTGATCGGTGACGGACTGACGAATCGACAGATCGGTGAGGCGATGTTCCTGGCCGAGAAAACCGTGAAGAACTATGTCTCGAATCTGCTGTCCAAGCTCGGCATGAGCCGCCGCACCGAGGCCGCCGCCTACGCGGCCCGGCTCGACGAACGCCGCAAGCATCGCGGTGTCGATCCGACGATGTGACCAAGGTCCCCAAACGGACCGACCGAGGACCCTTCCGCCGACCAGGTACGGGGAGGATCCTCGCAGGATGCTGGCACTCCTGATCGACGTCGTCCACGAGACTGCACCCGGATGACCGACGACGGTACCGACGACCCGGACATCGGGGCGCTCGAGACACTCGAGCGCGACGAGTGCCTCGCACTCGCGCAGTCGGTCTCGGTCGGCCGGATCGCCTGGTCTGTCGGCGAGGATCCGCCGGTCGTCGTCCCCGTCAACTTCAGCATGGATCACGAGACCGTCGTCTTCCGGTCCGACCCGGGCGCCAAACTCGACGCCATCCGCGGGCGGTCGGTCAGCTTCCAGGTGGACTTCGTCGATCCGTTCCACCGCACCGGGTGGAGCGTGCTCCTCCACGGCGTTGCCGATGTGGTCACCGGAGCAACCCCCGAGCACGTGCACGTCGAGTCGTGGAGCGAGGGGTCAAAGCCCCACTGGATCCGCATCGAGCCGACGCGGGTCAGCGGACGGCGCATCCGTCTCCCGGAGATCGAACTCGACCCTCGCGGCTACCTGTAGAGGCACACCGGGTCTGACGTCATCATGACAACTCCTTGCTTGCTGTCGCGCCGATCCGTCGCCCGGTGACCTCCCGCGGCGCGATGCGGACCCACGCCCCCTTCTCGCCCACGGTCCACAGCGGCAGGGCGACGTCCCGCACCCGATCGAGGTCCTGGCTCCGCTCCAGGTGTGCCGCCGTTCCCTTCACGAGCACACTCCACCCTCGACGATCCTCGGTGTCGAATCCGTCGATCTCGAACGACACGGCAGGGCTCCGGGACAGCCCCCGCAGCTTGGTGCCCGGATCGGTGCGAAACACGATCGAGCGATCGACCACGCCGTAGTTGAGCGGGAAGATCTCCGGCGCACTGTCCACGAGGACGCCGAGGCGGCCCACCGTGTGAGCACCGAGCAGTTCCCAGCACTGGGCCGAGGAGAGGATCTCCATCGAGGTCCGGCCGTCGAGAGCAACCATCACGTCCTCCTAGTGTTCGACCGGCACTCGTTCGTCCGGTGTGGTGGTGGGTTCGGTCACGTCGACGACATCCTCCGCACCGTCGGTGCCGGACGCGGGCCCGATGCCGACGATCAACGAAATCACTCGTGGGGGTCGCAAGGTGAAGTCCTCCGGGCAAGCGCAGCGGTCGATGCCAACCGTGCCTGCTCACCGGACGCCGTGCCAGGGCCGAACGTCCCGACTGCGTCGCCCACGCACATCGTGGCCTCACCTCGTCTCGCACCGTGAACCGCACCGAGCTGATGCGGGCGGTTCAGTCGTCGGTTCTGTAGGTGAGTGGTTGGTGGCTGGCGTGGTCGTTGAGTGCTTGGGCGATGAGGTTGTAGTCCGTGGTGGAGAGCGTGCTCGGCGTCGAGAGCTGGTCTCGGAACCGGCCGATGTCGAGACTGCCGCCGAGGCTGAGATAGGCCCACCACAGGTCGGAGAAGTTCAGACCGACTTCGCTGCGGACGCGCTGGAGGTCATTGCGGGTGCTCAACGCGTCATGCCTGCTGGCGTCATGGGGCGGGCAGGTCGTTGGCGGGAAGTGTGCCGTCGACGACTTGTGCGGAGATGTCGCGCAGTTTCTGGTTGGCGTTCTGTGAGGCGCGGCGGAGTCGAGCGAAGGCGTCGTCGGCGCCACACGCCAGGGTGGCCATGACCACGCCCTGGGCTTGGCCGATCACGGTGCGGGAGTCGAGCGCGTTGCGGAGGTGCTGGTTGGTCGACTCGCTGATGCTGTAGGCAAGGGCGTTGTCGACGACGACCGAGGCCTGGTCGGCCAGCGATTGGGCGTTGCGCACCTGGTCGGGCCCGTAGGCCGATCGCCGGTTCGAGTACAAGTTCAAGGCTCCCGACACACGGCCGTCGACGGCGAGGGGTGTGGACAGGATGGTGTTCACGCCGTGGGATGCAGCCGCGGCGGTGAAGGTCGGCCACTGCTCCTTCATGCCCGTGATGTCGATGTGGTGGCGTTGGCCGTCTCGCATGGCCGCGACGCATGGGCCTTCACCGGTCTCGTACTGCAGGTCGTCGAGGGTCCGCATCACGGTGGAGGTGGCGTGGGAGGTCTCCAGGACCCGGTCAACTCGCTGTAAGGAGACGCTGGCGCCGTCGGCCGCGGCCAGGGTGGACGTGGCCAGGGTGACGACCATCGACAGGATGGCATCGGTGGTCTCCGCCGACAGCACCACGGTGGCGAGTCGGTTCAGCGCCGCATCGATATCGTCGCCGGGCACACGGAGTTCGGTCATCGCCACGGCCCCGTCGTGCACGACAGTCCCATCGCCGGGACCGTGAGGCGTGCATCGGGCGACGACGGCGCTCGATGCCAACAAGGCATGGCCATTGGCAGACGCCTCCCTACGGGCCGAGCCCGGGGGCGGCGACGGAGCCAATGCCTCCAAAGCGTGCGGCACCGAATGGTCGATGTCCACGCCCGGACCAAGGCGTCACCTCAGAGCGAATCTGGTGCAACGATACCGCGAGTGGCGCGCACCGCCAACCCGCGCACCGGGCGCACATACCCCTTGCGCCGCATCCGCCGCCGACCTAGGGTCGAGGTGACCCGATCTCGGCGGTTGAGCCCACAGCCGCCATCCCCGTGAGGCTGGCCATTGTTCGGTCGGCCCGGTTGGATGGCAGCAATGATCCTCGTGGCACCCGGCGAGCGTGACGAGTCCAGGCCGAGGGGTCGACGGACCCGCCTGATGCCCAGCCTGTGCACGAGTCCGAGCGTGCGGGCACGAGCGACACGCCGTGCCGTGCGGCATGAATTCGACGCGATGCAACAAGGCCGTCGCGTTGCGGCAGGACCGTCGGCGACGGGGGCGGGGACGGTCCAGTGATGCTGTCGGGTCCGGAGCACGAGGCGGGCTCCGACCCGGCGGCGTCGACGCCGACCTGCGCGACGGCGTCACTCGCCATCGAACAGATCGACGTCGACCAGATCACCCTCACCGGGCGAGGCCGATTCGATGCGAGAGCCGCCGAGTACCTCCGCCACCGCCTCACCCGCATCCTCCGAGCCGGAGTCCGTGATCTCGCCCTCGACCTCACCGCCGTGTCACACATCGATTCCGCCGGTTTCGAACCGATCGAGCAGGCAGCGACCACGGCCCACGACCTGGGTGGACGACTCGTCGTCACCGGACTCGGTGTGACTCCGACCGAAGCTCTGGCGCACTCCAGGCGCCACCACCGTCTGGCTCCTGTCCCGTGACACGAGCCGGAAGACGCGGGGCGAGCCCGCCGTCGACGACTGTTTTCGAGAGTCGACGGCCGGCCACCCCGCAGCCCTGCGATCCGGGTGACAGGGTGCGTGCACTGACCTAGGGTGGAATCACGCCGGGATCCCGCCCATTCCGGTGAGCCCCCCGGGCGTCCCGCCCGCTCGGGATCGAGCCGATGGTGGCGGCGTCTACATGGTGCCGTCACCGTTGCCCGTCTGTCGACTTCAACTGACGGGCCCCTGGGGGACGCTGCCGACGCAACCGACACCGCCGGCCACACGACGCTGGCCGAGGAACTGCGGATGGTGCTCGTGGGCCGCAACGTGCTCGACGGGCGATGGACGTTTCAGATCGTGGAGGAGTACGACGCGGTCTACTGGGGCGCCGTACGGGCGTTCCTGGTCCACGCCCTCGGCGACCTGACGGACGGCCGTGAGCACGTGCACGAGTCAGAGATGAAGGATCGACGGCGAAGTGACGGGGTGCCGGGTCACGAACGCCGACCGAGCTGATCACGGAGGTGCGCCGTGCGCCGCGCCTCGTCGTCGATGCGACGGGCGAGTCGGGCAGCGAAGTCGGACATCGTCGCTCGGGCCACACGATGCCCGACCACGGCGTCGCCGAACCGCCCGACCGGCCCGAAGGGAATCGAATACGTCCCGCGCAGCGTCAGCGAGCTCCCGCCGCCATCGGGATCGACCACGAGTTCGCCGGTGAAGGAGGGCAGGATCCTCTCGTGTTCCGTCGCCTCCCACGAGATCGCCACCGCGAGTTGTTGCTCGTCGGCAGGGGTCCGGCCGAGCTCGATGACCACGGCCTGCTCGGTGCTGGTACCAGCGCCCAGTTCGACCGCGACGGTCGTGTCGAACCGGTGTGGGGCCAGCATCCGCGGATCGGGCTCTGGAGCCCCGAGGACACTGCCGGGATCCTCGCGGAGGATCGTCCGGACGACGTCGACCGGAGTCCGGAGCATGCTCGTTGCCTCGATCGGTCGCTCCATCTCCGACATCACCGATCGGGGGTCGCGGCGGACAGGGGACTGGACGAGGTCGTCGATTCGAGGAGGACGCGTTCCATGGGCCCGAGCATGACCATCGGTGCCACGCGGCGTCAGAGTCGAAGGTCCCGACGACGACTGATCTCGGCCGATGGGGACCTTCGGCCCTGCCCGACGTTGCGACGGCTCGGGGAGGATCGACGGTAACCCAGCGATCGAGGAAGCCTCATGCGAACCACCACCGTCATCGTCCCGATCGGCAATCGAGGTGACGCCATCCGACTGAGCCGCGTGGCCGCGGAAGCGGCGCACGTCTACGACGCCCCGACCACGTCAGCTGACGCCGCGACCTCGACCGGCGAGCCGTCGATCATCGAGGTCCCACGATGACCTCGACGACACGCCGCACGGACCGACTTCCGGAGCGCCGGCACGTGCTGGCCGCGATCGCGGCTGCCGCGGTCGCCATTCCGGCGTGCTCGGCGACAGCGAAGGAGGTCGCCCGCAGCGGCGATCCCACCGCCTTCCGGCCCGGTGGTTCGGGGCTGGGACCGGGCGAGTCGATCCTTCCCGTGTTGACGCGTAAGGCGCAGCTCCGTGCGGCCGACCCCGGGGAGACGAACGCCGCCTACGCACCGGCCGTCCCTCCCCCGGCCGAGCGGGACGACCAGCGCCTGTTCGAGGTCGATCTCGAGGTCGTGGAGCGCGTCTGTCCGCTCGACCCGGCCAACGGTGTCTCCACCGAGATGTGGGGATACCGGATCGCCGGCGACGATGTCACCTGCGGCACGCCCGGGCCGGTCCTTCGGGGCCGCGTCGGCGATGTCGCCCGCATCTCGCTCAGCAATCCCTCCGCGAGCCAGCACCCGCACAACATCGACTTCCATTCGGTCACTGGTCAGGGCGGCGGAGCCGAGGGTCTCGTCGTCGGACCCGGCGAGACCGCGACGATCGAAGTACGCCTGCTCTACCCCGGCGCCTTCATGTACCACTGCGCCTTCGCCCCCGTGGTCGAACACATCGCTCGCGGCATGGTCGGCATGTTCATCGTCGACCCCGAGGACCAGCTCCCGCCGGTGGACCACGAGTGGGCGATCATGCAGTCGGAGTGGTACGTCGGCGAACCCGATCCCGACGGAGTCGCGTCGTTCGACCTGGCGTCGCTTCGGAACGAGAACCCCCGATACATCACCTTCAACGGGCGCACCGACGCCCTCGTCGAGGACCGCGCACTGCAGATGCGCGTGGGCGAGCGAGCTCGCATCTACATGATCAACGAGGGCCTGAACCTCGACGCCAACTTCCACCCGATCGGTTCCCA
Organism: Acidimicrobiales bacterium; assembly: GCA_037968675.1. Taxonomy (GTDB): domain Bacteria; phylum Actinomycetota; class Acidimicrobiia; order Acidimicrobiales; family Salinilacustritrichaceae; genus Salinilacustrithrix. The sequence continues at coordinate 2,494 of JBBKVY010000270.1, read as the reverse complement.
CTGGGACGTCGTCTATCCGGAGGCAGCGACACACCGTGTGAACGCCCCCATCCGGGGCTCGCAGTCGACGCTCGTCGTGGCCGGCGGCGGAACGGTCGTCGAGCTGCTGGGACAGGTTCCGAGCACGGTCATCCTCGTCGACCATGCCCTCGCGCGGACGTTCCTCAAGGGCGTGATCGGCCTGGTCGTCATCGAGGGGGAGGAGAACCCGGAGATCTACGAGGCGAGCAGGACCGACGCCGGCCTCGAACCCGACGAGGATCTCCCGATCCTTCCCGACGACCAGGTCGTCATCCCCGCCGGCGCGTTCGACCCGGCGAACGCAGAGCGGGCGTACGCACCCCGAACGGCGACCGTTCCCGTGGGCACGACAGTGACCTGGACCAACGACGACTCGGTCATCCACACCGTCACTTCCGGATCGTCCGACGGGAGCGCAGGAACGCCGGACGGCTTGTTCGACTCCGGGAACCTCGAGAGCGACGACACGTTCGCGTTCACCTTCGATGAACCGGGCACGTTCGAGTACTACTGCACACCGCATCCGTGGATGCGAGGCACCATCGTCGTCCAGTAGCCGGACATGCCGGGGGCGGCGCAGCCTCCCTGTGCCTCAGTCGGTCGCGGGAGCCTGGGCGACGAGCACCGAACACCGGGCATGCCGGACGACCGCGCTCGCCGTGGAGCCCAGGACCCGACGCCGAAGGCCGCTCATCCCCTGGTTTCCGAGCACGATGAGATCGATGGCACCGGCGCCGGCGACTTCGATGATCTCGCGGTGCGGACTCCGGCTCTTCCGCGTCGAGCTGACCAGATCGACGTCGCGTCCGTCGAAGATGGCCTCCACCGCGTCGACCGCCGCCTTGCAGTCGTTCCGGTGGTCGTCGACTGCGAGCACCTCGACTCGCAACCCCGACAGCCACGGCATCCCCGCAAGGCTCGACGCCGCTTCGGCCGCGTGCGCCGAGCCATCGGCGCAGATCAGGGCGGTGCGCACCGGTCGTCCGTTGCGGGCGATCGCGGTCGGGACAGCGGGGTCCTGGAGCAACCATTCTGCCGTGCTCCCGATGTGGTGCGGGCCCAGCCCACTCGATGCCGCACCGACCACCAGGAGGGAAGCATCGCCACAGCTCGAGAGCGCGAGACGCGGATCAACGGCGGCGCGAAGGAATCGCACGTCTTCGAATCGCGACGCGGCGATCGTGGGTCGGCGCGGTCGACCGTCGTCCTCATGGAGGACCGACAGTTCCTCTGGTACCACCGTGCCGACGATCGGCGGCTCCGCGGTCACGACCGACAGTTCCCACCCGCTCCAAGTCTGGCTGTTGATCCAGAGCCAGGCGACGTCGGCGCCAGCAGACAGGTCGTCGCCGAACACGACATGGGGGGTTTCACGGGTGGTCATCGACCCGAAGCTACGCACCGGTCGCTCCGTGCCGGCAAGTCAACCGCCATCGGCGCCCAGCCCGTCGACCGCGCCCTCGACCCCGATCGCTCGGCCGCTGATCCACCGCGCCTCGACCCGGAGGAAGTGATCGCGGGCGCCTGGGGCCCACGGGCGGATCCCGAGCCCCCGCAGGCGCTCCCGCTCGGCTCGGTCGGTGACCTCGTGCAGTGCGCCGTGGACGACGACGCTCGTGCCGGTCTCGAAGGTCTCGGAGGCCTCGTCGACCTCGAACGCCACCATCGGCCCGCGGTCAGCGGCGACGAGCTTCGAGCCCGGCGCGGACCGGAAGACGACCGAACGGCCGTCGAGCGCGTAGTTGACCGGATAGATCATGGGATGGCCGAGTTGCACCAGGCCGACTCGACCCAGGCGGTGTCGCTCGAGGAACCGCCAACACTGGTCCTCCTCCATGCGGATGAGGCCGAAGTGGTCGGGACCAGGATCGTGCATACCGACGATCAGACCCCCGGTGGCGATCGGACGGCAGGGCCGAAGGTCCCGACACGCGTCGCGCGTCGTTCGGAGCGTGCCGACACTTCACGCACCGCGCGAATCAGCCGGTATTGACGGCCGAGTCGCTCAAGATGCGCTGAAAAAGTGGCAGGACGGGGTGAGGTACTTCGTCGCGACGGGGGTCACCCCTAGGCTCGACACACCATCGTCACAATTGTCACCTGTTCGCAATATGGTGGCGACCGCCCCCGTCTTCTTCCCCGCCGAAGGATCCCATGAGCCGCTCCGTCCGACTCCCGCTGTTCGCCATCGCCCTCGCCACCGTGCTCGCCGCCGGGATCGCGATCGCCACCGGAGACGCCGACACGCCCGGCTCGGACCGTGCGATCGTCGTTGCGAGTGCCACCGACGGGGTCGGTGTCCAGTCGGCGAGCTTCAGCGAGGGACTCCAGTTGGTCGACCCCGGCGCCATCGCCGACCTCGCCGGGGAAGTCGCCGACGCGACCACCACGACGACAACGACCACCACCCCGACCACCGCGCCGCCGGCACCTCCTCCGACCACGACGCCGCCGGCCCCCGCCCCGACACCCC
>JBBKVY010000269.1:0-3069 GCA_037968675.1 Acidimicrobiales bacterium | reverse complement strand
ACCTGACACCCCACCCCCGGCACCCCACCGTTCTGGTGAGTGCTCCGGTCATCTGGTGGTGTCGTTTGCTCACCAGAACGCAGAGCCCTCGGTTCTGGTGAGCAGATGTGCCGTCTGATGGTGTCGTTTGCTCACCAGAACGGGGCTTGGGGGGTCAGAGTTGGTCCATGTAGGTGTCCGTGCCGGGGATGGTCGGTTTGAACGGGCCGGCCCACAGCAGGCGCCCAGTGTCGGCGATCGACTCGCCCCAGGCGGCGACCTCGGCCATGACCGCCTCGGCGGGGGCGTCGGCGAACCACAGGGTGAGCTGACGGTTCCGCGTGTTCTCGAAGCGCTTCTGGGTGAGCGGCGCGTCCTCCGGCATGGGCGCAGGATGCGAACGCTCGACCAGTTCGGTCACCCCACCTGACAGCTCGGGATCCGGCGGCCACTCCTTGTCGTGGCGCTCGATCCAGGCGGCCACCACCGTCTGGTAGCGATGCTCCAGCGCCAGTTCGATCGGCGTCCCGTCGTCGTCACGCGCCGCCGTCGACCGGTGCGAGTAGAGGTTGGTGTGGACGTGCTCGCGCTCGGCGTACATGCGGTCGTTGTCGTGGAGCCAGCGCACCTGGCGAGACCCCCAGTCGAAGTGGTCGCCCATCTTGCCGTCGATGACCCAGTAGATCGAGAGGGTCGATCCGTCGTGCTCACCGAACAGGTCGGGCTCGTCGCCGATCCGCATCGCCTTGAGGTCGGTGGTCGCCACGAAGCGAGCGCCGCTGAAGAGCCACGGCCCGATCATGCAACCGGCGTAGAAGTGGTCGCGCTCGTACCAGCGGTTGTAGGCGACTTCGTGGCCGGGGTGCGGTTCGATCATCGTGAACAGGTAGCTGCCCAGCTCGATCTCGCCGCCGACGTCCATCTCGAATTCAGCCATGAGGTGGACGCTACCCAGAATCTGACACCGCGTCAGATTCCGATACGCTGGTCTGCATGGCTGTCATCCCGCGCATCGTCTCCGTCGACGACCACGTCATCGAGCCCGCCGACGTGTGGCAGGACCGTCTGCCGGCGAAGTACCGGGACATCGGCCCTCGGGTGATCCAGGAGGCCGGGAACATGGACTTCGTGGGCGGAAACTTCACCTACGAGCCCGATCCCGACGGTCAGCTGTGCGACTGGTGGATCTACGAGGACGCGCGAGTCCCACAGACGCGCCTCTCGGCAGCCGCAGGGTTCGACCGTGACGAGGTCAAGGTCGTCGGCATCACCTACGAGGAGATGCGCGACGGGTGCTACGACCCGACGGCCCGGCTCGCCGACATGGACATGAACCACGTCGAGGCGTCGCTGTGCTTCCCGAGCTTTCCGCGATTCTGCGGGCAGACCTTCATGGAGGCCGAGGACAAGGTCCTCGCCAAGCTGTGCGTCGAGGCGTACAACGACTGGATGGTCGACGAGTGGTGTGGTGGCACCGACGGCCGGCTGATCCCGCTGTGCATCATCCCGCTGTGGGACGCGCAGCTCGCGGCAGCGGAGATCCATCGGAACGCCGCCCGCGGTGTGCGTGCCGTGTGCTTCAGCGAGATCCCGCCGTACCTGGGGTTGCCGAGCGTCCACGACGCCGACGGCTACTGGGAGCCGTTCGTGCGAGCGTGCGAAGAGACCGGGACGGTCATCAACATGCACATCGGGTCGTCGTCGCGGATGCCGGCCACATCACCCGACGCACCGGTCGCGGTCGCCGCATCGCTCTCGTTCAACAACGCCATGGCCTCGATGAGCGACTGGCTCTTCAGCGGCAACCTGGTGAAGTTCCCGGACCTCAAGCTGGCCTACTCCGAGGGCCAGATCGGCTGGATCCCCTACATCCTCGAGCGGGTCGACGACGTGTGGCGGGAGCACCGCGCGTGGGGCGGGGTCAAGGACCTCATCCCCGAGCCGCCCAGCACCTACTACTACAAGAACATCTACGGCTGCTTCTTCCGGGACCAGCACGGGGTCGACAGCCTCGACATCGTCGGCGTCGACAACATCACCTTCGAGACCGACTACCCCCACACCGACTCGACCTGGCCGAACACCCTCGAGGTGGCCACCGGGCTGATGGAGGGCGTCCCCGACGAGGCCGTCTACAAGATCATGCGGGGCAACGCCATCCGCATGCTCCACCTCGACCTCGACCGGGACCGCCAGCCCGTCGGCGCGTCGGCCTGATCCTTCCGGCCCCCGTGACGCCACGTTCCGGGACATCCGCAGTGCCGACCGTCGATGCCTCCTCCGGCCGCGCGCCCAGCCGGCAGTAGGTTCGCCGCCGTGGACGACCTCACCACCCTCCGCTGGCGCCAGGACGGTGCCGTCGGCTGGGTCACCCTTGACCGACCCGACCGCTACAACGCCTTCGACCAGGCGATGTGCGACGAGCTCTCTGCGCTGTGGCGGCGCGTGCGGACCGACGACTCGGTGCACGCGGTGGTGCTCGGCGCCGAGGGGGGCAACGCCTTCTGCACCGGCATCGACCGGGACTTCGTCCCCTCCGACGACGGCGCCGACTACACCTTCTCGCCCTACACCTACGACGACCCCGGCAGGCTGCTCGGCCCCAAGAGCAACGAGATGTGGAAGCCGGTCATCGCCGCGGTCGACGGCATCGCCTGCGGCGGCGCGTTCTACCTGCTGGGTGAGGTCGACTTCATCATCGCCACCCAGGCGTCGCGCTTCTTCGACCCGCACGTCACCTACGGCATGCCTGCGGTGTACGAGCCCCTGCTGATGCTCCACCGGGGCATGCCCTTCGGCGAGGTGCTGCGCATGACCCTGCTCGGCAACCACGAGCGGATGACCGCCACCAAGGCCGAGCAGATCGGCCTCGTCTCCGAGGTGGTGGCTGACGCTGAGGCCCTGACCGCCTCGGCCACCTGGGCGGCCGAGGCCATCGCGTCCGCTCCGCCGGCCGCCAGCACCACCCACTCGATCCCGGAGTCCAGCGTCATGGCGACGACCTCGCCGGGTCCGATGTCCTTCGCGCTCAGGCCGGCGGCGACGGCATCGGATCGCCGGTCGAGGTCCGCGTAGGACGTCGGGCGGCCC
>JBBKVY010000268.1:0-31774 GCA_037968675.1 Acidimicrobiales bacterium | reverse complement strand
GGCCGACATGGACCAGAACTGGACCGAGGCCCAGATGGCGTTCCCCTCGTTCCCCCGGTTCTGCGGGCCGACCTTCAAGGAGGCCAGCGACATGGAGCTGGCCGACCTTTGCGTCAAGGCCTACAACGACTGGATGGTGGACGAGTGGTGCGGCGACTCCGGCGGCCGTCTCATCCCTCTCACGATCATCCAGCTCTGGGATGCGGAGCTGTCGGCGGCCGAGGTCCGGCGCAACGCGGCCCGCGGCGTGCGGGCCGTGTGCTTCAGCGAGATCCCGCCCTACCTCGACCTGCCCAGCATCCACACCGACCACTGGGAGCCGTTCTTCCGCGCCTGCGCCGAGACCGGCACCGTGATCAACATGCACATCGGGTCGTCGTCGAAGATGCCCTCGACGTCGGACGACGCACCAGCTGCCGTCGGGTCGACCCTCACGTTCAACAATGCCATGGCCTCGATGAGCGACTGGCTGTTCTCGGGTCTGTTGGAGAAGTTTCCCCGGGTCAAGATCGCGTACTCTGAGGGCCAGATCGGGTGGATTCCCTACATCCTCGAGCGGGCCGACAAGGTCTGGGAGGACAACCGAGCGTGGGGTGGGGTGGCTGACAAGGTGCCCGAGCCGCCCTCGACCTACTACTACCGCCAGATGTACGGCTGCTTCTTCGACGACGAGGTCGGCCTCGAGATGCTCGACCGCGTCGGCGTCTCGAACATCACGTTCGAGACCGACTACCCCCACTCCGACTCCACCTGGCCGCACACCAAGGAGGTGGCCGAGAAGCTGATGGGCCATCTGCCCGACGACGTGATCCGCAAGCTCGTCCGTGGCAACGCCATCGAGATGTTGGGCCTCGAGCTCGACGCGTGAACGTCGCGGTCAGTCGGCGTCCTCGCCGTCCGCCGGCCGGGTGAGGTCGACGCCGTCGACGGCATCGTCGGCGCGGTCACGGAAGTAGAGGATCTTGGCCGCCCCGACGATGGGCGTGGCCACGAGGGCCCCCGGTACGCCGGCCACGGCGCCGCCGATCAGCGCAGCGAGCATGGTCGTGGGAGGGGTCAGGTCGACGGCCTTGCCGACCACCGCAGGCTGGATCACGTTGTTCTCGATGTTCTGATACACGAGGAACACCGCCGCGGCGATGGCGGCGACCACTGGTCCCTCGGTGAGCGCCAGCAACACGAGGAACGAGCCGCCGAGGAACCCGCCGATCTGAGGGATCAGGTTGGTGAGCGCCGACCAGAGTCCGGCGAGGGGGGCCAGCGGGACACCCAGCGCCAGCGCGAGCGTGAGGACGACGAGCCCGTTGAGGATGGCGACGAAGAGCGACCCCGCGAAGTAGTTGCCGAACGTGCCGTAGACCACGCGGCCGATCGCATCGACCTGCTCCACCCGTTCGGGTCGCACGATCGCTCGAAATCGTTCGACGATCCGGGAGCCGTCGAGCATCACGGCCACGGCGGTCACGAGGACCACGACTGCGGTCAGGAGGCCGCCGAGGAGATCCTCGGCATAGCGTCGGATCGAGGCATCGTCGAGTGTCGACGGCAGTTCGTTGATCGCGTTCTCGACCGAGGTGGCCGCGTCGCGAGCCTCCAGTCGGTCACCGACCACTGGCCAGCTGTAGGCATCTTCGATGGTGGAAGGAAGGTCGTCGCGGAGGCTGCTGGCCTGATCGATCGCCGCGGGTCCGAGCACTACGAGCACACCGAGGAACACGAGCCCGAGGATCGAACCGACGAGGGCGACGGCGGTGCCCCGCTGCCACCGGAACCGTTTGTGGACGCGCACCACCACCGGGTCGAGGGCCAGCGCCAGGACGATCCCGACGCCGATCTTGGTGAGCATCGCCGGTGCCTGTTGGACGAGGGCGAACAGCGTTGCGGCGCCGAGCGCGACCACGAGCAGGCGTCCGACCGACGCAACGTCGATCTCCACGATGGTGCGGCTCGGCGGCGCGTCGGCTTCCTCTGCATCGCCGATGGGCTGCACCACGCTCGGTACCGTACGACTCGGTGTCGGATGTCACGCGGATGACGAGTGATGCGCCGGTTCGGATGATCCGGGTCACGTGGCGATCCGCGATCCTGGGCGTGGGCGTGGTGATCGGCTTCCTCGTCGCGCGGAGTGCCTTCGTCGCTGCCCACCGCGTTCTCGGGTGGACGGCGGCGGCCATTGCTGTCGCGGTGTTCGTCGAACCGTTGGTCGAGTGGCTCGGTCGGTGGATCCCGCGCGTTCTCGCGGTCATCCTCACGTTCGTCGTGGTCGCCGGAGCCGCAGGCGCGCTCATCTTCGGAACCGTCGACGACCTCGATCGGGAGGTGAGCCGTCTCCAGGAGGTCACACCCGAAGCCATCGAGCGCCTCGAGGCGCGCAACGACGAGATCGGTCGAATCGCGTCAGAGATCGACCTCTCGACCCGTGCCGAGACCTTTCTCGGAGGACTGGACGACCGGGTCGGGAGTGGCAGCGGCGCGCTGGCCGAGAACGCGCCCACCGTCCCCGTGTACTTCGTGTCGGCGATCCTCGCGATCTTCCTCCTCGTCTACGGACCAGCGATCGCAACCGGTGCGATCAGGCAGGTGAGCGGCGACCGTCGTGAGCTCGTGTCGGCGGTGCTGGCCTCTGCCGCGCGACGGGCGAGACGGACCGTGTCCGCGCTGCTCGGCCAGGGCGGGGTGATCGGTGTGGCGACGTTCGCCTTCGCGGCGATCATCGATCTCCCGGCGCCCATCGTCCTCGGTCTCCTCGCCGGCGTGGCGGCGATGCTCCCGGACGTTGGGATCCTCATCGGCACGTTCCCGACCGTCGCGCTCACCGCCGCGTTGGCGAGCGGCACGGTCGCCGGCGTCCTCCTGGCGTGTCTCCTCGGCATCCAGCTGTTCGAGGCGTTCTACGTGCGACGCCGCATCCGTGACTTCGGCGTCGATGTCGGCCCGGCGGTGATGTGGATCGTTGCCCTCGTCGGCTTCACGATCTATGGACCCGGCATGGCGTTCTACGGCGTGGTGTACGCGATCTTCGCGCTCGCAGTGATCGACCAGATCCCCGCAGCCCGGGACGCAGCGGGTGCCGACTGACTCAGCGTTCCCAGGGAGCGCTGTTGACGAGGATCTCCTCCGTGGGCGCGGTCTGCAGTCGGGCCATGTCGGCGAAGGTCACCAGGTCCTCGTTGATCGTACGCATCGCGTCCTGCCACGACAGCTCGGGCTCGCTCACCCCGTAGAACCGACTGGGATCGAGGAGGTCGTCGGCCGCGAAGACCTCGGTCACGATCGCGTCAGCGGCGGGACCCTCGCCGAGGCGGCGTGTGACGACGTTGCGCATGTACCGCTTCACCGGGTGGATCTCGAACGTCAGCTTCGAGTGCGAGCCGTGCCAGCGCTCGTAGAAGGTCTCGTGGTCGACGGAGTCGATCTTCGGGAACGCGGTGAGCAGCGCGACCCCGGGCGAGCGGACGCCGTCGACCCAGTCGCGTCCCTCCCAGTCCAGCGGCACCGATTCGGTGAGCAGGTAGGGCGTGGTCCGACCGGCCGAAGGCAGTTGGTCGACGATCTCTGTCGCCTGCTCGTGGCGATCGACCCAGACCGTGAGACCGGACGACAGCAGGAGGCCGTCGGGGTCGTCGCCGTACCGGAACGTCGCGGCGTCGCCGGTGTGTTCGACGTACGCAGTGGCCCAGTGACCGGCCCGACAGATGCGGTCGACGGCGGTCAGGAACGCATCGGTGTCGGGTGCATCATCGGCACCTCGCCAGCGCAGTATGGCGAGCTTCTCCATGCGGGCTACTCCGTGGCCGTCGGTGGTCCGGTGAGATCGGGTATGCCGAGTGGGAGGTTCGTGGTCTCGATGCCACCGTCGACGGGGATCACACGGCCCGTCACGTACGAGGACGCGTCGGACGCCAGATACAGCGCCGCAGCAGCGATGTCGGCGGTGACACCGATCCGTCGCATGGGCGTGTTGTCCACGAGGGCTCGGGTGAGACCCTCGTCGGTGGTCACCAGTTCGAGTGCGGGCGTGTCGATGGCTCCGGGGGCGATGGCGTTCACCCGCACGCGAGGGGCGAGGTCGTGTGCGAGGTTCTTGGTCATCGCCAGCATCGCGGCCTTGGCGGTGCCATACCCGAGGAAGCCCCGCTCGGGATAGAGGCCGGTGGCCGAGGCGATGTTGACGACGGCACTCGTGTCGCTGGCCAAGAGGTGCGGTGCTGCGAGTTGGGTGAGGTTGAACGCGGTCATCACGTTCCACTCGAGCGCCTTGCTCATGGCCCGCTCGCTCGTATCGAGGAACGCCGTGGGAAACGAGCCGCCGGCGTTGTTCACGACCACGTCGATTCGACCGAACTCGTCGGCGACGGCGTCGACGAAGTCGGCCATTGCGTCCCGTGTGCCGAGATCCGCGGTGTGCACCAGGGCCCGCACGCCATGGGCCTCGATCCGTTGGGCGACGATCTCGAGGTCTTCGGTCGTGCGGGCAGAGATCGCGACGTCGGCGCCGGCCTCGGCGTAGGCCTCGGCGATGGCAGCACCGATTCCGCGGCTCGCGGCGGTGACGACGGCGACCCGGCCATCGAGTCGGAAGAGTTCGAGAACCATGCGCGACGACTGTACGGGACGATCCGGGCTCGTTTCTGACGGTGTGTCAGACCGGTGTACCGTCCGCCACATGAGCGAGCCGTACCGCATGTTGATCGGTGGCGACTGGGTCGAGGGGGAACGGGGCACCTACCCGATCATCAACCCTGCGACCGAGCAGGAGGTGGGCGGCGCGCCCGAGGCATCGCCAGCGCAGGCCGTCGCGGCCACCGAAGCAGCGGCCATGGCCTTTCCCGCCTGGAGCCGGACCACGCCGGAGCACCGTGCTGGCCTACTGGCCCAGGCGGCCGATCTCGTGCGGGTGAGGCTCCCCGATCTGGTGGATCTCGTGCAGGCGGAGACCGGTGCGACCATGCGGGTCGCCAAGACGATGCAGCTGCCGAGCGTCGCCGATCGTCTCGACCGCTATGCGAGAGGCGCCACCGAGCAGCACTCGATCGCGTTCCCGCCGGCCGAGATCCCGACCACGCCGCTCGCCCCCGGTGCACTGATGGGCGCTGTCGTCGAGCGTCGCCCGGTCGGTGTCGTCGCCTGCATCACGCCGTACAACTTCCCCGCAGTGAACTGTGCCGGGAAGATCGGCCCTGCGCTGGCGATGGGCAACACCGTGGTCGTCAAGCCCGCGCCCCAGGACCCGCTCGCCGTGATCCGTCTGGTCGAGGTGCTCGACGAGGTGGGTTTCCCACCCGGCGTCGTCAACATCGTCACCGGTTCCGGTGCCGAGGTCGGCGAGGCCGTCGTTGCCAGCCCGCACACCGACATGGTCTCGTTCACCGGATCGACCGGCGTCGGTCAGGCCATCGGCGCTGTGGCCGGTGGGTCGATGAAGCGTCTGCTGCTCGAGCTCGGCGGCAAGGGTGCGGCCGTGGTGTTCGAGGACGCGAACCTGAAGGCGGTCATCCCACAGTTGGTGTCGACGTGGGCATTCCACTCCGGGCAGATCTGCACCGCGCCGACGCGCATCATCGCCCACCGCGACGTCTACGAGCCGCTGCTCGCCGGCATGGCGCAGGCCGCTGATCACCTCAAGGTCGGCGATCCGGTCGCGCAGGACACGGTGGTCGGACCCGTCATCACCGAACTCCACCGCGATCGAGTGCAGCGCATGATCGACGCCGCCAAGAACGACGGCGCGAGCGTGCGTGCCGGCGGCGACCTCCCCGACATCGACACCGGCTACTACATCGCGCCGACCCTCCTGGCCGATTGCAAGCCGGACGACGCCGCGGTCCAGAGTGAGTTCTTCGGGCCGGTGGTGGTGGCACTGCCGTTCGACGACGAGGACGAGGCGGTCGCACTCGCCAACGGCACCGAGTTCGGTCTCTACGACTACGTGTTCAGTGGCGACACCGGCCGCGCCATGCGTGTGGCTCGCCAGTTGCGGTCGGGCAACGTCGGACTCAACACCCTCCAGCGCCACCACGAGGCGGCGTTCGGCGGGATGAAGCAGTCGGGCGTCGGGCGCGACGGCGGGAGCTTCGGCCTCCACGCGTACAGCGAGATGCAGTCGGTCATCTGGCCCAGCTGAGGCACGGGCGCAGGGTCACCCGGCGGCCCGAATCTCCACGGCGACGAAGGCCCAGTCGGTGTCGCTGCTGAACTTCCCGCTCATCGGGACCGACGTGCCGTCCTCGTTCCGGCGTGCCACCACCGAGAGACTCGACACATCGCCGCCCGAGCCGGCGGACACCTCGACCAGGGGGGTGATGCCGGGGCCGGGTGTGTGGGTCCGGTTTCGCATCGTGGCCACGCCCGTGACCAGTGACCTCGTGGCCGAGGTCGGCACCGAGGCCGTGTGGGCGCTCGAGTCGGTTCCGCCGGAGCACCCGCCTCCCGCCCCGTTCGAGTTGTATCCGAGGACCGTGCCGATCGGACCGTCGAGCGCGGCTCCGGAATAGCTGACCACGGCGATCGCCGCACTGACCGCCCGGTCCTCCATCGTCGCGGTCACCGCCGAGGCTTCCCGGGCGTCGGTGGTGGCGAAGACCGCCACGCTGGTCTGGCCCCGCCCCGCACACTGCGAGCCGACCGGCGACCACGCGCCGCCCATGCCGCTCACGGCACGAACCGGGAGTGCCGGCTTCGACGAGACGTATGCGAGGTACAGCGCGCTCTCGTCGACCTCGAGGCTCTGATCGGTCGTGACGGCCACCGACTGGAACGACTCGCCGTCTGCTGAGCTCTCGGCGATCACTCCGGATTCTCTCGATCGCGACTCGCCGACGAGCGTGATCGCGACCGAGCGCCGGTCCTCGTCGTTCGACGAGATCGCCAGCCGGGCCGTGGACGAGGCCAGGTCCGTTGGCGAGAAGTCGACGGGGATCGCCTCCGACCGGCCCGGTGCGATCTCCAGTTCTGGGGACTCGAGTGCGAGATCGAAACGTGAGGATCCGGGCCCTGACAGATCGATCGATGTCAGCTCGAGCGGCGCCGTACCGGGGTTGGAGATGATCACCTCTCGCCGGCTGGTGGCGCCGACGGCGGTGCGGGGATACCGGATCGTCTGGCTCTGGATCGACAGGCGCGCTCGGGCCAAGACGCCACTGCCCTCGAGTGCGACCACGACCGACGGACGTCCGAGTGCATTGGACGAGACCGAGAACGTCGCCGAGTGCTCCCGGATCTCCGTTGGCGAGAACTCGACCGCCACCGAGACGGAGTCGCCTCCGGGCACGACCAACGTGCCCGGATCGTCGGGAAGGGTGAACTGACTCGCGTCCGGGCCGGCGATGCGCAGTGACGTGACCTCCAGCGGCGAGGTTCCCTCGTTGATGATGTCCACCTCGCGGCGACCGACCAGCCCGACGCCGACCGGGTCGAAGACCGCGGCGGCAGGTGCGCCGATGATCGGAGCCGGCGAGCCGTTGCCCAGCGGCGGGACACCGAACTCGTAGAGCGCGCCATCGCGTGGTTCGGGCCCGTCGGCACCGCGCTCGACGACCCACAAGGACCGATCGTCCTCGGTGCTGGCCGGCGCGAACGTGACGCCTGCCGGTCGAAGGCCGTCGCCGCCGTCGCTGAGGTCGATGTATCGCAGCACCGACCCGCGGAGTCCGAACTCGACGGCGAGCGGACGGGCGTGGTCGACCACGATCAGGGTGTCGTCACGATCATCGTGGACGATCCCTTCGGGATCGCGGATTCCCGCGGCGCCGGTGTCGAACTGCGTGATGACGTCGTCGCCGCTCGCCCCCTCGAACACGCCGTTCTCGCCGGGATCGATGCTGAAGACCTCCTTGTTCGCGCCATCTGCGACATGGAGCCATCCGCGACGCGCGTCGTAGGCGATCCCTTCGGGATCGGTGCTGCCGAATGCGGACGTGTCGAAGGACTGGAGCACGGTGTCGTCGGATGTGCCCGGGACCTGGTCGGGTCCGCGATCCACCTCGTACACCTGCGTCCGGTCGTCGTCGGACGTGAAGATGCGATTGCCGGCGGGATCGGCGGTGATGCCGCTGGGCTCGTTCGACCACGCGAGGGTGCTCGGCGCGCCGGTGAGCTCGCCGGCCGTGGTGAGCTCTCGGAGATTGGTGCCGTCGCTGTAGTCGTACTCGTCGACCTCGGAATCGGCCACCAGGAGCCGGCCGCGCCCAGCGACCCAGGTGACCCCCGAGGCATCGGGCGTCGGTGGCGACAGCCCGCCGAGGGGGATTACCTGTCGAAGGGTCGCCCGGTCACGGGTTCCCGCGATCGCATCCGCTCTCGGTGCAGTCGTCGTGAGCTCTCGCACGACCGGACCCGGTCCCGTTCCGTCGGGTGGCGCATCGAGCACGTACAGGCTGGAGACCGTCACCGCGTCGGAAGTGTCCGCACTGGCGGAGACCGCGAGGTCGAGAACCGAACCGGCGCCGGCGGCCGAGAGGTCGAGGATCTGTGACGGGTCGCCTCCGGGGTTGAGCTGGAGAACGCTGCGCGCCGTCGGATCGGCGACGTAGGTGCGGCCCGACGGGCCGACGGCGAGTCCTCTCGCCGGTCCGGTCAGCAGTGGTGCGAGATCGATCCGGCGGATGACTCGCCCGATGGCCGTGCCGCCCGGCGCCAGTGCGAACGTCGTGAGTTGGTTGTCGTGCAGCCCGTGCACGCGTTCGTTGGCCCGGTCGACGGCGATGCCGTCGGTGAAGACCCCGGGCTCGGTGGAGGGAATCGCAAAATCGGCCGTGCCGCTCCCGTCGATCGGCGCTCGGGAGATGGTGTCGCCCCCGGCGAAGACGACGAGCGCGTCCGTTGCGAGATCGTAGGTGTAGGAACTGTCCTGGCCGAGGGCCGACGGGAGCGTGATGGTCGAGGTCGTCGGCTCCGCCGGTTCGAGTGCGACCACGGTCGTGGGCTCGTCGGCTGGAGCGAGGTAGAAGGTGGCGCCCTCGGGCGAGACCGCGAGCCTGCTGGGCGAGTCGACGCCCAACTCGGTGACGTTCTCGGTTCGGACGAGTTCGACGCTGATCACGGGCACGGTCTCGCGCTCCGGCATCTGGACGACCTCGATGTCGGGAGCGTCTTCGCGTCTGCTCAACGCTGTGAGGACGAAGACCACGGCAATGAGCACTAGCGCCACCGTCGCGTAGGAGCGCGGCCACCGCAGGCGCTGGCTGCCAGACCGGCTGCTGATCCGTCGCACCCCCGCAACGTACTGGCTCCCTCGGCATCGGGTCATTCACCCACCGAGTCCCCTGCCCTCCGTTCGGCAGTGGACGCAGGCCGTTGCCGGTGAGACGATCTGCGACATGGCGCACATGTTCCAGGTCACCGTGGACGCCGCCGACCCTCGACGTCTCGGCGCGTTCTGGTGTGCGGCCCTCGGCTACATCGAGCAGCCACCGCCACCCGGATTCGACACCTGGGAGGACGCCCTCGACGCCTTCGGTGTCGATCGCACCGACCCCAACCGCGCGTTCGCCATCGTCGATCCCGAGGGTGTCGGTCCGCGGGTCTTCTTCCTCAAGGTCCCCGAGGGAAAGTCTGCGAAGAACCGCTTCCATCTCGATGTCCGCCTCGGCGTCGAGCGCGAGGTGAAGGCCGCGGAGTTGGAGGCACTGGGCGCCACCATCGTCGGCCGCTTCGATGAGCCGGAGGGAACCTGGGTGGCGATGTTGGACCCCGAAGGGAACGAGTTCTGCCTGAACTAGGCGCCTGGGACGGCCACCGTCTCGGTGTCGATTCCGGACCGTAGGACCGTTCCGGGTACGGCACCGGTGGTTTCGCCGTCGCGGACGATGGGGACGCCGTTGACCATCACGAGCTCGACGCCGACGGCGTCGCACATGAGGCGTGACGACGCGCCAGGGAGGTCGTCGACCAGGCGAACCATGGTGGCGTCGACTGTCTCGGGATCGAAGACCCACAGATCAGCGTGGTGCCCGGCGGCGACCTGGCCGCGGTCGGTGATCCCGAACAACCCCGCAGGTTCGGTCGTCATCATCTGGATCGCTCGCTCCATGGAGGTGAGCTCCCGGCCGCGGAGGCAGTCGCCGATCCACTTGGTCGGGTATGGCGCGCCGCACATCCGGTCGAGGTGGGCACCGGCGTCAGATCCACCGATCATGACGTGCTCGCTGTCCCAGATCTCGGCCCGGAGCTCCCACGACGCCGGGTCGTTGTCGGTCGCCGATGGCCAGACCACGGTCTGGAGGTCGTCGGCGAGCACGATGTCGATGAGCGTGTCGAACGGGTCGGCGCCCCGTTCGGTCGCGATCTCGTGCACCCGCTTGCCGGTGAGTCCCTCGTTCTCTGCCGAATAGGTGTCCCCGATCACGTAGTTGGGGAAATCGATGAGCCGACGCAGCGCGCCGGTCGTGTTGTCGGCTGCGGCGGACGCCATCTGCCGTCGGACCTCGGCATCGCGCAGACGTGGCATGCGGTCCTCGGCCGGTCCGGCGAGGACGTCGCCCCAGCCCGGGAGCATGTTGAGTGCACAGAACGAGTGGAAGTTCATGTTCATGGGCACGAGGATCGGCATCGTCAGGGCGATGATCCGCCCGCCGCGCTCGGCTGCCCGCTCGCTGGCCCCGATCTGGTGCCAGGTGCGCTCGGGGTCGGCGCTGTCGACCGAGAGGACGTTCCAGTTGACGGGACGGCCGCCGCGGAGGCTCATGTCGGTCAGGAAGGTGATCTCGTCGTCGGAGAACGTGTCGAGACAGCCCTCGACGATGACCTCGAGCGTCGTGCCCTCGTTCGCCTTGACCACGTCGCACAGGGCCAGGATCTCGTCGTCGGTGGCCCAGCGCGAGGCGACCGGTTTGCCGTCGCCGTCCTGGTGGCTCGAGCGCCCGGTGGAGAACCCGAGTGCGCCTGCCTTCAACATCTGGTCGAGGAGCGCGGCCATCTGATCGGTCTGGTCGGTGGTGGCCTCGGAGGCGACAGCGTCATCGCCCATGACGTAGCGGCGAATCGCGCAGTGACCAGCCATGAACGCGGCGTTGACGCCGATGGCCCCGTCGAGGCGATCGAGGTACTCGGGGAACGACTCCCAGTTCCACTCGACCCCTTGCTCGAGGGCGGCGATCGGCATCCCCTCGACGCGCGCCATCATGCGTCGCAGGTAGTCGCCATCGCCCGGGGTGAGGGGCGCGAGCCCGAACCCACAGTTGCCGTTGACGATGGTCGTGACGCCGTGGAAGTTCGACGGTGTCGCCTGCGGATCCCACAGGAGTTGGGCGTCGTAGTGGCAGTGCGGATCGATGATGCCCGGCGCGAGGATCTTGCCGGTGGTGTCGACGATCTCCTCGGCGTCGTCGTCGATGGCGCCCACGGCGACGATGCGCCCGTCCTTCACGCCGACATCGGCGGTGCGGGCCGGCGAGCCGGTTCCGTCGACGACGGATCCTCCACGGAAGATGTAGTCGAGCATGGTTGCGACAGTATCTGACACCGTGTCAGATTCCATCCCGGAACGGAAACTCCACCCGCACGCCCGGACCGGGCAGTTGCGCCGTGACAAACTAGAACGTGTTACAGTTTTGCCATGTCTTCCGGGAGCACGGCATTGCACGGACTGGTCTGGACCGGCGAACTCGAGGTCCGCGACGACATCGAGCTCCGGGGGTTGCGCAGCGGCGAGGTCCGCGTGCGCATCGAGGCAGCTGGCCTCTGTCACTCCGACGTCTCGGTGGTGAACGGCACCATCCCGTTCCCGACACCGGTGGTGCTCGGCCATGAGGGCGCCGGCGTCGTGACCGAGGTGTCCGAGGGCGTCACCAGCGTCCAGGAGGGTGACCACGTCATCCTCACGACCCTCGGCAACTGCGGTTCGTGCGCTGCGTGCGACCGTGGCGAGCCCACGCACTGTCGTTCGACGATGGGTCGCTTCGGTCGCCCGTTCACCGTCGGTGGCGAGAAGGCCTTCCAGTTCGCCAACACCGGCGTCTTCTGCCAGGAGACCGTCGTCCTCGAGAACCAAGCGGTGGTCATTCCCGACGACATTCCGTTCTCCAGCGCCTGCCTGGTCGGTTGCGGCGTGGTGACCGGTGTGGGCGCAGTGCTCAACCGGTCCAAGGTCCAGCCCGGTGAGTCGGTGGTCGTGATCGGTACCGGAGGTATCGGGCTCAACGTGCTCCAGGGTGCGCGCATCGCCGCTGCGGGGCGCGTCGTGGCGATCGACATGAACCCGGCGAAGGAGGCCGAGGCCACGCGCTTCGGCGCCACCGACTTCATCGACGCCAGCAGCACCGTGCACACCGATGGCGACACGACCGCGGCCGTGAAGGAATTGCTCCCCAACGGCGCGGACCACGTCTTCGAGTGTGTCGGCCATCCTGCCCTCATCCGGCAGTCGATCGACCTGCTCGACTGGGGCGGCAACTGCGTGCTGGTCGGCGTTCCCAAGCTCGGGACCGAAGCCAGTTTCGTGGTCAACGACCTCTACAACGACAAGTCGATCATGGGGTGTCGCTACGGCACCACACGTCCGCACCACGACATCCCGATGCTGCTCGGGCTCTACCAGCAGGGGCGTCTCCTGCTCGACGAACTCGTGTCGTGCACCTACGCGCTCGGCGACGTCCAGACGGCACTGGACGACCTCCATGCCGGCAAGCTCAACCGCGGCGTCTTCGACGTCTCCGGCTCGTAACTCCGAAAGGGACGACCAATGGAATTCGGCATCTTCGCCCAGCTCTTCGTGCCCAAGTTCGAGCGCGAGGTCAACCCCCGCGCCGAGCACGACCGGATCATGCGCAACGTCGACGTGGCGGTCGCCGCCGACCAGAACGCGTTCAAGTACGTCTGGGCACCCGAGCACCACTTCCTCGACGAGTACAGCCACATGCCCGGCCCCGAGATCTACGGCAGCTACGTGGCGGCCAAGACCGAGCGCATCCACATCGGTTCGGCCATCTTCAACATCACGGCCAAGGTGAACCACCCGGCTCGCATCGCCGAGAAGGTCGCGCTCATGGACCATCTCTTCGGCGGGCGCTACGAGTTCGGCACCGGGCGCGGCTCCTCGACGACCGAGGTGTTCGGTTTCGACATCCCCGACCTCGACGTCACCAAGGAGATGTGGGAGGAATCGATCCGCGAGATCCCCAAGATGTGGAAGCCCGGCACCTATTCCTACGAGGGGGAGTTCTTCCGGCTTCCCGAGCGTGAAGTGTTCCCCAAGCCCAACGGTTGGGGTCACCCGGCCATGTGGGTCGCCGCCGGCTCGCCCCCCACCTTCGGCAAGGCGGCCGAGAAGGGCCTGGGCACGTTCTGCTTCACCACCGGTTCACCGACCCGGCTCGCCCCGCTGGTCGAGAACTACAAGAACGAGATCGGCAACGCCACGCCCGTGGGCGACTACGTCAACGACAACATCATGGGCGTCACCAACATGGTCTGCATGGAGGATCGCAACAAGGCCTTCGAGGTCGCGGCCGGGATGCAGATGAACTACTACTCGAGTCTCGCGTTCCACTGGCTGGACAACATCCCCAAGCCCAAGGGTCTGCCCGAGTGGCCCGAGCGTCTCCCCGAGCCCACGCCCGAGATGGTCGAGAAGCTGGCCGACGACGGCTTGGCCATCGTGGGTGATCCCGATGACTGTGCGCGTGGCGTCCAGGCCTGGGCCGACTGCGGATTCGACCAGCTGACCTTCAGTCCGACGACGAACACCCTCGACACCGAGTCGGTCGTCGCCTCGATGGAGCTCTTCGGTGCGGAGGTCATCCCCCAGTTCGACAAGGACCCGGAGCACTCGACCACCCGATACCGCCGTGAAGCCGCGGCCAGGGCCGGCGCCTCGTACCAGCCCTAGAGTCTGCGCCCATGAGTGTGATGGACACGGTGCGCGAGCTCGCGCCGAAGGTCTCCAACTGGGGTCGATGGGGCGACGACGACGAGCGTGGAACGCTCAACCTGATCGACGACGCCGCGGTGGCCCGAGGCGCCGCCGCCGTGGTCGACGGTACGACGATCTCGCTCGCCATCCCCGCGGACATCTCGGGTCCGACCCTGCTGGGGCAGTCGTCCCGGCTGCCGCCCCTCCGTACGTTGACCATGCACAACTACGCGTTCACCGGCGACCCCTCGACGGGTGAACTCAACGACGACACCGTGGTGATGGGTGTGCAGTCGGGGACCCACTGGGATGCGCTCAGCCATGTGGGCTACGACGGCACGCTGTACAACGGCTTTCCCAACACCACGGTCTCGGCCGAAGCCGGCGCCACCCGATGTGGGATCGACAAGGTCGGGCCGCTGGTCACACGGGGGGTGCTGCTCGATGTCGCGCGGACGCAATCGACCGACTGCCTCGACCACGGCGCCGTCATCACCCCGCGGCACCTGGATGACGCGCTCGGCGTCGCTGCCGTGACGCTGGCTCCCGGCGATGTGATCCTGGTCCGTACCGGTCAGATGGGTCGCTTCCTCGCAGGCGACCGCAAGCCCTACGAACGCGGCTCGCCCGGTCTGGCGCCCGAGAGTGCCACCTGGTTCCACCGGCACGATGTGGCCGCCTATGCCATCGACTCGCAGAACCCGGATCCGTTCCCGCCCCAGGACGACTCGGTGTTCCTCCCGTTCCACCTGCTCGCACTGCGCGACATGGGCATGCTCCAAGGACAGAACTGGAACCTCGAACGCCTCGCTGGTGCCTGCCACGCCGATCGGCGCTACAGCTTCCAGCTCGCGGCCACCCCCGAACCGTTCACGGGCGCCAGCGGTGCCCCGGTCGCCCCGGTCGCCATCCGCTAGCCCGATGGACATCGAGTCGTACCGAACCGAACTGCAGTCGCGCCTCGACCGGGTGGAGGCCGCCGACCTCGCGGCCGAGATGGCTGCGGGCGCGTTGGTGGTCGACACCCGACCGATCCACCAGCGCGAAGCCGACGGCCCGCTGCCCGGCGCTGTGGTGATCGACCGCAACGTGCTCGAATGGCGTCTCGACCCGAAGAGCGAGTGGCGCATTCCCGAGGCGACCGACCATGACGTTCGCGTCATCGTGGTGTGCAACGAGGGCTATGCGTCGTGCCTCGCCGCCGAGATGTTGTTGCATCTCGGACTGCGCCGGGCGACCGATCTCGCCGGCGGCTACCAGGCGCTGCTGGCCCACGGCCTCGCCTGACCCTCAGATGGGCGTGCGGAACTGCCAGATCACGACGAACGGAAGTCCTTCGTAGGCCTGCCGGACGGCGTCGGGGAGGATGGCGTACGCAGGATTCGACTCGATCGCGGACTCCGGATAGGTGACCTCGTCGCAGCCGACGATCTCGAGCCCCGCGGCGACAGCAGCCTTGACATAGGTGTGGAGAGGATGATGGAGGTTGGGGACGAACGGCATCGTGAAGCCGTCGGCCGGGTCCGCATCGAGATCGCGAAAGCCAGCGACTCCGCCGAACTGCACCGTCGTCGGGTGCGGATCCGAGACGATGACGATTCCTCCGGGGCGTGTCACCCGTGCGAACTCGGCGAGTACCGGGCGGAGCTCCGCCGCGTGGCACATCGCGAGCGCAGAGACCACGACGTCGACCGAGTCGTCGTCGAGCGGGAGCGATTCGAGACGACCCTGTCGGAACTCGACCGTGGGATGCGATCGACGGGCCACCGCGAGCATGCCCTCGGTCGCGTCGACACCGATCGTCTCGAAACCCAGGTCGGCGAGATGGCCGGCATGTCGCCCGGTGCCGCAACCGGCGTCGAGCGCCCGGCCGGCGTCGAGCGAGGAGAGCAGGTCCCAGACCACCGGCTGCTCCGCCTCGATCGCCGGGTTCGGTCCGTCGTAGATGGGTGCCCACGCCGTGTAGCCGGCGTCGACGTCGTGCTCGACGACATCGATCTCGATGTTGTTCGGGAACTCGTCGAACGCCCCGATCACCGCGCGGACGTCGTCGATGCGGGGTCGGCCCTCGGTCGGCCTGGACAGGATCCGACGCATCGTCGCCATGCCGGCCACGCCGATGAAGTACTGCCCGGCTGGGAACGAATCGCGATGAACCTCGGTCATCGCCGGAACCGGAGGAGCTCGACGCGGTAGGGCAGCACGAAGTTCCCGCCGTGGTCATCGATCGCGGCCCGGACCGCGGCATGCACACGGGCACGGCGGTCGGGTTCGAGCAGGCGATGGTCCGAATGGGTGCCGAGCAGCGCGATCCACTCGTCGCTCGAGTACCTGCGATCCCAGTGGAGATCGATCCGTTCCACCGCCTCGAACCCTTCCGGCGCCACACCGTGCTCCACCGCCTCCAACCGACCCTTGGGCGATCGCCCGCGTCCACGGAGGGAACTCTGCATGTCCGGGGCCAGGCGGTCGTAGATCTCGTCGAGCGCATGTCGGAGGTCGTCCTGGACGAACTCGGGACGGTTCCAGAACAGCGCCAGGCAGCCGCCCGGTCGCAGGAGCGCCGCAGCCTTCGCCACCCCGGTGTCGTGGTCGATCCAGTGCCATGCCTGCGCGCACGTGATGAGTGCCCAGTCGGCGCGGTCACCGGCGCGACACGACTCGAAGTCGGACTGCTCGATGGTCCAGGTGTCGGGGAGGTTCGCGCGGGCGACAGCACCCATCTCGGCGCTCGGCTCGACCGCGAGGCCGGGCAGCCCACGAGATGCGAGGGCGACGGCGGCGCGACCGGTGCCGGACCCGACATCGAGGGCGGCATCGACGTCGGCCTCGCCGAGCAGCAGGTCGTACAGGGCAGCCGGGTAGTCGGGGCGGTGATTGTCGTAGTCGGCGGCGACCTCACCGAAGACCAGGCGTTGCGGACGGGTATCGGACACGCGGCGAGTCTCGCGCCGGGCCAGGATGTCCGGGTGAACGTTTTGACGATCGGAACCCAGGGCTCGCTCCGCGCGCTGGACGGCCGCTACCGAGCCGTATTCGTGACGCAGCAACGACGTCTGGTGTCGATGCTCGAGGGGTTCACCGACGACCAGTGGCAGTCACCGAGCCGGAACCCCGATTGGACCGTGCACCAGACGATGCAGCACCTCGCCGGCGTCCGGCTCGAGAATGTGCGGGTCTTCGATGGCCTCAGCCGAACGTGGTCGGCCGACTTCGACCCGAACCGCTCGCCGCAGGAGGACATCGACACGCGCGTCGGAGAGTCGCCGTCGGACACGATCGAGGGCTACGTGCGAGCGAACGGTCGATTCGTCGAGCACCTCGCCACTCGGTCCGACTCCCAGGACCGGTCGCTGATGCTCTGGGGCGAGCCGGCCGACTTCCGCCTCTTCTTCCAACACATCTTCTGGGACTCCGTGGTGCACGAACGCGACATGTTCCTCCCCCTCGGCGTCGACCACGACCTGGACGGCGAGTCGCTCATCTTCGCGACTGCGTACGGTCTGCTGATCGCCGGCGTCGCGATTCGGATGGGCGGCGAGGTCCTCTCGGTGCCGCTGGCCGTCGACGGACTGGGTCGAGCCGAGCTCTCGGTGACCGGCGATGCCGTCGAGGTCACCATCGACCCGTCCGGACCAGTCGACGACGCGTACCGCTGCACCAGCCCAGGCGCCCTGATCGACGCGCTGTCCGGACGAGGCGAGGTGGCCGATGTCGTGGACGGACCCGACGAGGTCGTGGTCGCGCTCACCGGGCTCGCAGCGTTCCTCCGCGGCTGACCTGGATCTGACGCCGCGTCAGATCCAGCTCGCTACCATCGCCGGATGCCGTCCTCGCCGAGCACCGCCTTCGCCGATCTGTGGGAGTTCGTGTACGACGAACTCGAGCGGCGCGGCGAAACCGATCGCGACGTGGTCGTCATCATCGGAAGCGAGGCCGACGGCACCGGGCGGCGGACCTTCGCCCAGCTCGAGGAGAACGCCAACCGCTTCGCGCATCACCTCGTGTCGTCGGGCGTCGGACCCGGCGACCATGTGGCCCTCTATCTGGAGAATCGTCCCGAGTATCTCGAGGCCATGCTCGGCGCCTTCAAGGCGCGTGCCGTGCCCGTCAACGTCAACTTCCGGTACGTCGAATCGGAGCTCCAGTACCTGCTCGCAGATTCTGGCGCCTGCGTCGTGCTGCACGAGCCGCACTTCCGGGCGAACCTCGAGGCCGTTCGGCCCGATCTGCCGGCGGTCGAGCAGACGATCGAGATGGGTGACGAGTACGACTCGGCGATCGGCGCCGCGACCACCGACCGACTCGACGTCGAGCGAAGCGGTGACGATCACTACGTCCTGTACACGGGAGGCACCACGGGCATGCCCAAGGGCGTCGTGTGGCGCCAGGACGACGCCTTCTTCGCCTGTCTCGGTGGCGGTGATCCCATGCGCATGCTCGGGCCCATCGAGGAGCTGGATCAGCTGAAGGAACGCATCGTCGACAGCGTGTCTGCGCTTCTCCTCGCGCCGTTCATGCATGCCGCGGGGTCCTGGGTGACGCTCATGTGGGCGCTCGCCGGCGGTAAGTCGATCCTGCCGCGGGGTTCGCTCGACCCGGAGTTGGTCTGGGACACGGTCGAAGCCGAGAACGCCAACATGATCACCGTGGTCGGCGACGCCGTCGGCCGGCCGATCCTCGACACCTGGATGGCGAATCCGGACCGGTGGGACGCGAGCACACTGTTCTCGATCTCCAACGGTGGTGCCCCCATGTCGGCGGCGCTCAAGACGCGGATCGCCGAAGCGTTCCCCGACATCGTGCTGACCGATGGCTTCGGGTCGTCGGAAGCCGGTGCGCAGGGCAGTTCGCGCCTGTCGGCCGACGACATCAAGGCGGCGCGAGGCGTCGCACAGTTCATCCCGATGGACGACACGACGACGGTGCTCGGCGACGACGACCGCCCACTCGCCCCTGGTTCCGACGAGACCGGCCGGGTGGCCCGGACCGGTCGTCTGCCCATCGGGTACCTCGGCGACCCCGAGAAGACGGCCAAGAGCTTCGTGTCCATCGACGGAACCCGCTGGTTGATCACCGGCGACCTCGCCCGACTTGCGGCCGACGGCACCATCGAACTCCTCGGCCGCGACTCGGCGACCATCAACACCGGCGGTGAGAAGGTCCACGGCGAGGAGGTCGAGAACGTCCTCAAGGCGCATCCGTCGGTCTACGACGTGGTGGTCGTCGGCGTCCCCGACGAGCGATGGGGCTCGTCGGTGTGCGCAGTCGTCCAGGCAACACCCGGCACGCATCCCACGCTGGCAGGCCTCACGGACCACTGCACCGGACAACTCGCCCGCTACAAGCACCCCCGCCATCTCGTCGGGGTCGACACGCTCGTGCGCTCGCCGGCCGGGAAGGCAGACCTGCGCTGGGCGTCGGCGACCGCGGCCGAGTCGCTCGACGCCTGAGCCGTTCAGCGGCTGAGGAACTCGCGGAGCCGCTCGACCCAGCCGGAGGTGTCGCCGATCCGACCGGACACGTGGAGGTCGGCGGCGGGCATGAGGTCGCGGAGGCGCTCTGCCGTCCGGACCGGGTGGATCGGATCGAACTTCCATGCCAGGACGAGCGTCGGGGCGGTGATCTCGGCGATGGCGACCGGGTCCGGCAGGTCGGACTCGGCGGCACCGCGGAGCACGACGGCCCGTCGACGCGATCGGCCGATCGGCAGGCGTTCGCTGAGCATGCCCCCGACCCGGTAGAGCCCCGCAGAGCGGCCGCGTGACTCCCAGGCCGTCGGAGGCAGGGCCAGCACCAGCCGGTCGACCCGGTCGGGAGCGGTCACCGCCGTCCACAGTGCGGTGGCAGCACCCATCGACGCCCCGCCGATCGAGAAGCTGTGCAGGTCGCGGCGATCGGCCAGCGCCAACGCGTCGCGCGCGAGGGTCGGCCAGCGGCACTCGCCCGATGTCGCTGGCGTGGGTGAATCGCCGTGCCCCCGCGCATCCCAGCGGATCAGCCGGACATCGGGGAGATCGATCTCGGGCCACTTGATCGGTCCAGAGGAATCCTCCGACGCGCGGCTCGAGAGCAGGCCGTGCCCCCACAGGAACGGGAGGCCGTCTCCGACGGTCGAAACGGCGAGGGATCCGGACACGCACCAAATCTAGGATGCGCCGGTGACCGAACCCGCCGTGCTCGACGAACCCGCCGTCCGGACGGGTGCCGGCATCGTCGCCACCGGCATCGCCGTCTCGATCTGGGGTGCGGCGTCGGTCCTCGTGAAGTCGATCGACGGGATCGACGGCGTCGGGATCAGCTTCTACCGACTGCTCTTCGGCACCATCCTGCTGACCCTCGTGTACCTCGGCACCGGCGCGCGCATCAGTCGACGGATGCTGTGGCTGTGCATTCCCGGCGGCATCGCATTCGGTCTCGACATCCTCCTGTTCTTCTCGGCGTTGCGCGAGACGTCGACCGCGAACGCGACGATCATCGGTGCCCTGCAACCGATCCTCCTGCTGCCGATCGGCGTCCGGATGTTCGGTGAGTCGGTCGACCGCAAGGTGGTGGCGTTCTCCTTCGTCGCCGTTGCCGGCACGGCGGTCGTGGTCTTCGGAGGCAGCGGTCTCCCGCAGTGGAGTCCCTACGGCGACCTGCTGGCCACCGGCGCACTCTTCACCTGGACGGCGTACTTCATCGCCTCGAAGGCGGCGCGAAGGGAGTTGGGCGCGCTCCAGTACTTCACCGGGCTCACCATCGTGGCGCTCGTGGTCGTGGCGCCGTACACGTTCGTGTCGGGTGCCGACATCAGTCCTGGCGACTCGAGCGACTGGGCGGCGATCATCACCGTGACGGTGTTCAGCGGGGCGCTCGGACACGTGCTCCTCAACTGGTCGCACGGGCACGTGCCACTCCAGGTGATGTCGCTGCTGACGCTCCTCGTGCCGGTCGTCGCCACCGCTGGTGCGGTGGCCTTCCTCGACGAGCCGGTCGACGGGCTCCAGTGGGTGGGCATGGCGGTCGTGCTCGTGGCGCTGGCGGAGGTCGCGCGACAGACCTCCCGAGGGTGACACGTCGATAGCGTCGTGGCCATGGAGCTCCACGACCAGATCCGCGAAGCGCTCGAGCTGCAGGCCATCGAGGCCGACGGCGAGAACGCCGCCAAGGTGATCCAGGCCGCGATCATGCAGCACACCGCACCGAACGTCGGCGATGCGCTCCTCGATGCGGGGGCCATCGTGCTCCGTCGGATGGTGCTGGAGACGGAACAGGCGCTGGTTGCTCCCGATCTACTGAGCCGTCTGGCGCTCGACGGCGCCGTCCCCGAGGAGCGCATCGAGCTCCTCACCGACACGATGACCATGGCCGCGGCGACCGCCGGCGGCATCCGACCATCGGTCGAGGCCCTCATCACCCGTGTCGGCGTCGAGAACGCGATGTTCGGTCTCTGGCTCGGCCTGCTCACCGTCATCCGTGTCACGGCCATGGTCCTCGACAACACCGAGGCCGAGTTGGTCGAGGAGGTCCTGCACTCGCTCGAGCAGTTCTAGTATCTGACGCCGTGTCAGATGTCGCGACGGATTCCTGCAGGGAGAGAGCGCAGCCATGATCGAGGGACGCAATCTGTGGGAGCTGGTCGAGGCGCGCGCTGCGGCCACGCCCGATGCGGTGATGCTCGTCGACCAGGAGGGGACCGAGGTCACCTTCGCCGACTACCGGGAGCACGCCGAACGTGCTGCCGCCGGTTTCCACGACCTCGGTGTCCGTGAGGGTGACGTCGTCTCCTGGCAGCTCCCGACCTGGCCCGAGACCATCGTGCTGGTCGCCGCGCTCGCCCGGATCGGGGCATCGCAGAATCCGATGCTCCACATCTACCGCGAGCAAGAGGTCGGTTTCGTCACCGCGCAGGTGAAGCCGAAGCTCCTGATCGTCCCCGGTGTCTGGCGCGACTTCGACTTCGAGGCCATGGCCCGGTCGATTGCCGAGGAGCAGCCCGGTCTCGGCGTGCTGGTCGCCGACCACGCGCTGCCCGATGGCGATCCGGCCGTGCTGCCTCCGGCGCCCGAAGGGCCCGACGATCCGGCCGACCTTCCCGTGCGCTTCTACTACTACACGTCGGGAACGACGGCCGACCCCAAGGGCGCGCAACACACCGACATGACCATCGATGCGGCGGCCCGGGGCATGTGTGACCAGCTCGAGGTCACCGCCACCGACCGCATCGGCTGCGTCTTCCCGTTCACCCACATCGCGGGCGCGGTCTATGTGGTCAGCGCGCTGCGCTACGGCTGCACGATGATCGTGGTCGAGGCGTTCGACGCCCTGACCACCCCGCCGCTGCTGGCGAAGCACGGCGTGACCCTGGCCGGAGCCGGGACGCCGTTCCACATGGCCTACCTGTCCTACCAGCGCGCCAACCCGGACGCGTCACCGCTGTTCCCCGAGGCCCGGGCCTACATCGGTGGCGGCGCCCCGAAGCCGCCGCAGCTCCACCACGACATCAAGAACGAGATGGGTGGCGTGGGCATCGTGTCGGGCTACGGCATGACCGAGGCGCCCATCGTCACCATGGCGTCGGTCCGCGCCGCCGACGAGGAACTGGCCACCACAGAAGGCGAGCCGGTCGAGGGCGTCGACATGCGCCTCGTGAAGCTCGACGGCTCCATGGCGGCGACCGGCGACGAAGGCGAGATCCGACTCAAGGCGCCGATGCTCATGCGCGGCTACACCGATCCCGATCTCGACGATGCGGCGTTCGACGAGAACGGCTACTTCAAGACCGGCGACCTCGGTCGGTTCACCGACGCAGGCAACCTGATGATCACGGGTCGGGTGAAGGACATCATCATCCGGAACATGGAGAACATCTCGGCCAAGGAGGTCGAGGATCTGCTCTTCGCGCATCCTGGCGTCGCCGACGCGGCCGTGGTCGGCCTGCCCGACGACCGTACGGGCGAGCGGGTCTGTGCCGTCGTGGTCGCCCAGGACCCGTCCTCGCCGCCCACGCTCGCCGATCTCCTCGACTGGACGGTCGAGAAGGGCCTGGCCAAGCAGAAGACGCCCGAGCAACTCGAGGTCGTCGACGCGCTGCCGCGCAACCCGACGGGCAAGGTCCTCAAGTTCGAGCTCCGCGACCGCTTCGGCGGGTAGCTCAGGAGTCGCGGACCCCGGCATAGGCATCGCGCACCGCGGCGGCGTCGATGCCCGATGGCTCGGTGAGCTCGCCTCCGTCGAGGCCCCATGCATCGATGATCTCGTCGGGACCGACGCCCGAGAGTGCCGCTGCCGCCTGCACGCAGGCGCCCTTGGCAACCTGTTCCTCGCCCTCCACGGTCGCCACCGGTCGCTCGGCGAGGTCGGCCAGGATCTGACGGTAGGCGGGAGACCGAGCACCGCCGCCGACCAGTCGGATCGGCGTGTTCGACAGCGGCACGTCGGCATCGTGGAGCGCGTCGATGCCGTCGAGCAGCGAACAGATCACCCCCTCGAACGCGGCACGTGCCAACGATTCCCTCGTGGCATCACTGCGAAGTCCGCGGATCTCGCCGGTCGCGGTCGGCCGGTCCGGTGTCCGCTCGCCGTCGAGGTACGGGAGCATCACGAGTCCGCCGGCCCCGGGAGCACCCGCCATCGCCATCGAGCCGAGCGTCGGTTCGTCCACACCGAGGAGCCGTGCGAGCGTCGCAGTCACCTTGGTCGCGTTGTTGGTGCACACGAGTGGCAGGAAGTGGCCCGTGGCGTCGGCGAAGCCCGCGACGGCGCCGGACGGATCAGCGGTGGGCGTGTCGGAAACGGTGAACACCGTCCCGCTGGTGCCGAGCGACACGCACGTCTCGCGCAGCCGGAGCCCCACGCCCAGCGATGCCGCCATGTTGTCGCCGGTACCGGCGGCCACGATCGGGCGTCCCGGCAATCCGATGAGTTCCGGTACGGATGCGGTGAGTCGCTCGGCCCGCTCCGCCGGACCGAGCACCTCGGGGAGCCGGTCGAGCCACCGGCCCTCGCTGATCGTCGGGTCGAGGCGGTGGAGGATGTCGGGTCGCCATCGACCCTGCGCTGGCGACCAGTAGCCGGTGCCCGACGCATCGCCGCGGTCGGTCACGACCCGGCCGGTGAGCCGAAAGGTGAGCCAATCGTGCGGGAGCATGATCCGACCGATCCGGTCGAAGAGGTCGCGCTCGTTGTGTGCCAGCCACGCCAGCTTGGTCACCGTGATCGCCGCACGCGGCACCACACCGACCGACGACGCCCATTCCTCGGCGCCGAACTGCGAAACGAGTTGCGCGGCCTCGGGCGCCGACTCGGTGTCGTTCCAGAGCTTGGCCGGCCGCAGCACGGTCCCGGCGTCGTCGGTGACGACCATGCCGTGTTGTTGTCCCGCGACGGCAATGGCCGCAATCTCTCGTTGCCCGGTCTGTCCGATCGCCTCGACGAGCGCCGACCACCACGTCGACGGGTCCTGCTCGCTCCGCGGAGGCGTGGTGACCGGATGCGGCGAGCGGCCCGTGGCGACCAGCGCTCCGGTGTCGGCGTCGCGCACCTCCACCTTGGTCGACTGCGTCGACGAGTCGACGCCCAGCACCAACGACATGCCGGGTAGTCAACCATCGCGGTCGGACGACCGGTAGGTTCGCCGTCGATGCAGGGACTGCCGCGTCGATACGTGATCGTGTGCATCGGCGTCTTCTGTGTCGGGATCGGGTTGCGCTTCGTCGTCGGAGACGTCGATCTCTTCACCTCCTCGAACGGGCCTCGCAGCGAGGCGGTGGCGGCGCTCGGTCTCCTCGAGGCCGACGCACCGACCGAGCGGTCGATCGACAGCTACGAGGGTCTCGGCATCTGGGTCGACGCGTTCGACTTCGAACCCAACTACCAGGGCGAGGGGGGCGCCGAGCCGCCGCTGTCCCCGTCGGTCGTCGACGAATTCGCCGACCTGGGCGTCCGCACGGTGTATCTCCAGGCGGCTCGGCGCGACGATCGAGCACCGGGGGTGCTGCTCGACGAGGGGCTCCTCGCCGAGTTCCTTGTGCGGGCCCATGCACGCGACATCGACGTGGTCGGCTGGTACCTCCCGCTCTTCGACGACGTCGACGCCGATCTCGAGCGACTGGTGGCGATTGCCGACTTCGCTGCGTCGGGCCACCGATTCGACGGGATCGGTGTCGACATCGAGTACATCGAAGGTGTCGCCGACGCCGAAGACCGGTCAGGTCGTCTCGTGTTCCTCTCCCAGGAGCTCCGCAAGGCCCGTCCCGACGATGCGTTGTCGGCGATCGTCCCTCCGCCGGTGCAGCTCGAGGTGATCAATCCGACGTACTGGCCACGGTTTCCCTGGCGCGATCTCGATCGCTACTACGACGTGTGGATGCCGATGGCGTACTGGACGGTCCGCACCGACTCGTCCGGATACCGCGATGCGTACCGGTACTCCGAGGAGTCCACCCGACGCCTGCGCGCGAACGTCGGCCGCGACGACGCAGTCGTGCACATCATCGGTGGCATCGGCGACGAGACCACGACCGAGGATCTGGACGGGCTGCGACGGGCGATCGAGGACACGGCCTCGATCGGCGGGTCGATCTACGACTGGCAGAGCCTTCCGCCGGAACGGCGGGCCGAGCTGCCGACGTCGGTCCCGGAATAGGACGACCGTCGGCGGCGGTGCACCGACCTAGCCGACTGCTCGAAGGCGTGCGCCGCCGGGATTGTCGACTCGGCGGGACGCCGTGCTCCAGCGTCGCTCGGCCAGGATCCGGGCCAACCGTGCGTCGGACGACGCGTAGGCGTGCAACGCCTCGCGGGAGAGGTCGTGGATGCGCGTCCGGTCCACCTCGATCGGTGCGAGGCCGACGAAGCGGGCGATCGATTTCAACGAGCACGAGATGCGCAGCGCCGGTCCGACGTCGTCGCGATACAGGCGGTAGGCATCGAGGTGTGCGTGGTCGTACCAGGCCGCCCGATAGCAGTGGTCGTGGCCGGGGAGCGGTTCGTGTCGATGGCGGATCCGGGGATCGGGCGTGATGGCCAGCCCGAGCGGGAGCTGCCACAGGGCCGATCGGTCGGCGATGAACGGCAGGTCGAAGGCCGAACCGTTCCAGGTGGCGATGACCCCGGCCGGCAGCGCCTGCAGCCGTTTGTCGAGCGCCCACAGGATCTCGTCCTCGGGTCCCTCGAAGAGCTCGTCCACCTCGGTGGACAACGCCACGGCGACGATGCTCGACACCGCAGGATCGAGCCCGTCGATGGTGGTGTCGGTTTCGATGTCGAGTCCGTAGATCGGCGTCCGTCGCACGTGTCGCCCCCTGGTCATCTGCCCATGGGCCAAGCGTACGGAGCCCGTGGCTCCCGACGGTGGATCCACCGCCCGCCGGCCGCGATCACCCGCAGGGGTCAGAGGCCGGGGATGGGCAGGCTCAGGAGCTGTCGGAGCCGCTTGGTGACGTCGGGCGTCAGCGACTGGCTGAACTCGTCGATCCGCAGCGTCAGGGTGATCTCGCCGTCGGCCGGGTCCACCGACTCGAGCACGGCATTCCTCGGAAGTGGCGGGAGCGGGAGGTAGCCGCGCAGGAACCGGACCATCGGCGCCGGTACGCCCAGCAGCGACACCCGTTGTGGACGGAGTCGGAGGAAGCCACCGCTGATGTCGGGAACGGTCAGTACCTCGCTGACCTTGATGCCTCCGATGCCGGTGGTGGTGAGCACGCCGTCCTCGGTCAGGCGGAGCCGGATGGGGAGCCCGCGATCCTTGGTCCAGCGGTCGATGTTGGCTTGGGAGACGACGGCTCGGAGTCCGACCGGGCCGGCGGTGAGCAGCGGCGGGATGCCCGGGACGATGCGGACGTGCTCGGCCCGGATGATGAACCGGTCGATGACCAGCCCGGCGATCGCGTAGGCGGGGAGCTCGACCTTGACGAGGTCGACCTCGCCGCGGAGTAGTCCCGCCGGCGTGATCTTGAGACGCGGACGGAGTGGCCGACCGAGCGTGGCCTCGGACACGGTGTCGAGGAACGCGATGAACAGATCCTGGGCCGGCCGGTACTCGGCGGCCTCCTCGGGCGTGGGGATGCGCGGGCGATCGGCGTCGATGGCCGGTTCGTCGGGGTCGGGGGGCGCGTCACGCACTGTGTTGATGCTACGAACCGTTGCGGGTGGCGGGTCGGATGGCCGATCCCCGTCGGTCAGCCGGCCCGGTCGCCGGGGGTCCGAAGAACCACGGCTCAGAGCAGTCGGGCAGCCAACTCGGCCAGTGGCGATCGTTCTCCCCGCAGGAGCCGGACGTGGCCGAAGCAGTCCTGGCCGGTGAACGCGGTGACGAGCGCGGTGAGCGCGTTGGTCTGTTCCGAGAGGAATGCGGCGTCGATCTGGCTGGTGTCGCCGGTGAAGACGACCTTGGAGTCGGCGGCGATCCGGGTGAGGATGGTCTTGCCGACTTGGGGCGACAAGTTCATCGACTCGTCGATGATCACGAAGCTCGAGTGCAGCGTGCGGCCCCGGAGGTGGGTGACCGACTCCATCGTGAGCTGGCCTCGGGCGCGGATCTGGTCGAGCACCTCGGTGGCGCTCTCGCGACTGCGGTCGCCACCGTGGTCGGTGCCGGTCAATGCGTAGACCGCGTCGGTGATCGCCGCCATCCACGGGTCGAGCTTCTCGTCGAGCGTGCCCGGTAGATAGCCCACCTCGGCCTTCCCGACCGGCACGACGGGACGGTAGACGCAGATGCGGGAATAACGGCGCTCCTCGACCACCTGTTGGAGCGCGGCGGCGACCGCGGTCAGCGTCTTGCCGGTACCGGCAGGGCCGTCGAGCGCGACGACCTTGACGTCGTCGTCGAGCAGCAGGTCGAGCGCGAACCGCTGCTCCTTGTTGCGCGGCCGTAGGTCCCACGCGTGGTGGTCGGGGGGGAGGAGGCCGAGTCCCCAGGCATGACGCCGCACCAGTGCCGACTGGCTTCCGGCGTGGAGCACGCCGAACTCGTTGACGCGGAGGTCGGTGAGAACGCCGTCGGCGCCGACCGGTTCAGCGGTCCCGGCATAGAGCGCGTCGACCACCGAGGGCTCGACGTCGAATTCGCGCCATCCCCGGTCGTCGTCACCCCAGTGGCGCACGTCGAGTGGATCGTGCTCGGCGGCGTCGAGACCGAACGTGGATGCCTTGACCCGCATACCGGTGTCGTTGGACACGAGTCGGACGTGCGGTCCCTCGTCGAGGCGCTGGCCGAGCGCGGTGCCGATGATGCGGTTGTCCGGCTTGTCGGGGTCGAGGCCGTGCTCGCGCAGGAGCGAGGTCTGCACGCCGTTGAGCGCGACCCGCAGGGTGGCGCCGCTGGGAAGGTCCTGGCGGGTCTCGAGATCGCCGCCGGCGTCGACGCGGACCTTCTCGATCCGACGGAGCACGTCGCGGGCGGCGGCTCCGACCGAGTCGAGACGTTTCTTGAGACCGTCGAGTTCTTCGATCACCGTGAGCGGGATGATCAGGTCATCGTCCGGATAGGCGTCGAACACCCCCTCCGAGTCGGCAACGAGCGCCGACGTGTCGAGCACGACCTGGGTGCGACGGCTCACGGGGAGTCCAGTCGCATCCGGAAGGCTCGGCGCCGGGCGTGCCGGCGCGTCGGTGACGAGGGTGGGATCCGGGGTCATTCGGCCTCCACTGCACGGTCGAGCACTGCAATTGATCATGACGCCTGCGCGTGGTCGGGGCGCGGATGCTCACAGCCATCGGCCACCATGCGGCCATGCGCTGTGTCTTCTGCGAGATCGTCGCCGGCGAAGCCGATGCCCACGTCGTCTGGGACGACGACATCGCCCTCGGGTTCCTCGACACGCGGCCCCTGTTTCCCGGTCATGTGCTCCTCGTCCCTCGTGCACACGTGGAGACGCTGGCCGACCTCCCGGTCGTCTCGGTCGGGCCCCTGTTCGAGCGGGCGCGACTGCTCTCGGCCGCCATGCCCGAGGCGATGGGGTCGCAGGGAAGCTTCGTGGCGGTGAACAACACCGTCAGTCAGAGCGTCCCGCACCTCCATGTCCACATCGTCCCGCGGACCAAAGGGGATGGCCTGAAGGGATTCTTCTGGCCGCGCACGAGGTACGACGACGAGGAACATGCGGCCGCGGTCGCCGCACAGATCCGGGCCGTGGTCCAGCCGGGGGACTAGGGCTCGAACACGACCGACGGCGTCCCGGCGGTGACGGTGATCGTCGCCGGGATGCCGAGGAGATCGGTCTCGTCACCGTTCCATGTCTCGGTGCTGAGTGAGACGACGGCGCCCTTGTGTTCGCCACTGAGGATCGTCAACTCGACCGTGATCTCCTCGCCGTCGGCTTCGGCGTCGAACACCAGCGCGTCGTAGGTCCCGTCTTCGAGCACCTCGTGACTCTACGGATGTCAGACTCCCGCGCATGAGCGTCCTGTCACCGAAGATCGTGGTCGTCACCGGAGCCAATTCGGGGATCGGCCGGGCCACTGCCGTCCACCTCGCCGCCGCCGGGCACACCGTCTACGGGACGATGCGTGACCTGGCGAAGGGCGACAAGCTGCTCGCCAAGGCCGAGTCGCTCGGCGCCACCGTGCACGCGGTTGCCCTCGACGTGAGTGATGACGACTCCGTGGCGTCGGGCATGGCGCAGATCCTCGACGCCGAGGGCCACGTCGACGTCCTGGTCAACAACGCCGGCGTCGGAATGAACGCGGTGGTCGAGGAGGTCGACATCGATGAGGCGAAGGCGGTGTTCGACGTCAACTACTTCGGCATCATCCGCTGCACGCAGTCCCTGCTGCCCTCGATGCGCGAGCGGCGCTCGGGCACGATCGTCAACATCTCGTCGATCGCAGGCCGGGTCGCGGCCTTGGCCCAGGCGATCTACGCGTCGTCGAAGTGGGCGGTCGAGTGCCTGTCCGAGAACCTTGCCCAGGAGTTGGCGCCGTGGGACATCCGAGTCCGGATGGTCGAACCCGGCGTCACGCGCACTGCCCTGCTCGCCAAGCACACCGACCTGCGCGAGGACTCGGACTATGCCGATGCATACCGGCGCATGCTCGCCTTCTACATGGCGGGCATCGAGGCGGGCATCGGCGCCGACGAGGTCGCTGCGGTCATCGCGTCGGCCATCGACGATCGCTCCGATCGACTGCGCTACGTGTGCGCCTACGGAGGGGACGAGCTCGGTGACGGCCGGATCGGCGTCAGCGACGCCGACTGGATCGGCCTCGGCGATGCACAGTCCGACGAGGAGTACTTCGAACGGTTCGAGGCCGCGTTCGGTCTCGACATCGCGCCGACTGCCTGAGCCGCCGGTGTCACAATCGGAGGCATGAGTCCGACGACGAGCCTGCGGGGCCGGCTGTTGGTGGCCGAACCGACGCTCGCCGACCCCAACTTCCACCGCACGGTCGTATACCTGATCGAGCATGGCGACGACGGTTCCCTCGGCGTGGTGCTCAACCGTCCGAGCGAGACGCCGGTGCACGCGGTGGTGCCGACATGGTCGCCCTACGTGAGCGAACCGAAGATCGTCTTCGCCGGCGGTCCGGTGTCGCCCGAGGCGGCGATCTGTCTCGGCCGCTGCGCCGACGGCTCCGACTCGTCGCTGTGGACCGGATTGAGTGACGGCGTTGGGGTGCTCGACCTGAACGGCGACCCACTGGACGCGCCCCGAGGCGTGACCGGCCTCCGAGTCTTCGCCGGGTACTCCGGGTGGAGTGCCGGCCAGCTCGAAGCAGAGATGGCGATGGAGGGATGGTTCGTCCTCGACGCCGAGGCCGACGACATCTTCGCCGAGACGGCGGATGAGCTCTGGCGGCGGGTGCTCGCCCGCCAGCACGGACCACTTCGCCGGTTCGCACCGTTTCCCGAGGACCCGTCGGTCAACTGACGTTCGTGGCGGCGCGCATCGCCTGCAGGTAGCGCTTGCTCGCTCGCTCCTGGAGGATCGGTGCGATCGGTCCGGCAAGCTTCGTCAATGGGTGGCCTGGCCTGGAGAACGCCACGAGGCGGAAGTCGACACGGTCGTCGGCGGCGGTCTCGATCAGGAAGAGCTCCTCGCCCGACTCGGGGTGGTGCCCGGCGATCGTGCCGTAGGCGAACCCGAACCGTCCCGCTTCGTCGATCACCCGGACGATGCGGCAGACGGCGAGTGCATGCCCGATCGGAAGCGGCGCGGCGACCGCGACGACTGCGTCCTCCTCGACCCGCGCCTTGCTCGAGACGACGATCCCCGACCCTCGGTGAGCGGCGAACTGGCTGAGCGCTGTCCGCGCTCGCTGGAAGATCTCGTCGCCGGTGCCGAGCTCGATTTGTGATCGATGATGGTGGTAGCCGTCGGGGAGCGGGTCGTCGATGACCGCGTCTGCGGTGGCGGTGGCAGTGACGGAAGCGGCGGCGACGGTGGCGCCGACCTCGTCGTAGCTGAGTTCGCCTTCTCCGATTCGGTCGACCAGGGCCTGGAGGTCGTCCTCCGAAGGCCGCCGGAGGCGGAGGATGCTCGATGTCGGCACCGACCGAGCTTCCCACGCCGTGGATGTCGTCTCGGGGCGCGTCGATGACCCGGCCAGAGGTCTGGTCGGGTCATCGGGCCGTCAGGCGGCCGCAGGCTGGGTGGGTCTGCCCTTCCACTCGACGCCGTGGGGGTCGGTGGCGACCCAACGGTCGGAGTCTCGTCGGAGTTTCCAGCGGTGTTGGTGGAGGAGTCGATGGTGGAAGCGGCAGAGCAGACAGCCGTTGGTCACGGTGGTGGGTCCGCCGGCGTTTCGTTCGTCGAGGTGGTGGGTGTCGCAGTGGCGTGGTTGGCGGGTGCAGCCGGGGAACACGCAGTGGTGGTCGCGGGCGGCGATGGCGCGGCGTTGTCGTTTCGAGAACCGTTCGGCGGCGTCGTTGGCGTCGAGCACTTCGGTCTGCCCGGCGAACAAGGTCGCGACCAGGGCGGCGTCGCACAGCAACTGTTC
>JBBKVY010000267.1:0-15031 GCA_037968675.1 Acidimicrobiales bacterium | reverse complement strand
ATCGCGCGTCCGCAGCCGTCCGGGCTCGTTCGCCCGCGTCCGGAAACCCGCGCTGACCTGCCGTGATGGTTCGCTGACGTCCGCTGTCGTCCGGCTGAACTTCGTTCGGGACGCAGAGGTCGGGAGTTCAAATCTCCCCCACCCGACCAAGAAACAGCAGGTCAGAGGGCATCCGGGAGGATGCTCCCTGGTGAGGAGGACGTGGCGTACTTCGGCGGGTTCGACCACAACGACTACCTGTTCCACAAACGGCATGGATCATGAAGGCGCACGTGAGCGACGCGACGACGCCGCTGCTCGACCTGGCCGGGGCCGCGACGGCTGTGCCGTAGTCGGCGGACCGGATCGTCTCGTCGCGAATGGCGCGGCGGTTGCCGGTGTTCCAGGCGATCGCGGCGCAGACGACCGACACCATCCCGATGGCGGTGTTCAGCAGCAGGAGCGCGAACGGTGGCTCGTCTGCGTCCCAGTCGATGTCGAGCACGAGGAACGGGATGTTGTCCGAGCGCGGCCGACAGGGCGAGGCCCGTCCGCACCGATGTGGTTGGTGTCGTTCTCGTGGTGGGTGCGGTGATGGTCGTCATTGTTTCCTCCGGGTCGTTGATGGAGCTTCAGCATCCTGTGGTCCGGTGTCCCCGGCACAGAGCTGAAGCCCCCGCGGTCGTCCCGAGAGGCGGGGAAGATGTCGGGAGGTTCTTCCCGGGTCTCCAGGACGTCGACGGGGGCACAATGGGCCGGTGACCAGGGGCGAGGCGATCCGGATCGTGGTCGTCGACGATCAGCCGGTCGTCCGTGGGGGCCTCGTGGCCCTACTACGGTCGATACGGGGGCTCGACGTCGTGGGTGAGGCGAGCGACGGGGCGAGTGCGGTCGAGGCAACTGCGGCGCACGAGCCCGACGTGGTCTTGATGGACGAGGGCACTGCAGCGCCGCCCCTCATGCCGCTCGGAGCGCCCTGAACTCTGTCGCCGGTGGCGCGTCCTCGGGATGTCGGGATCGATCGGAACCGACTCGATTCGTTGCCGTCAGACGGTCTGCGCCGGGTCGGTGTCCGGGTCGCTGATCATGTCCTTCCTGCGGGTGTCCCAGATGAAGGCGACACCCATGGCGGTGCAGACCACGCCCAAGCCGGCGAGCAGCGCTGCTACGCCGAGGGCGAGCTGCAGGGTGCTGTGCGTCGCCGCCCCGACCCCAAGCTCGGCGACGAGTGCGTGAGCAGTGCCGCTCCACGCCATGTCTCGAGCCTTGCTCTGCACCGGATCGTCGCGGTCGAATCCGGTCCAGTAGCGGCCGTCGACTTCAAACTCGCAGGTGACGCCATCGGCAGGGAAGGGATCCGGAACCGAAACAGTCTCGCCGTTGCAGTCGAACTCGGTAGCGGTCGTGCCGTCCTCACCGGTGAGGTCATCTTCGGTCAGCACAACGGTCTGGGTGCCGTGCAACGTGTGATACGAGATCGTTGCCATCTGGTACATGTACTCGGTGGCGGTGTTGACGAGCGGATCGCCTGGATCGAGATCGCCTTCGACGACGGGGAAGTCCCAGTCGTCTTCGAGGAGCGACCGGATCGCCTGGGCACCTTCGACTTCGCCTCGGTCGATGAGTTGGCCGTCGTCGTTGTAGGTGAGCTCGACGTTCTGCGCCTCGCTGAAAGCCTGGAGCGAGCCGTAGCCGCCCTGGACCTTGCTGTAGGCCACACCTGCTCCGACGAAGTAGCCGATTCCGACGACGAGCAAGAAGACCCCGAGTAGACCCATCGGCTTCTTGACCACGTTGAACATCACAAGTCCTCCTTGATGAACTTCAGAATTTTCGCGTCGCTCTCACGAGCATCGGGAACCTCTCACCACCATCGCCCAGGCCTCGCGACCCCACCAGAGGCGAAGGTCCCCACCCGCGGGATCTGGAGGCCGCTTCCTGAGGCGCTCGTGCCCACCCAGGGCCGCTGGTCACCACGCCGATCGTCGCAACGGAAGCGGGCTGGCTGATCCGTCGAGAACTCGGGTCGACCGCCGAGATCGCGTTCTACCGGTCGATCGTCGACGGAGAGATCCTTGTCGAGGACCTCTCCACGGCTGACTAAGGCAGGATTGCTGAGCTGGTCGAGGTGTACACCGACCTTGGGCTCGACGCCGCTGATGCGAGAAGAAGGTGCAGGTCCCGGGCGGTTTTGGCCCCTGACCTGCACGTTTTCCACAGGCCCGAAAACGGGCTCAGACCACTCTCCTGGGCGCGGGCGGGTCGTCACACCTAGTCGACGCGGGGAATCGTCGATACCGGCCCATGGATGGTGTTGGCCACCGAATGACTTCCAGAACTCAGGTGCTGCACATCGCCGACGACTGGGGGCGACTCGATACCTGCTCAGTCCTGGACTGAGGAGCCATTGTCCTCTGCCAACGGCGGGCGGCTCAGCGGGCACCGTCGTCGTCGGACTCCCCGCCTCCACACGCCGCGACGGCCAAGGCGAAGACCAGCAGAACGGCAGAGCGGCGCGCAGCCACCTCCAGGGCTCGAATAGAGAACACCCTGGTGCGATCACAACGGCGCCTTGAGCAGTCGTGACCGTGCAGGTGTCGGTTGCCGGTCCCAAAAGGGTCCAAGGTCCCGGGTCAGCGGCGAAGGCGCTCGATACGGTCACGTCGAGGGTGCGATCGGCACCCGTGAGGAGGATGCATGCCCGCCGCCCGTGCTCGTCGGTTCGGAGCGATCGTGCTCGTCGCTGCGGTGGCGTTCGCCGCCTGCGGTGGCGAGGACGACGACGAGGCAGGCAGCGACGACCCCTCGTCGACCAGCAGCTCGTCGACGACGTCGAATTCCAGCTCGTCGTCCACCGAACCCACGGCGCCTGCGGTGCTTCCGGGCGAACCCACCGACTTCGGTCCGCAGGCCGCCGGAATCGTCGCGGTGGTCGGGGTGGCCTTCGACGACGAGCTGAACGTGCGGTCCGCACCTGGTGTGTCGAACGCCGTCGTGGCGACGCTGGCGCCGATCGCGACCGCCGATGCCACCGGCAACAACCGGCTTCTCGACACGTCGATCTGGTACGAGATCGACACCGACGGCACCACCGGCTGGGCCAACAGTGCCTTCCTGCTCGGGCTCGGCAGCACCGACGACATCACCTCACGGCTGATCTCGCAGCTCGGTTCGAGGCCCCGCGCCGAGACGACGCTCGACCTCGGCCGCATCGTGGCCGACTCGCAGGCGTCGACCGACCTGGAGTCCGACATCATCGTGGTCGTGGCACCGACGGTCGCCGACCTCGGCGAGGTCACCTACGACGTCATCGGGCTGGCCGACGACTCAGTGGGCGGCGTCCGACTTCACGTGTTCGGCCAGCCCGAATCTTCCGGCGAGGGGTTCAGCCTCAAGAGCGTCGAGGCCACCAGCCTCTGCTCACGCAGCTTCGGGGCGCCGGGCAGCCCCTGCGCCTGACCGCTCGCAGCTCTCGGTTCGGCCATCGACGTCGCGCCTGACGCCGCTCTAGGTGTACTCGGCCGGGACGTTGGTGACAGACAGCTGAGAAGGCGAAGACCCCCGGGGCATTGTGGAGATTGCCGTCTTCACAAACCCAGGAGGTCTTCGTGTCTCACCGTAACGCCCGTCTGATCGTGCACGGCCGAGTACAGCTAGGACCTGCGCGAAGGGCCCGAAGCGCGGGTCAGGCCGGGCCGAGTTCTTCGAGCGAGCGAGCCATCAGGTCCGCGTAGACCACGATGCCCTCGAAATCGGGATGGGTCCGGTCCCTGTGCAGCAGATCGGGTCGCTCCCGGATGATGGCGTTCCAGTCGGCCACGATCGTGTTCGGGTGCTCGGTGCTGGTCTGTTCGAGCGTCGCGTTGGTCTCGGGGACCCAGTAGCTGACGCCGACGACGGTGACCAGGACGACTCTTCGGTCGGGCCCGAGCAGGTCGAGCGTTTCTCGCAGCGCGGCGACCGACTCGTCGCTCTTGAGGCCGGCGTTCGTGCCGAACTGGAGGATCACGACGTCGCGCATCGTGCCGTCGTCGAGCATGCGCTGCACCAACGCGGGAGCGTCTCGCCACTGTCGGATCGGAGTGGCGTCGAGATAGATGCCGGGGAAGCGTTCGTACATGCTGGGGGCGGCGCCCGACAGCACCGAGTCGCCGAGACCGACGATGCGATCTCCCGGGGGCACCGGCAGTTCGGCCGGCCATGCTGCCGGATCGTCGTCGGCATCGGTATCGGTATCGGTATCGGTATCGGCGTCGGTCGTGGCGGTGGTGAGCGGTTGTTGGGCTTCGATGGCCTGTTCGCCTCGCTCGACGGACAGCCCCGTCGTGTCGAGCGGTACCTGCTGACGTCAAGCAACCGGCACCGCTTCTGAAACATCTCGGTCCCTCGGCGCACGAGGGTCTGGCGGTCCGCGCCGCCGCGAACTCCATCCCGATCGCCGGGTACGCGACTCTGTCCGAGATGGCGAAGGGTCCCTGATCGCCGTCCGGCGCCGTCCCGAAATCGCGGCCGGCGAACCCGCCGCGGAAGCGGCGATAGGAGACTTCCGAGGCATGGTCTAGGTGGCACCTGATCTTTACGGGCCTACAGGCACCTCGGGGACGCTGCGATGGCCCGCTTCTGCCCAGCACACGGATCTCGAGACGTCGGGCTAAGACGCTCGAACGGCGACGAGCTGGGAGGGCAATGCGAAGCCCCCTTTTGTCTCGAAGGGTGCAAGCATGTCGGCGATGGTCGCCCGCACGGTCGCTCGCTCGTCGTCGGTCAGCTGCTCGACCGTCGCCTTGACCGGGCCCGCCAGACTGGTCTGGGTATCCCAGTAGTCGTCGGCGTCGATGACGGTCATGGCACCCGAGATCTGCTCGATGTGGACGTCGACGAACCCTGCGCCGCGCAGCATCTTGACGTTGACCTCGGGAGACGAGAGGCCGAACGGTCCGCCCAGCTCGAACGGGTTGCCGGTCACCGGCTGGTGGCCGTTCTTGATCAGCGCGCCCATCATCAGAGCCATCCAATCGTTCTGGTCCGGTGCGCCGATCACCGTGTAGGCCACCGTGCCACCCAAGCGGACGACGCGCCGGAGTTCGCGGAACGCAGCTGCGGGGTCGGGAACGAGCATGAGTCCCAGGCGGGAGATGGCGGCGTCGACGACGTCGTTGCCGAGGTCGAGTTCCTGAGCATCTATCACCCGGCACTCGACGTTGGCGAGCCCGCGTGCCTTCGCACCACGACGAGCTGCTGCGACCATCGTCGGCGACAGATCGGAGGAGATGACCCGCCCTGTCGGCCCAACGGCTTCGGCGATCAGGAAGCCGGTCTCTCCGGGTCCGGCTGCGACCTCGAGGACGACTTGCCCGGCTTGTGGGTTGATCGCCTCCACCAACCACTCCGACGCCGTCCGGAAGAAGTCGAACACCCGCAGGCGGTTGGCCTCCCATGCGTCAGCAACCGACTCCCACTCGTTGACCTTGAGAGGGCCCCGATGAATGGTCCAGTGGCTATGCGGCGATTGCTTGGTGTTGGTGGTTGATGGTCCAGGCCTGGGCGAACTCGCTCGGGGTGAGATCGCCGTGGGCGGAGTGGGGTCGGTTGTTGTTGTAGTCGATGCGCCAGTCGCCGATGATCACCTGGGCCTCGAGTAGCGAGTCGAACTGCCACAGGTTCAACAGCTCATCCCGGAGGCGGCTGTTGAACGATTCGATCCAGGCGTTCTGCCACGGCGAGCCCGGATCGATGAACACGCACGCCGTGCCGTTGGCCGCGCACCACTCGGCGACGACGATGGCGACGAACTCGGGTCCGTTGTCGAAGCGCAGGAACGCCGGCGCCCGTCCCCGCTCGATCGCGAGGCGGTCGAGGACGGCGACGACGTCATCGGCGGTGATGGAGTGATCAACGCGGATGTCGAGGCACTCCCTCGTGAACTCGTCGATGACGTTGAGCATCTTCACCTGGCGGTGGTCGATGGTGTGGTCGAACTGGAAGTCGAGCGCCCACAGGGCGTTCGGCGCGATCAACGACATCGAGCCGACGTGGGCGCCGATCCCGGTGAGTCGCTTCTTCTTCGTCTTCGTGGGCACTTGCAGTCCCTCGTCCCGCCACAGCCGGCGGATCCGCTTGTTGTTCACCGACCAGCCGGCCTTTCGCAACTCCTTCGCGGCGCGCCGCCAACCCCAACGGGGACGACGCTTCGCGAACTTGCGGAGGAAGTCGCGCTGCTCGGCCTCGTCGTCGGGCGGGACCGGCGGTTCGAGCCGCTGGGTCGACCGATGTTGACCCACGACCTTGCATGCTCGTCGTTCGGACACCCCGAACCGGGACTGCAGCATGCTGGCTGCAGCCCGCTTCCGGTTCGGGGTCAGAAGTTTCCCTCTGCGACCTCCTTGAGCATCGCCTTGTCGAGTTCGGCCTCGGCGAGGAGCTTCTTCAACCGGGCGTTCTCACCCTCGAGCTCCTTCAACCGCTTGGCGTCATCGGCCTTCAAGCCCCCGTACTGGGACAGCCACCGCGCCCACGTCGACTCGGCGATGCCGAACTGGCGGCACACCTCCTCGACGTCCATGCCCCCGGCCAGCAACTTGTGGCCCTCGGCGAGCTTGCGGATGATCTGCTCCGGCGTGTGCCGTCGTCGAGACATCTGTGGTCCTTTCCTGCCCCCGCCACGATGACGGAGACGTTCAGGCCACACAACTGCTGGACCACTACAAGGGGCTCATCCCAACCTGGGCATCCTCAGCCATGCGACGCCTCGCTTTCTGGCCAATCAGATCGACCACACGTACCCGACCACGACAATATCGGAGCGACGAGGCGAGTTCAGCCGACATGGCCTCCATCCACGACCGGGGCCGATGCTTCTTGCGCTCTTCCGGTTCGGGCCCGAAGTCCTTCTCACGTTCGGGCCGCCCCGAACGTGCCGGTCGAGGGCGCACCTATCGCCTGCCACCTAATCGCGTCCTCGACCGTAGGAAGATCGAATGGCGCATACGCGGCGCCTCGTGTCGGTCCCGGCGTACCGACATTGTCGACGCACTCTGCTGTTGACAACTGTTGATAGTGGAGTCAGGGTGGTGGACGTGAGCCGGAACACGATGAGCTTTGCCATCCCCGAGGAGCTGCGCGGCTATGTGGACGAGCGGGTGCAGTCGGGGGAGTACGGGAACACGAGCGAGTACCTGCGGGACCTGATTCGACAAGACCGCCGCGAGCAGGCTGCCCTTCGTTTCCGGTCACTGGTCGCCGATGGGATCGAGTCTGGTGAGGGCCGGCTGCTCGACGATCGACGTGTCGTCAAGTTGCGTGATCTCGCCGTCGGTCCGGGGGAGTGAAGCCGGCGAGGACCCGGCCGTTGGCTGAGCAGGATCTGGTCGAGCGGACCCGCTACTACGCGACCGCTGAGGGGGCCGATCTCGCAGACCGGTTCTTCACCGCAGCGATCGGAGCCGTCCGGTCTGTCGAGGACATGCCGGGCATCGGGTCACCCCTCGTGGGGGAACGCATCGGCATCCCGGGCCTGCGCCGCGTC
Source organism: Acidimicrobiales bacterium (assembly GCA_037968675.1). Classification (GTDB taxonomy): domain Bacteria; phylum Actinomycetota; class Acidimicrobiia; order Acidimicrobiales; family Salinilacustritrichaceae; genus Salinilacustrithrix. The sequence goes on along the minus strand of JBBKVY010000267.1, from coordinate 7,527 downwards.
GGTGTCGAGGGCTTTCCGTGCGGGTGGTTCTACATCGAGCGCGCGGACCATCTCGATGTGATCCGCCTCTTGGCCGACAAGCAGGATCTCGATGACCTCCTTGGCGGCGAGATCTGACACGCGAGCCGGTCCGTCGCTGCGTGGCAACCCGTACTGCGGTGGTGGCCGTCGGACCGGGGCGTGACGAACTCGCACGTCTCGTCCCATCCAGCGCAGACCACACAAAGACCACATTCGGTGGCGCGTTCGGGCGGAACTCACTCACGGTCGAGATCAAGCGCGTCCGCTCCGACGTCACCTCCCGCGCCAAACGTCTGATCGAACGCGACAAGGAGCTCCTCAAGCGTCTCGGCGACTGACGAGATACGTCACCCTCGCCGAGGACCTCTTCAGATCGGGCAGGCTCGATCTGGCGGACCCTGCGTTGAGCGCAACCCCGGCCGGGTTCGACGATCAAGACTTCGACCCCGACATCTACGACAAGCCGCCGTCCTGGGCCGGCGCCTCGCTCGCGACCATCCCTTGCCAGATAGCAACGCTGGCGTGGGAATCGTCGGCTCCCGGGAGCAGCACGGACCAGGTCGAGGTCATCGACTCGACGAAGAACGGGATCTTCTTCGCTGAGACCGTGTAGGCGAGGGCTGGAGCAACCAGCCCACCCCGACTCACGATCCGGTCTCCGCGATCGTGCCGATCCGCTCGAGGGTGAGCTCCATCCCCCTCCGAGCGTCGCGGCGAGATCGCTCGATCATCCCCGGGATGCGCCGCATCGCCCGCACCCACCGCGGCATGGCGACGACCTCGTAGGACTCGGTCACGGTGGTCCCTGCGTCGGACGGCTCGAACCGGTAGCGCCAGCGGGTCGACGGCGCGCCACGGAAGTACGTCTCGAATGCCAGCTCTCGACCGGGGTCGCTCGCGGTGATCTTGCACTCGCGGGACCAACGAGCGCCGTTCTGGCGGTTGTGGCCGACGAATCGGGCGCCGACCGCAGGTCCCGATGCGTCACCGATCCACTCGCATCGCTCGATCACCGGACTCCACTGGTCCGTGCGGGTCACGTCGGCCACCAACGACCACACCGTCTCCGGTGTGGCGGCGATCGTCCTGGTCACCTCGTCCTGCAACATGCGGCATTCCTCTGCTCTCTCGTGTCGTGTCCCTCGGGTGCGAGATGACTCAGCGGGGCTGGCGCCACATGGCGGTGACCACCGGGGCGCCCTTCCCGACCTCGATCTCGCCGGTCACCTCGAAGCCGTGACGGGCGTAGAAGGGCACGTTCCGGACGTTCGAGCTCTCGAGGTAGGCCGGCATTCCCTCCGCGTCGCAGCGCTCCAGCATTGACGTGATGAGCGCCGAGCCGACGCCCTTGCCCTGCACGGTCTCCCTCGTTCCGATGGCTTCGAGGAAGTAGTGCTCCGCAGTCGGGTGCTGCTTCTCGACAGCGTTGAACGCGCCGATCATGCGCGGCGTCCGGCTGGCGAACGCGCGCAGCATCGCCGGCAGCACCCGGAGCGTGTCGGCCCCCGACATCTTCCACTGATTCGGTGCGAACCAGACCGCCGCGCCCGTGCCGTCATCGGTCGTGAAGGCGAGGTGGTCGTCACCTGCCAACACGAGCTTGACCATCGCTCCGAAGAAGCGCTGCAACTTCGGCTCGATCGACACGTCAGCATCGACGCCGGCGACCCACTGGAACATCGGATCGTGGGAGAACGCGTCGGCCAGCGTGTCGGTCACAGTGGCCTGGTCTGCCTTCGTCGCGGGTCGGACCGTGGTCATCGTCAGTACGCCCGTTCGACGACGACGGTCAGGTCGGTGAAGGTCGGCGGACGCTCGAAGATCTCCGCCATCTTCTCGCGTACAGGGACGAGCGCATCCTGACGGCGCGGATCGTCCTCGCGTGCCCGGGCCTGCTCCTCGGACTCGAAGACAACGAGGACGTGCACCTGTCTCGGGTCCTCCCGTTCGGTCATCGTGAGTGAACGGAGCAGGCCCGAACCCGGCTGTTCGACGGCGTCGAGTGCATCCATGACCCCGGTGAGCTCGTCCTCCGAGTCCGCCTTCAGTCGCATCGAGATCAGCTGTGCCCACATGATCAGGCACTCACCTGGTTCGTGACCTCGGCGGTGCGTTCCTCCGGGGGCGGGGGCGGATTCTCCAGGGCGCCGATCACGGGGAACAGCTTCTTCTGGAACGCGTCGTTCTGTTCCTTGGTCTCCCACAGGGCGACCACGAGGAACCCGCCTGCGGTCGGTCCCGCGAAGTGGTGGAGCTGCCCTTCGGGCAACGAACCGTCAGCGGGATGGGCTTCGGCGATGATGGCGTCGTACTGCGCCTGGGTACCGCCCTCGAAGAAGTGGGTGATGAGGTACGTCATGATGTCGGGTCTCCTACTCGGCGACGAACAGCTGGATCGTGCTCGGGTCGACGCCGTCGTGGGCCTCGGCCGCAGCGGCCTCCGGATCGGCGAGCGCCTTCTGGAGGGTCTCCATGTCCGGTGTCTCGATGAGGACGGCGCACGTCTTGGTGTCCCCGGCGGGATCCCGGAACGCGGTGGCCTGGATGCCTCGCGGTCCGAAGAACTCGGCCCGCTTGGACGAGTCGAACCAGTGCTGGACGTCGGCGACGTCGTGGGTGGCGATGATCTGCATGGATTCCCCCGTGTGGTGTCGGATTGAGGAGCACAGCGTGCGACCCGTGGCGCGTCACTCGCGCATCACCTGCGGAAGGCCTGCGTCAGGCGGCGACGCGTGCTCGTAGCGCGGCGGCTCGCTCCGCCCAACTGGCGATCCCGTGGGCGTCGCACAGGGCTTCCGCGTCCGCCAACCACGCCTTGCCCTCGTCATCGAGGCGGCCGTCGGCGCGGAAGCGGTTCTGCGCCAGCGCGAGCAGGGTGGTGGCGCGGTGGTACTGCCATCCGAAGGCCTCGGTGGTGGTGAGGGCATCGAGCAGGAATCGCTCGGCCTGGGCCGTGTCGCCCAGGAGCGAGGCCAGCTTGCCGGCATACGCGGCGATCGGTCCCTGCGAGGTCACCGAGTTGAACGACACCTCCTCGGCCAGTGGCACGACCTGGGGGTGCAGCCATTCGGCGGCCTCGACGTCCTCCAGTTCGAGCGCGAGGACGGCGAAGCCGATCAGCTCTGTCGACCGCACGAAGTCGTCGGCCGTGGGCTCGATCTCGCCGCGCATCGCGGCGTGGAGCAGATCGGCGGCGACCTCAGGCCGACCGACCTCGCAGCTGACGATCGCGTGGCCGACACGAAATGCGGTCGCGGCCGTGGCCACCGATTCGACGCCCTGTTCCACGAACGGCAGAAGCTCTGCATGGCGACCGGCGAAGGTGCCGAGGGCGAAGCTCTGAGCGGCGAAGCAACCGATCGCCTCCTCCACGCCGATCTCGACGCCCAGCTCGACGGTCTCGGCCACGATTCGCTCGGCGGCGGCGAACGAGCCCTCCATGGTCGCCACGAACGCGTCGAGCACACCGATCGCCCAGCGGATCTGCGGATCGCGCAGCTCCGCGGCGACGTCGTGCATTCGCTGCAGCGACGCCGCCGCATCAGAAGCCTCGCCGGCGCACACGGCAGCGCAGTACGCGGCGAAGTGCACGACGGCCACGAGGTCTGGGTCCTCGACCTCGTGGACCGCGGCGACCGCATCTCTGGCCAGCGTCGCTCGGACCGACGCGCTGCCGGGGGCCCAGAGCGCCTGGAGCACGTGCGCTGCGACCTCGGCGAACACGCTCCCGTCCGCGACGGACCGCGCGAGTTCGAGGGCCTCGTGAGCGACCGCGCTCCGTCGATCGGCTTCGTCGGTGCGGCCGAGCCGCTGCGCGACGAGCGCAGTCAGTCGGGCCCGGGTCGCAACGTCGGCATCCGTGCTCGCGGCGAGGGCGGCCTCGACGATGTCGAGTTGCTGGCGGGCTGGCAGACCGACCTTGATCGTGCCGCGATCGATGGCCAGCGCGGCGCGAACCAACGTGTCCGACGCGCCGGTCTCCATCGCGAGCTTCGCGCCCTCGACGACGGTGTCGAGGGCGTTGGGGGCGCCGGCGAGCGACCTGGCCTCGCCGAGGCGGACCAGCAAGCCGGCGCGGATCTCGTCTGACCGTCCGAGCGACGCCGCGTCCTCGAGCGACGTCTCGAACCACCGAACTGCTTCGTCCGGCGCCAGGTCGGCGAGCGCGGCATCGCCTGCTGCGACGGCCCACCGGAGTGCGTCGTCTCGCATGCCGCCCATCCGTGCGTGGTGGGCGAGACGGGGTGCGAGATCGGGCGTTGCCGCAGCGCCGGTCTCGAGCAACGCAGCGAACGCTGCGGCATGCAGACGCCGTCGCGCTCTCGGTTGGAGGTCTGACTCGAGCGCTTGGGCCACCAGCGCGTGGGTGAAGCGCAGCGAATAGGGCGTCGATGCGTTGTCGGCGAGCACGCCCGCCATCACGGCGCGGTCGAGGATCGAGGGCAACGTCGCAGCCTCGATCTCGGGCATGGCCGCCAACACTCGTTCGTCGAATTCGATGCCGAGCGTCGCTGCGGCGGTGAGCGTCGCGATCGCACCATCGCCGAGCGCCGAGATGCGGTGCCAGACGAGGTCTCGCAAGCTGGGTGGCACCAAGAAGTCGACGGGATTCGCCACGCGGACGGCGGCGTCGGCCAACACGAGTCGACCCGACCGGTCCCAGTGCTCGAGCAGGTTGTCGGCGAGGAGGGCGTTGCCTGCGGTCTGCTCGCCCAGCGCATCGGCGACCGCATCGACGTCGCGCTCCACCGCCGCCGGGATGCGAACCCGCACCAGCTCCGCGAGGTCGTCACGATCGAGACCGTCCAGGACGATGCGATCGATGTGCCCGCGGGCCCAGTCGGCGAGCGCTTCTCGCACGTGATCCTCGACCTCGTCGGCAGTGTCTCGCATGGTCGGCACGAACAGCACGGGTGACGGACCCAGGTGGCGGACCAGGTGACGGAGCAGGTGCACGACGGTTGGTTCCGCCCATTGCAGGTCGTCGACCGCGATCACCGTCGGGCCCCGCCGTGCGGCCCGTGACACCACGTCGACGATCGCGTCGAACAGGAGGTGGCGAGCCGTTCGGTCGTCACCGGCCGCGGCGGGTGGCGCGGGGATCCGTGAAGCACGATCCGGCAGCATGCGGAGGAGATCGCCGCCGTGACGCGCCGCGTGGGCGTGCAACTCGTTGTCGGACAATTGATCGACGATGCGCCCGACGATCAGCTCCAGCGGCTGGAACGGGGCGCTGATGAGCTCGTCGCACCGGCCGTAGTAGACGTCCCACCCGCGAGGATCGGCGACCCCCCGCGCGAAGTCGGCCAACAGGGTCGTCTTGCCGATGCCCACCTCACCCGAGACCAGGACGACGCCGACACCCTCGACGGCCGTCCGCTCGGCGGCAGTGGTGAGGAGGTCGATCGCCGAGCATCGCCCGACACCGACGGCGGCCGACCGGATCGCATCGTCGAGGACGACGGTTCGTTGGTCAGTCGAGCGCCGAGCCCGGTCACCGTGGATCTCCGCTTCGTCGACGCCGTGCCACCCGGTGGCGATCCGCTGCTCGATGGCACGTAGCTCCTCGCCGGGCTCGAGCCCGACCGCGTCGGCGAGGTGGTCGCGGTGCGCCTGGAAGACACGCAGCGCTTCGGCCTGCCGGCCGGCGCAGGCCAGGGCCCGCATGAGCAAGCCCTGCGCCCGACCCCGCAACGGCTGCTCGACGACCTGCACATCGAGGGCTTGGATGGCGCGCTCGGGCTCCCCGCCCGTCAACCAGAGCTCGGCCAGATCTTCGATGGCGTTCGCTCGAACCTCCTCGAGTCGGGCCGCGTCGCCGACGGCCCACGCTTCGTCGCGGAACTCCCCCAACGCTGGCCCGCGCCAGCGCTCCAACGCCGTGGAGATCCGATCTCGATTGTCTGCTCCGTGCTCGAGTTCCTCGCAGGCAAGCGCAGCATCGACGTCCGCGACCAAGCGATAGCCGCCGACCGCTGTGCGCAGCAGGTCATCGCCGACGTTGCGGCGCAGTCGGGCGATCGAGGTGCGCAGCGCGCCGGGGGTGATGTCGAGCACCTGACACAGGAAGCCGGACCGGACCGATCGGGGCGCGTGCAGGGCCAACACGGCAAGCAACCGACGTTGGCTGGCACTCGGGAGGTCGGTCACGCCACCGTCGGGTCCCACGAACTGCACGGGCCCGAGCAGCCGAACCACCGGCACGCGTTCCTCCGCTCCCACCCGGCCAAGTATCGCGGAGTCATCGGATCGCAGGCTCGAACAGTCCCGGTCGTAGATGAGAGTCGTCCTGGACGCGAACGTGTTCGTGCCTGCGGCCATCCAGAAGCGACACTCCCAGCGCATCGTCCAGTCCTGGCTCGCCGGCACCGCAGCCTTCGAAGTGGTCCGCCGAGAGGCCGCCGCGAGCCGGCAGTAGGCGTGAGCTCTGTCTGGATGCGGGTGATGTCAATGTGTGGCGAACACCTTTGTCATTGGACGCTGGGAGGCGGACATTGGTACCGGTCGGACACTGACGGGTGTGTCCACAAACTGAGAGGAGGTGAGTTTGTGCGCGCGAGCGACACTGCTCACAGTTTCAGGACGATGTTCGGTGCAGCGGCAGCGATCTGTCTGCTGGTGACATTGGTCCTTCCGGCATCGGCGGGCGCAACGATCGTGGAGCGAGACAGGTATGAGGGGACCGACAGCTTCTCGTACGACTTCTGTGGCTTCGACGTCGAGGTCGGTGTGACGTTCCACGGCGTCACATCCATTCGAGCTGGCAAGGGCAAGCTCGACTCGGCGTTCTTCCTCCACGACAAGTTCTGGTTCACAGAGACACACTCGGCCAACGGGAAGTCCTTCACCATCTCGGGCAACGGGTTGTTCCAAGAGACGAAGGCTGTGCCCGTGGGCGGGACTCTGTTCGAGTTCTCCTCCGTGGAAGCCGGTCAGCCGTTCGTGGTGCGGGACATGGATGGTGACCTCCTGCTCCGGGACCGGGGAGCCGTCAAACAAACCGTCGTGTTCGACACGCTGGGCGACGGTGTCCCCGGTGGAGTCTTCGTGGAAGAGGTCGATATCCGGATCGCCGGACCGCATCCGGGCTTCTTCGTCGACCCAACGGAGGCGTGCGCCCTGCTGGCGCCAGATCCTGTCTAGCTCTTCGAGGGCGATGCTCCTATGTGTCTGATGGAGGATCGAGGGCGACGCTGAGCCGGCGCTCGTCGTGTCACGGGTAACGGGCTGGCTGGCTCTTGAAGTTCCTGCTGCTCGGCGTGTTCGGGTTGGCTTTCGAACGAAGCGTCGGCCGGTCCAGGAGTTCATGTCGCGGCGTGGCTCCGAGATCCCCGTCCTCGCCCGCATGCACGCCAAACGCCTCCCCGCCTACAAGACTCTCGGCGTCGAGATCCAGTAGAGGTAGCACCAGCATCGAAGCGAAGACGCCGCCGGCGGGCCGGGGTCGCGACCCGCCGGGGGTCGCGACCCGCCGGCCGGGTCAGAAGCGGTTGTACCCTGGACGCG
>JBBKVY010000266.1:0-23707 GCA_037968675.1 Acidimicrobiales bacterium | reverse complement strand
GATCGGCGCCGAGCCGCCGCAGCGTGGCCGCCGTGGTCGGTGTCGCCCCCACGAGCTTCCACGGGTCGATCTCGTGATCCGGGACGCCCGACGCTGCCCAGGCGTCGGCATCGGGCTCGTCAGCTGCTGACCCCGAGGATGTCGGTGTCGGGGCGGGGATGAACGGGTTGCCCGGGTCGTTCGGGGCAATCGAGTCGGCACCGATCACCCCTGCTCGGTCGAGAAGGGAGCGATGGTCGCGCCGATCCGGGTCACCGTTGGCCGCCGCCGGGTCGTCCGTCGTCTGCGCTCGCCGCGGCTCGCTCACGTCTGGTGCTTCGTGTTCGAGACGGTCGTCGCCGGGCACGGGGTGAGTATGTCAGCGCCGGGGGAGCGGAGAACTGCCGTCATCACGGGCTCAGTCTGTCGCGCTCATCGCGGTGATGGTGCTCACGGAACGTAGTGGTTCAGCGCGAATCGGAGCGTGTCGGTCGTGAGATCGCCGCTCCGGCCTGACCACGACGGCATTTTGTCGGTCAAGGTCCGTTGGCGCGTTGACATGGGGTTCTGCCGGGAACCACGCTCGTGCACACAACGAGTTGATCGGGCCGCGAGAGCAGGGCTCGTTGGCACTGGTGGCGCACGAATCGATGGTCCAGCCGCAGGCGCGGACCCGGAAGTGGGATGGACAGATGGCACTACGGCGGTCGGCGATGGTTGGTGTGGTTGCGGGGTTGTTCTCTGCGGTGGTGATGGTGTTGGTGCCGTCGGTTCCGGTGGGTGCGGTCGAGGTGCCGCCGGTGGTCGAGGTGGATCTGGTTCGGACGTTGGAGCTCGATGAGGTCGGTATCGACGAGCCGGTGGCGGTGTCGGTGTCGGCGGACGGGTTGGTGTTGTCGGTGGTCGATGCGGCCGATCCGGGGTCGGCGCGGGATGTGTCGGTGGCCGAGGTCGCGCTGGGTTCTTCGCGTGATGACGTGTCGGCGCTGGATGATCATCGGGCGGTGGGCGAGGACGGGTCCTCGTATGTGGTGTCGGGTGTGGAGTTGCGTGTTTCGGGGCCTGGTGGTGATCGGGTCGTGGATCTCGGTGGGGTGTTGGAGGGGCCGGCGGCGGGTGTGGATTCGGCTGGTGATGGTTCGGTGTTCGTCGGCGATCCGGTGGGTTCGCGGGTGGTGGTGCTCGATGCGTCGTTCGAGGTGGATCGGGTTCTCGATGTGGGGGCGGCGGGTGTGGGCGAGTTGCGGGATCTCGCGGTCGCGCCCAGTGGTGATCAGACCGATGCTCCCGACGCGTTGAGTGTGTATGTGGTCGATGGGTTGGCGTCCGAGGCTGGTTCGAGACCGGCGGTGGTGGAGTTGACCACGGAGGCGGCGGGGACGGTGGCTGCGGCTGCCGTGGTCGACACCGATGTGGCGACGGTGGTCCAGACGGTGGACACGGGCAATGCGATCTCGCCGCCGAGCCCGGATTCGGCGGGGTTGACGTGGATGCCTGGTACGAACCGGCTGGTGATGGCGGATTCTGAGGTGAATGAGTATCCGTACTATGCGGGCACGAACTTGTGGCAGCTCACGCCGACCAACCCGGCGGCGGTGACGAACACGGGAACGACGGTGGGGTTGTTCTCGAACGAGCCGACCGGCATCGCGTACGACGCAGCCAACGACCGCTACTTCGTCACCGACGACAACCGTCGGGTCGTGAACGAGGTGCTGGTCGGCGCCGACAAGATACCGGGAACCGCTGACGACACCTTCGTCAAGCGATTCGACACGATCCCGTTCGGTCTGTTGGACCCGGAGGGCATCGCCTATGACAGCCGCCGGGGCTGGCTGCACGTCGCGGACGGATCGAACGCCGAGATCTGGACCATCAGACCCGGTCCCAATGGCCGCTTCGATGGTGGTGGTGATGATGTCATCACGAGCTTCGACACGTCGCTGGACGGGATCCGTGATCCCGAGGGCGTGGCCTACGACAGCGTGACCGACACGCTCGCGGTGGTCGATTACCGCGGGTCGCTCGCCGGTGAGTACGCGATCGACGGGACCCTCGAACGGTTCATCGATCTCGCCGCCGCCGACCCATTCCATCTCGCCGGCGCGACATGGGCACCGAGCAGCACCGGGTCGGGTCGCAGCCTCTGGGCCGTCGATCGAGGTATCGACGCGAGCGAGCCTCGCGACGGGTTCCTCTACGAGTTCAGGGTTCCGGCTGCCACCGTGGGCACCGACCCGGACATCTTCGTGGCGCCGTCGTCGTTCTCGTTCGGTCCGGTTCAGACGAACACCACGGCAGCGGGTTCGCTGTCGGTGTCCAACGTCGGTGATGTCGCGCTCACGGTGTCATCGATCACCCTCGGCGGCACGGATGCCTCGTCGTTCGAACTCATCTCCGGTGGCGGAGGCTTCACGGTGCAGCCCGGTGCCGCCGTCGAGGTCGACCTCGAGTTCTCACCGACCGCACAGCGCTCGTACTCGGCCCGTCTGACGATCAGGTCCAATGACCCTGGTGAGTCGCAGGTGACCGTTCCGCTCAGCGGCGACGGAGTCCCGGCAGGAGTCGCGCAGGTCGCGCTCGAGTCCTTGACCGACGGCGGATCGACGGCGACGCCAGCGGTGTCCACCGACGTGCCGGTGCCCTTCGTGTCCGACCGGCTGTACGTCGCCTACATCAGCGCCAAGAACCACGCTTCCGTCACCGGGATCGCGGGTCTCGGTGGGTCGTGGTCAGCGGTGGCCCAGCAGTGCGCTGGACGGTCGCAGACCGGAACGTCAGTCTTCGTGTCGAAGAACGCATCGTCGTCGTCGCCGGTGACCGCATCGTTCGCCGCCACGCCGTCCAACGCGGTGATCGTGGTCGCCGAATACTCCGGTGTCGATCTCGCGACCCCGATCGGATCGGTCGCCCGGGCCAACAGCAACGGCGTGTCCGGTGGCTGTAGCGGTGGAGTCGATGCGGCGTCCTACTCCTTCGGACTCCCCTCGGCGTCGACTTCGTCCCTCGTCGCGGTCTCGGTCGCGACCCGCAACGCCACGCATGCCGCTGGCGGCGGGTTCACCGAGAAGATCGAACGCAGCCAAGGAATTCCCGGGAGCGCCGCCAACGTGGCGGTCGCCGATCGACCGACGCAGAATCCGGGTTCGGTGACGGTCGCCGGCTCCATGTCCGGTGCAGTCGACTGGGCAGCGATCGCCATCGAGATCCGACCCCGTCCGACGGGCCCTGACCCGGGAGACGGTCGTCCGGTCTTCGACTCCTCGCCGCTGACGATCAACGGCACGTATGAGCCGGTGGTCGGGGACTTCAATGGCGATGATCGGAGTGACATCCTCTGGTATGCGCCGGGTTCGGCCGGTGACTATTTGTGGACCGGGAAGGCGTCGGGTGGGTTCACGTCGACGCCGACCACGATCAATGGGACGTATGTGCCGGTGGTCGGGTTCTTCAATGGTGATGGGCTGAGTGACATTCTCTGGTATGCGCCGGGTTCGGCCGGTGACTATTTGTGGACCGGGAAGGCGTCGGGTGGGTTCACGTCGACGCCGACCACGATCAATGGAACGTATGTGCCGGTGGTCGGCTTCCTCAATGACGATGCGCTCAGTGACATCCTCTGGTACGCACCCGGCGCCGCAGGCGACTACTTCTGGACCAACGACGGCGTCGGTGGGTTCACGTCGACGCCGACCACGATCAACGGGACGTATGTGCCGGTGGTCGGGGACTTCAACGGCGACGGTCTGACCGACATCATCTGGTACGCGGCCGGCAGTGCCAACGACTACCTCTGGACCAACGCCTCCAGCTAGTTCCAGCAACTCGTGGTGGTCAGCTCGGGACGACCTCGACGACGAGCACGGACCCGTCGATCATGGTGGAGCCCGGACTCGGCGTCTGGGAGAGCACGACGTCGGTCTCGGCCTCGTCTGCGCCGTCAGGTTCCACTTCGACGAGCTCCCAGCCGTTGGCGCTCGCGAGGTCGCGGACCTCGTCGATCGACGTCCCCTCGAGGTCCTCGAGCTCCGTCATCCCCTCGGCGATGTCGTCGAGCTGCGATTGGAGGTCATCCCGCTCAGTGGTGACGCCGTCGAGCTGCGACTCGAGGTCGTCGACCTGTGCCTGGAGGTCGTCGACCTCGCCGGTGTCTTCTGCAGTCGTGTCGTCCGGTGCGCTGTCCTCCGGCGCCGACGTCGACGTGTCGGACGCGAGATCTCCGCTGTCGTCGTCGTCCTGACCCCAGACGAGGAACCCGATCAACAGTGCGAGCGCCGCCGCACCGATCGCGATGGCGGCCACGGCGCCACCGGACAAGCCACCGGTGTCGGGGGGCGGGCCCGGCGGCGTGGTGGTCCTGGTGGTCGTGGTCTGAGGCGGCGGAGTCGACGCCGCCGCGGTCGGCATCTGCTGGGTCGGGTCGACCGGTCGGGCGGGTTCGTTCGGCTGCGTCGGATCGCTCACTGGGCTCGTTCCTCCATGTCGGGCGGTCACGCCACCGTACCGGCGGGTACGGACGGGGCCTCGGATCGCCACCGCTTCTGGCAGGATCCACGGCGATGGCCGACGGACCGATGGACGAGGCCCTCGTCGTCCCGCAGGGGACATTCTCGCTGCGTCGGTACCGCCACACGGGGTCGGAGCCGCTGCGAGCATGGGACGCCGCCGATGAATACGTGCTGCACGACCTCGCTGCGCGCGGTCTGGTGGATGGTCGGTGGATCGTGGTCGACGACGCGTCCGGCGCGCTCACCGTCGCCCTGGCCGGGTCGAACAGCCCGCTCGTGGCATGGACCGATTCGCACGTCACGGCCCTGGCCATGGCCGACAACATCGAGCGCAACGGGCTTCCCGCCGAGTGTGTCGAGCTGGTTGCCAGCACCGAGGTGCCGGTGGGGACATTCGATTGGGCGCTCGTGAAGGTCCCGAGAGCGAAGTCGCATCTCGACGACCTCCTGCGTCGGCTCCGGCCGCGGCTCGCACCCGGCGCCGTGGTCGTCGGCGCAGGGATGACCCGGTCCGTGCACCGCTCGACGATCGAGGCGTTCGAGACGAACCTGGGGCCGACGACGACGAGCCGTGCCAGGAAGAAGGCGAGGCTGTTGCTCCCGGAGTTCGATCCGGCCCTGGAGACGGGTTCGGATCCGTCACCGGTGCGATTCGAGTGGTCTGGCCCGACGGGTCTCCGGGTCACCGGTATGCCCAACGTGTTCTCGGCGACCGGTCTCGACGCGGGGACCCGCTTCCTGCTGGAACATCTGCCGGACCTCGCCGCAGTCGACACCGCGGTCGATCTCGGGTGCGGCACCGGCGTGGTCGGCGCGTCGATGGCGTCGCGGAACCCGAACGTCGGCGTCGTGTGCTGTGACGAGTCGCACCAGGCGATTGCATCGGCCCGGCGGACGGTGGGCAGGGTGACGGACAACGCCAGGTTCCTCCTCACGGACGTCCTCGACGGGGTGGCTGACCAGTCGGTCGACCTCGTGGTCGTCAATCCGCCGTTCCACGCAGGTGGTGCCCGCACCACGGCGGTCGCTCGGCGGATGTTCGTCGAGGCTCGTCGCGTGCTGCATCCCGGCGGCGAGCTGCGTGTGGTCGGCAATCGTCATCTCCCGCACCACGTGGCCGTGAAACGGGTCTTCGGATCCGTCGACACGGTCGCGTCGAACCCGCAGTTCGTCGTCCTCAGCGCCCATCGACCGCCGGCGACGTGAGCCGCTCGGGTCAGCTCTCCGCGCCGGGACGTTCGCTGCTGGGGAGCTCCGGTCGAGGCTGGCCCGGCGCCGCGGTGCGGGCAAGGATCCCGAGCGTCGCTCGCAGCGCGCTCTCCGGGATGACGGGGAAGATCGCCGCTTCCTTCCACTGCGGATCGATGTCCGACCAGTCGTAGTACGACGTGACCAGCGTGCCGCCTTCGATCGGCTCGAGCCGGTAGCCGTAGACGTGCCCGATCTGCGGCTTGATCTGGCCCTTGATGGTCCAGGCGACCTCACGATCCTGCTCGAACGCCGTGATGTGCACCTCGACGTCGTACAGGCCGAGTGGGTAGTCGTTGAGGGCCTCACGGTCCATGTGGATCGTGAACGTGTCGCCCGCCGCCCGGGCCGGGTCACCGCTCGACGACATCAGCATCCCGCTGGCATCGATGGCGACATGGCCGTCAGGCGACGAGACGATCGAGAAGATCGTGGCCGCGTCGGCGGCGATGGCGCGTTGGACTTCCATGCGTTCGGTCATGGGGCGCATCCTGCCAGGCCGGCGTTGCGCGCCACCGGGCACGCCAGCGCGAAGACCCGCGATGCCCGGCGGGTCAACCGATCGCCGGCGGACCCCAATCGATCTCGCGCATGGCCCGGCCGCTCGAGAGCACGAGATCCCTCGGGCGACGGCTGTCCGGCGGGGTCGATCCCCGGATCGCTCGGGCGGCATCGATCCCCGCGGCGGTGCAGAGCCGGCGAGCGATCTCGTGGCGAGACAACCGGTCGGGGCCGGGGAGGTGCCAGACACCGCCACGCCGCAACGGGTCGACCATGGCGACCCGCCAGATCCCGATCGCGACGTCGCGACCCATCGCCGGCTGGCGGAACTCGTCGTCGAACCAGACCGGCCCGTCGGCTGTCGCGTCGACGATCCCACGGAGTACGTGGTCCGGCGGATCGATCGATGCGACGAGCGAGATGCGGACGATGGCGGCGCTCCCCGCAGACCGTGCGGCGACGATGCGCTCGGCCTCGGCCTTCCAGCGCCCGTAGTCCTGGCTCGGGTCCGGGTCACTGTCCTCGGCCCTGGCCCGCCCGTCGCCGGAGAAGACGGCGTCGGTCGACACATGGACGATCGTCGCACCGTGCTGCGTCGCAGCCTGGGCGAGATGGTCGGTGGCATCGACGATCGACGCACGGTCCTTCGCGTACGCGGCGTGGATGACGAGATCGGGTTGCGCCCGTCGAATGGCGTGGTCCACCGAGGCCGGATCTCGCAGATCGGCTCGTACGGTGGACGGGTCGTCGATCTCGGTCCGGTGGGCGACCGAGGTCAGGGTGACGTGGTCCGGGGTGGTGGCGCGGAGCCAGGTCCCGAGGAGTCCGGATCCGCCGGTGAGCAGCACCCGCACCGGTTCACCGATGTTCGGTCGCCAGGCGGGCGAACACGTCGCTCCGCAGCGGGCTGTCGGCTGGCGTGATGGCCAGCGCGCGGTCGAGCACGACCGTGTCGTGGGGATGGTGGTCGGCGTAGGTCAGCAGCTGGGTGACCGTGCCCTGGCGCAGCAGTTCCTCCCGCAGCGCGACGTCGATGTGATGGCGGGTCTCGATGAGGAACGGGCTCTCGCTGAAGGGGAGGAGCGAGCCGCCGTAGGCGCGAGCGGCTCCCTCGATGTCGCCGTGGCGGACGGCGTCGAGCACCAGCGTCACATCGGCATCGACGTCGAGTGCGAGCCGGTACGGACGTGACTCGATACCGCCGTCGAGCGCGCGGCGCAGGTGGGAGATCTCGGACTTGAGTGTGTTGGAGGAGACCGATCGCTCGCCGTAGAGGAGCTCTTGGAGTTCCTCTCGTTCGATGCCGTCGCGCAGGGTCAGGATCGTGAGGATCTCGATCTGGCGGTGGGACAGGTGGACGGGCTGGCCCCGCACCTCGATCTCGGGTTCGCCCAGGACCTTGAGGCGGACGTCGGCGGCGCGGGTCGATGCATGGAGCTCGACCTCGACCAGACGCGCGAGCGCGGTCACGGTGGTGAGTGCGAGGGGGGATGCCTTCGCCCAGTGAGCGCTCAGATCGAGCACCCCGGCCATGCGACCTGTCCGGTCTCGCACCGGGGCGGAGTAACAGACCCAGTCCTGCACGGCGCTGCACCAGTGCTCGGATGCGAACACCTGCGCCGGCCGGCCGGTCTGGAGCGAGAGTCCGGGAGCGTTGGTGCCGGCGACCGCCTCGCTCCAGTTGGCGCCGTTGACGAAGTTGGCCCGCTCGGCGCGTCGGCGCATCGACGTTCCGGCACTGCTCCAGATGATGCGCCCGAGTGGGTCGGCGATGGCGGCCACATAGTCCTCGCGTCGAGCGAGATCGGCGAGTTGATCGATGACGTCGCCGGCGGCGCGGCGAAGGGACGAGTCGTGCCAGTGGGCGCCGGGGTCCTCGAGCTCGACCGGTGCCACCTGCGCGACGGACACGGCGTCGGTGCAGCGCGACCACGATCCCTGGACGTCGGGCGTGACCGTCGATGTCACCAGACCGTTGCCCCGGAACGTGCTCCGCGCCTGTTCGAGCGCCCGCCGACGATCGTGCGCATGACTCATCGGAACAATCCGCTCATGTGACCAACCTTCGTCCAACCCCCTGCGTGCGACTGTAACGACACGCCCCGTGCTCCACACGGCGGCCCGCCACACGCCAGAACACTTCGTGGCACAACTTCACCCCGGGGGGACTGGGATCGATGGAGATCACGCTGACCGTCAACGGCCGGTCGTACACGAGAGACGTCGAGCCGCGCACGCTGCTCGCGCACTTCCTCCGTGACGACCTCGGACTGACGGGGACCAACATCGGCTGCGACACGTCGTCGTGCGGTGCCTGCACGATCCACATCGACGGGCAGTCGGTGAAGTCGTGCACGGCGCTCGCCGTGCAGGCGAACGGACGAGACCTGACCACCATCGAGGGCATGGCCGAGATGCCAGGAGTGGGTGACGGCGAACTCCACCCGATGCAGGAAGCCTTCCGCGAGTGTCACGGCCTCCAGTGCGGTTACTGCACGCCCGGCATGGTCATGGCGGCGACATCGTTCCTGAACGAGAACCCGAAGCCGTCCGAGTCCGAGGTCCGGATCGGACTCGAGGGCAACCTCTGCCGATGCACGGGCTACCACAACATCGTTCGAGCCGTGATGACGGCGTCCGGCCAGGAGGTGTCGTCATGACCACCGTGGAGGATCCCCCGAAGACGCCGTTCGTCGGCCAGCCGATGAAGCGTCGAGAAGACGCCGCGCTCCTCACCGGCGAGGGCAAGTACGTCGACGACATCCAGGTCGCCGGCCAGCTCTGGATGGGCATGGTCCGATCGACCTTCGCCCATGCACGCATCAGCGCGATCGACGCCTCGACCGCCGAGGACATGGAAGGCGTCGTCGCGGTCTACACCGGGGTGCAGCTCGCGGCGATGGAACTGTGGATCGCGCCGCTGCCGTGCGCGTGGCCGGTCACCGACGACATGGTCAACCCCGAGCACTACCCGGCTGCGACCGACGAGGTCCACCACCTGGGCGAGATCGTGGCCGTGGTCCTGGCCGAGACCCGGTACCAGGCGGCCGATGCGGCCGAGATGGTCGATGTCGAGTACGACCCGCTTCCCGTGGTCGCCTCGATCGACGACGCGGTGGCCGGCGAGAAGCTCGCGCACTCCGGCCACGACACGAACAAGTCGTACCACTGGCCGCTCATCCCCGATCCCGACGCGCTGGATGCCGCCTTCGAGGGTGCTGCACACACGATCGAGGCCGACTTCGTCCAACAACGCCTGATCCCGGCGGCCATGGAGCCCCGAGGCGTCCTCGCTGTCCCCGCCCCCCACGGCGGGGACGTCACGCTCTACAGCGCGACCCAGGTGCCGCACATCCTCAAGGTGATGGCTGCCGCCACCACCGGCATCCCGGAGTCCAAGATCCGCGTCGTGGCACCGAGCGTCGGTGGCGGATTCGGCGCCAAGCTCAACGTCAACCCCGACGAGATCCTCGCCATCTCGCTGGCGCAGAAGCTGGGCAGGCCGATCCGCTGGACCGAGACGCGCTCGGAGGCAGCAGGCTCCACCCACCAGGGACGAGCGCAGCAGCAGAAGATCGAGCTCGCTGCTGATGCCGACGGCAAGCTCCTCGGCTGCCGAGTCCACATCGACGCCGACATGGGCGCGTACATGATGCTCATCACCCCAGGCGTCCCGCTGCTCGGCAGCTTTCTCTACACCGGCGTCTACGCCGTGCCTGCGTTCGGGTTCACGTGCGACGGCTACTTCACGAACCTGACGCCGACCGACGCGTACCGCGGCGCCGGACGCCCCGAGGCGTCGTACGCGATCGAGCGGGCGATGGACATCCTCGCCAACGAGGTCGGCCTGTCACCCGTGGAGATCCGTCGTCGCAACTACCTCGCTGGCGGCGACCACTTCGAGAACCTCGACGTTCCCTCCACGCTCACGTTCGACTCCGGCCACTACGCGCCCACGCTCGACCGGGCCCTGGAGATGTCGGACTACGACGCGCTGAAGGACGAGCAACAACGTCGCCGCGACGCCGGCGAACAGAAGCAGTTGGGCATCGGCTTGTGTACCTACGTCGAGATCTGCGGGCTCGCACCGAGTCGGGCGCTCGGAGGCCTCAACTACTCCGCGGGCGGCTGGGAACACGCCACCGTGCGGCTCCTGCCCACCGGCAAGGCCGAGGTCGTGACCGGTTCCACGCCGCACGGCCAGGGTCACGAGACGAGCTGGGCCCAGATCGTGAGCGACAAGCTCGGCATCGATCCCGCCGACGTCGAAGTCCTCCACTCGGACACGGCGATCAGCCCGCTCGGGCTCGACACCTACGGCTCACGTTCGCTCAGCGTCGGCGGCGTCGCGGTGTCGATGGCCTGCGAGAAGGTCGTCGAGAAGGCGAAGTTGATCGTGGCCCACCAGATGGAGGCCAACCCGGACGACCTGACGTTCGAGGGCGGCACCTTCTCCGTCGCCGGCTCGCCCGACAAGACGGTCACGATCCAGGAGATCGCGTTCGGGGCCTTCACCGCCCACGACCTGCCCGACGGCATGGAGCCGAACCTGCAGGAGCAGGTGACGTTCGACCCGCCCAACTTTGCGTTCCCCTTCGGCACCCACGTCGCTGTCGTCGAGATCGACGAGGGCACTGGTGGTGTCCAGCTCCTCGACTACATCGCTGTCGACGACTGCGGCAACCAGGTGAATCCGATGATCGTCGAGGGTCAGCTGCACGGCGGCATCGTCCAGGGCGTGGCCCAGGCGCTGTGGGAGTGCGCGAGCTACGACGACGAGGGCATCTGCCTCAACCCGTCGTTCCTCGACTATCTCGTACCGTCGGCCGTCGAGGTCCCGAGCTTCAAGCTCGATTCGACCGTCACCCCGAGTACGAGCAATCCCCTCGGGGTGAAGGGGGTCGGCGAAGCCGGCACCATCGGTTCTGCCGCGGCGGTGATCAACGCCGTGTGCGACGCACTCAGCCCCTACGGCGTCACCGACATGGAGATGCCTGCCACCCCGCAACGGGTGTGGAGAGCCATTCGCGACGGAAAGGCGGCCCAGGCATGATCCCCGCAGTCTTCGACTACATCGCCGCCGAGAGCGCGGAAGAGGCGCTGGCGACGCTCGCCGAACACGGCGACGAGGCCAAGCTCCTCGCTGGCGGACACAGCCTCATCCCGCTGCTCAAGTTCCGGTTCGCCGCGCCGTCGGTCCTCGTCGACATCGGCCGCATCGACGATCTCTCCTACATCCGCGAGGACAACGGACACATCGCCATCGGCGCACTGTCGACCCACCAGGACGTCGAGAGCAGCGCCGTCCTGAAGCAGGGCGCGCCCATGCTCGCCCACGTCGCGTCGCAGATCGGCGACCCGTCGGTGCGACATCGGGGAACCATCGGCGGCTCGCTCGCCCACGGTGATCCGGCATCCGACCTCCCGGCAGCGCTCCTTGCGCTCGGTGGCTCGGTCGTGGCCCAGGGTCCGAACGGTGCGCGCGAGATCGCCGCCACCGATCTGTTCACGAGCTTCCTCGAGACCGCACTCGAACCTGACGAGCTCCTCACCGAGATCCGAGTGCCGAAAGCTGCTGCCAGTGGTCCGGGGAAGGGCTGGTCGTACCAGAAGTTCAACCGGCGAGCCCAGGACTGGGCCATCGTCGCCGCTGCTGTGCAACTCGGCGATGAACCCCGGGTTGCGCTGGTGAACATGGCGACGACACCCGTTCGCTCGTCGGCGGTGGAAGCAGCGCTCGGTTCTGGTGGCGATGCCGCCGGGGCGGCGGCCCTGGCCGCGGAGGGCATGAGCCCACCCGAGGACCTGAACGGCGACGCCGAGTACCGCGGGCACCTCGCGAGCGTGCTCGTCGAACGCGCCATCACCGCTGCGTCCCAATAACCCCCCCAACCCCCGTTCTGGTGGTCAAACGCGCCACCAGGTGGTGTCGAGAGCTCACCAGAACCGGGTCGTGGGTCTCGTGGAGGGCGATAGGTTCCGGTTCATGGCTGACACGGTTGAGTTCGCGAGCAACGGCAACACGGCATCGGGCTACCTCGCGGTCCCGAGTGGCGGTTCCGGGCCGGGGGTGATCGTCGTCCAGGAGTGGTGGGGCCTCGATTCGGGCATCAAGGAGATGGCCGATCGTCTCGCCGAGGCCGGCTTCGTCGCCTTGGCGCCAGACCTCTACCACGGTGACCTCGCCGCGCACGACGAGATGGACAAGGCCAGCACGCTCATGAACGAACTGCCCATCGACCGGGCCGGGCGCGACATGGGCGGTGCCGTCGACTTCCTCGCCGACCACGACGCCACCACGGGCGACGGCATCGGTGTCGTCGGCTTCTGTATGGGCGGGATGTTGACGTTCGTCCTCGCATCGCTGCGCCCCGACAAGGTCACCGCTGCGGTGCCGTTCTACGGCTTCCCGCCGATCGAGAACGGTCCCGCCGACTTCTCCAAGATCGAGGCGGTGATCCGCGGCCACATGGCCGAGAACGACGACTTCTTCCCCCCGGCACAGGCGCAGGCGCTCGAGGCCCATCTCCAGGGTCTCGGCAAGGACGCGACACTCACGGTCCACCCCGGGACCGGCCACGCGTTCATGGCGTCGCACGATGCCATGGGTACGCGTGATGCCGATTTGGCAGCAGAGATCTGGCCGCAGGTGACCGGCTTTCTCCACGAACAGCTCGGGTAGCCCCTCGCCCGGGCTCAAGTCCGGTCGCTCTTGTTCCGAAAACCTCTCCGATGACCGGATCAGATCGACGGAACTCGCTCGCGCCGTTGTGGCTCTCGCACCACCATGCCGACGAAGCCGGTCGTTGCGTGCAGATCGGCGACCGCTTCGTGTGTCGGCGGTGCTCGGCGATGTTCGCCGGCTTCTTCCCGGCACTGGTGCTCCTCGTCTCGTCGTGGAGCGACGACCTCCAGGCCGGTGACATCGGCCTGGTCCTGGCACTGACCGTGGTGGCCGGCATCGAGTTCGTCCAGGTCGCCCGGGGACGCATGGACTACAGCGCTCGACGAGTCCTCCTGCTCAGCCCTGCGACCGGCGTGGTCCTGGCGTGGCTCGGCGTGACCGGCGCGGCCGACGGTCTCGGCGTGGCGCACCTGGCATTCGGCGTCCTGGGTCTCGGCGTACTCGTCACGATGTCCCGCTTCGGTGCCGTGACCCGTAGTACCAGCCCGAGCTGAACCTAGGATCCGCTCGATGGGAACGATCCTGGTCACCGGCGGTGCCGGCTACATCGGTTCGCACACGTGCGTGCAACTGATCGAGGCCGGTCACGACGTCGTCGTGGTCGACAACCTCGCCAACTCGTCGACGATCGCGCTCGATCGGGTTCGTGACCTGGCCGACGGATCGCTGACGTTCCACCAGATCGACCTCCGGGATCGGGCCGCGGTCTCGTCTGTCTTCGACCAGCATGCCGTCGATCGGGTCGTCCACTTCGCCGGCCTCAAGGCCGTGGGCGAGTCGGTCGAGATCCCGATCGACTACTACGACAACAACATCGTCGGAACAGTCAATCTGCTCACAGCGATGTCCGACCACGACGTGTTCGACCTCGTGTTCTCGTCGTCGTGCACGGTCTATGGCGAGCCAGAGGTCGTGCCGATCACCGAGGCGGCGCCCATCGGTGCCGTCAGTCCGTATGGCCGGACGAAGCTCTACATCGAGGAGATGCTGCGCGACGCCGCGGCGGCCGACAAGCGCTGGCGCACGATCCTGCTCCGGTACTTCAACCCGGTCGGCGCCCACCCGAGCGGCACCATCGGCGAGGACCCCAACGGGGTCCCCAACAACCTGATGCCCTTCGCCATGCAGGTCGCCATCGGTCGCCTCGATCGTCTCCAGGTGTTCGGTGGCGACTACGACACCCCGGACGGCACGTGCATCCGCGACTACATCCACGTCGTCGACCTGGCCGACGCGCATCTGGCGGCACTCGGCGCCCTGGAACGTATCGAGGGCTGCGAACCCGTGAACGTGGGGACCGGAACCGGCTCGTCGGTGCTCGCGGTCGTCGAAGCTGCCGGCCGGGCGGCGGGCCGGGACATTCCCTACGACATGGTGGGTCGGCGGCCGGGCGACGTCCCCTGCGTCTTCGCCGACACCTCGCGGGCCGACGAGTTGCTCGAATGGCGCGCCCGCCTCGATCTCGACGACATGTGTCGCGACCACTGGAACTGGCAACAGCAGAACCCCTCCGGGTATGGGGACTGAGCGTCGTCGGATGCGGGGGAGTGGCGACGGCTTCGTCCGGTGCAGCGACGGTCACGTGCGGTGGGGTCGATTCGGCGCCGCCGGCGCGCTCTTCGTGCATCGGACCGACGGCGTGGCGAAGGTGATGCTCCAGAAGCGCTCGGCCTGGGCGCACGAGGGCGGCACGTGGTCGGTGGCGGGAGGCGCGCTCGACGAGGGTGAGACTCCCCACGAGGGCGCGTTGCGGGAGGCCGCCGAGGAGGTCGGCGCGGTGCCGGAGCACGAGGTGCTCGGCGAGGTGGTCTTCGATCCGGCCGACGACTGGGCATACACCACGATCGTCGTCGAGGTGCGGGTGCCGTTCGGGAGCAGCGTCAACTTCGAGACCGATGCGGTTGGGTGGTTCACCGCCGACGAAGTCGACCGACTGCCGTGTCACGCCGGTTTCGATGCCGCCTGGCCCGAACTGCGCGCCCTGGTCGAGTCGTCCTAGATGGCGCCGGCGCGGACGTCGGGCGCGCCGAGACGACGCTCGTCGGCGGTGCGATCGTCGACTGCCTGCTGGCTGTCGAGTTCGGCCGCGACCCGCGTCCGATAGGCGCGGATCTCCGACTCGATCGTGGTCTCGTCCCAGCCGTGGACCCGTGCCATGATGCGAGCCGCGACCGGCGCCGCCGAGACGCCGCGATCGGCGGTCTCGATCGAGATGCGGGTCCGGCGGGTCAGCACGTCGTCGAGGTGGAGTGCCCCCTCGATCGCCGCAGCGATGTGGACCTCGACCGCGAGATAGACGTCGGTGCCGGGCAGGGTCTCGGTCAGCGAGGGATCCTGGCGGAGCAGGTCGAGCACCTCGTGGGTCTCGGTGCCGAATCGACCGAGGAGATGATCGATCACCCCGAGGTCGAGTCCTGACGATGCGGCGAGTTCCTCTCGGCGAGTGCGGTACGCGTCCCACCCGGCGGCGCCGACGAGGGGGACGTTCTCGGTGCACGAGACCTCCGAACGCCCCAACGCCGAGACGACGGCGTCCACGGCGTCTGCTGCCATCACCCGGTATGTCGTGTACTTGCCGCCTGCGACGGTGATCAGTCCGGGCGTGACCGTGCTCACCGCATGCTCGCGGCTCAGCTTCGACGTCGACTCCGATTCGCCGTAGAGCAGCGGACGCAGGCCGGCGTAGACGCCGATCACGTCGTCGCGCGAGAGCGCGGGTTCCAGCCAACGATTCGCCTGCGTGATGAGGTAGTCGACATCGGTGCTGCTCGCTGCCGGGTGGGCGAGGTCGAGGTTCCAGTCCGAGTCGGTCGTCCCGACCAGCCAATGTGATCCCCACGGGATCACGAACAGGACCGAGGCCGGCGTGCGGCAGATCAGACCGGTTCCCGCGTCGATGCGGTCTCGCGGGATGACCAGGTGCACACCCTTCGAGGCACGAACGCGCAGTGAGGATCCGCCGACCAGATCCTGGATCTGATCGGTCCAGACCCCGGTCGCGTTGACGATCTGTCGCGTCGAGATGCGGAAGGTGGTGTCGGACTCGAGGTCGCACACGTCGAGTGCCTCGACGCCGGACTCGCCGCGATGGATGTCGACGGCGCGGACCGACGACGCGATCGCTGCCCCGTGTCCCGCCGCCGTTCGCACGACAGTCAGCGTGTGCCGCGCATCGTCGACCTGCGCGTCCCAGTACTGGACTCCGCCGGTGATCGCATCGGCGCGAAGCGCCGGCGCCAGCGCCGCCGCCGATCGTTTCGACAGATGACGGTGCCGGGGGAGCGGGTTGTCGCCGAACGCCGCCAGGATGTCGTAGAGCGCGATGCCCGCGCCGACGTAGGGGCGCTCCCACACCCGGTGGGTCAGTGGATAGATGAACGAGACGGGTCGGGTCAGGTGGGGGCAGAGCCGACGGAGCATCAGATTTCGTTCGTGCAATGCCTCGGTCACGAGGCCGAACTCGAACTGCTCGAGATAGCGCAGCCCGCCGTGGAAGAGCTTCGACGAACGACTCGACGTCCCGGCGGCGAAGTCCCGTTGTTCGACCAGGGCGACACGCAGCCCACGGCTGGCGGCGTCGAGCGCCACGCCGGCACCGGTCACGCCGCCACCGATCACGACCAGGTCGAAGGTCGTCGTGCGCATGCGTTCGAGGTCGAGCGCCCGCCGCTCCGGGCTCAGGACGGTGGGGTTGGGCGACATCGCACCCATTCTCCCGCATCCCGGGTATCGGCCCCCAAGCAGGCGGAGCCGCCCTCGGGGGCTCAGCCAGGTTCGACGATCTCGAGCCGTCGTGGGCGTCCGGGCCGGGGGCAGTCGAGTTCGACGCAGTACGCCGCCGCTGCGAGCGCGTCGGCCAGCGCCTCCGGCGTCCGTGGATCCAGGCCGGTCTCGAGAAGATGACGAGCCACGAGACCGCGGGTGTGTTTGGCCATGTGGCTGACGACGGAGCGCGTGCCGTTCTCCTCTCGGACCACGTGGACGGCCACGGTTCGTTCGGCGAGTGGTCCAGTGGGCCTCCACGCTGCGGCGTAGGTCGACGACCGGAGGTCGACGACGAGGCCGCGCCCGGCGGCTGTCGGGAGCACCCGATCGAGTGGCTGGCGCCAGGTCGCCGCGAGGGTGCCGATGCCGGGAACGCCGACGTCCATCGACAACCGGTACGCCGGGACCCGATCCGACGGTCGCAGGGCGCCGAACAGCGCGCTCACGACCACGAGGCGCCGGCTTGCCCGCCGCTTGGCCGCGGTGTCGAGCGTCGACAGGTCGAGAGCGTCGTAGAGCACGCCGGTGTAGAGCGCGGACACGGGGAGCGTCGGTGCCGAGCGCAACTCGACGTTCGCCTCGACCTGGGACCTCGCGCCCTGGGGAACGCCGAGTACCTCCAGTGCGTCGTCGCGCGCCGACACACCGATCAGGGCGTCGAGGACCGCGTCGCGGGTCGGGCCCAACTCTGGGAACGAGAGCCGGTCCAGGTCGAGCCGTCGGCCCCGCTTCCCCGCCGCCTTTCCTTCCGAGGGCGGCAACAGGATCAGCACGGTTGACCGTGCACGTGCTGGCGGACCCAGGCGTGCATGGCGATCCCTGATGCGACCGACGCGTTGATCGACCGGGTCGACCCGAACATCTCGATCGAACAGACCATGTCGGCGGCGCCGATCGCCGCGTCCGAGAGCCCCGGACCCTCTTGCCCGAACAGGAGCACGGCCGACCGTGGGAGCGGTGTCGACTCGATCGGCACCGAACCGTCGACGTTGTCGATCCCGACGATGGTGAGGTCACCCGCCCGGGCGAAGTCGATCAGGGCGTCGACATGGTCGTGGTGTCGGACGTGCTGGTACCGCTCGGTGACCATCGCACCGCGCCGGTTCCACCGGCGACGTCCCACGATGTGGACCTCGGTCGCGAGGAACGCGTTCGCGTTGCGGACGACACCCCCGATGTTGCGATCGTGTTGCCAGTTCTCGATTGCCACGTGGAACGGGTGACGTCGGGTGTCGAGATCAGCCACGATCGCCTCGACCCGCCAGTACCGGTAGTGATCGGCGACATTGCGGCGATCACCCGTCTGGAGCAGCTCGGGATCGAGCCGGACGTCGTCGGGCCACGGACGCGGATGAGGACCGACACCCACCCGATGCGAGGTCTGTTCCCCGGTCATGGGTCGGCGGTCATGTGTCGGCGGTCACGGAGCGTCGGAGCGAACGCCGCGCAGACCCCGCCATGCGAGGTCGGCGACGAGGGACGCCACGGTGGCAGGATCGATGCTCTGTTCGTGCGCACGCCAGTGGCGGGTCGTGCCTTCGGCGAGTCCGACGATCCCGTGCGCGAACAACAGCCGCTCGTGGTCGGGGAGTCCCTCGATGCGGATCAACGGCGCGATCGCCTCGGCGATGGCCAACTCGACCCTGGTGGCCTCCTCGGCGAACTCGCTGTCGCGGCGGGTGCCGCCGCCGAACATGAGCCGGTAGGCGTCGGGATGGTCGGCCACGAAGGTGTAGTAGGCGCGGAGGCCGTCCTCGACCTGCTGGCGCGGGTGATCCGCCTGCGCCGCCGCCGACTGGATGGTGGTCATCAGGCGGTCGCCGACCGAGCGGAGCAGTTCGAGATAGAGACTGCGTTTGGACGAGAAGTGCTGGTAGAGCACCGGTTTGGTCACGCCGGCGGCTTCGGCGACGTCGTTCATCGAGGTCAGATGGAACCCTCGCGACGCGAAGACGGGAAGTGCGACCTCGAGGAGTTGCTCCTTGCGCTGCGCGGCAGGCAGGCGGGACGACATCGCTGGATTCGTACCACCACCGAGTCGGACGGGGCACATCGACGGGCGGCCGACCGCCCAGTTTCGCCGATTTCGGTCAAGGACGACCCAGTCTCTGGGAACGGCCGTCACCCGTCGTCGGCCAAGGTCCGTCGACCCTCCTCGCGGTCCTCTCGCTCCGCAGCCTTGACCGCGTAGCCGAACACGATGGCCGGCGCGAGCACGATCGAGCCGCCGACGATCAGGGCGACGATGATCCCCGACACCGTGCCGAAGTCGGTGACGAGACCGACCAGGAACGCGACGATGGCCAACCCGAATGCGGCATAGCCGACCCGCTGGCCGACTTCGACGAGGCGCGCGATGCGCCGGCGCCGCTGCAGGACGGGATCGTCGCTCACCCGATCGATGGTCGCGCGTCGCCCGCCCGCGCCCGTCATCGGAGGCGACGTGGCTCCTAGCCTCCCGGCGTGAGCCGACACTTCACCGCCCGGGGCCGGACCGTCGTCGTCGACGGCCCTGCCCTGATGGGCATCGTCAACGCCAGTCCGGAATCGTTCTCGGGCGACGGCTCGACGAGTGTCGATGCCCAGGCAGCGTTGGCGGTCGCGCAGTTCGCCGCCGGCGCCCTCGTGGTCGACATCGGTGGCCAGTCGGCCAACACCAAGACGCCAGAGCTCGCGGCTGATGACGAGGCCTCCCGGTTGGTTCCCCTCATCGCGGCGATCCGCCGCCGCTCCGATGGGCTGCTGTCGATCGACACCTACAAGCCATCGGTGGCCGACGCCTGTCTGCGGGCGGGCGCCGATGTCATCAACGACGTTTCGGGTCTCCACGATGCTGCCCTGGCCGACGTCGTGGCGCGATGGGACGCCGGTCTCGTGCTCATGCACACCGTCGGGCCGCCGAAGGTGAAGCTGCTGGAACCCGATTGGTACGCCGACGGCGTGGCCCACGACGTCGGGGCGTTCTTCGACGAGAAGCTGGCCCTGCTCGAGACGGCGGGCGTCCGTCGGGAGGCCGTCGTGTTGGATCCCGGCGTCGACTTCTCCAAGACGCCGCGTCAGTCGGTCGAGCTGCTGCATGACCTGATTACGGTCGACCGCTTCGACCGACCGATGCTCCTCGCGCTGTCGAGGAAGGACTTCATCGGTGCGATCTCGCGGACCTCACCCCGACAGCGAGACCCGGGGACGCTCGCCGCCATGGGTTTTGCCGCCCGCCTCGTCCCGGACACGATCTTCCGGGTCCACGAGGTCGATCAGAGTCGTCAGTTCCTCGACGTGACGTCCGTCCTCGGGGATCCCGATGGCCTCGAGGTCGACGCGCAGCTGTCGATCGGTCTCCGCCTCGAGCCGTCCACGTCCGTGGACGACTGACCGCCGCACGCGGGCGTGGCGGACCAGCTCGCCGCTCACGGCGCCGATCCCCATCAAGGCGATGAGGTCGCCGAAGGACATCGCAGCGCCGAAGAGCTCGACAGGGATGATGTCGCCGAGGAACGGCAGGACATCGTCCACCCGCTCGAACCGTCGCCCCGCCCCGGGGTCGGTGTCGGCCAACTCGGTCGCGGTCACCGCCCCGGCATCGACGAGCGCCGACGCACGTACTGGCATGGCACCGTGCGCGAGGACGGCGACCGTGTTGAGCGCCAGGCCGATGCCCAGGACCCCCATCCCGGGGATGTGCCGGTTCACGAGCACGAAGCCGGTGAGGATCGCGAGCGACACGCCGAGCACCAGGCCCTGCGTCGAAGCGCCGAACAACCCGATCGTCGCCTGCAGCGCGATCCCGATCACCACGACCGCCGGACCGACGACGACCGGCGCCCGCAGATGCCGCCCGTGCGCTCGCCGCAATGCACCGACAGCGGCACCGACCGCACCGGCGAGGAGAACGGGGACCACCTCGGGGACGGTACTTCAGCCGGGTGCGTCCGCCGATGACCCGCTCAGCACGACGGCGTCCAGGGCATCGCACGCGGTGAAGATGTCGATCACCTCGACGCGGACGTCGTCGGCGTCGTCGCCCGAGCCCTCGGCGGCGTCGACCAGATCGCGGAACGAGGCATCGCCGAATGCGCTGACGAGTCCTGCGGCGACACAGTCGGCCTGGCTCTCGTCGAGGGCGCCGTCGGTCTCCGCAACCAGTTCCGCCGCGATGCCCTGCTGATCGTTGGCGTCGTCGCCGCAGGACGCGAGGACGAAGATCGTGACGAGCGTCGGCCATCCCCACCGACTTCGTCGCCGTCGCACGGGACGAGGCTACTGACGTCGGGTGAGGCATGCTGACCGCCGTGATCCGAACCGAGCGAGACGACCGGGTCCTCATCGTGACCCTCGACCGACCCGAACGGCGCAACGCGCTCGACGCCGAGCACCTCCAGGGCATCGCGACGGCGTGTGCGTCGGCCGGCGACGCCCGGGTTCTCGTCATCCGAGCGGAAGGGCCGGCGTTCTGTGCCGGCGCCGACCTCTCGCACGTCGAGGACAAGGCGGCTGCGGCAGCCGTCCGAGCGACGCTCGACGTGCTCAGCGGGCTGTCGATCTGCACCATCGCCGCGGTCGGGGGTCCGGCCATGGGCGCGGGATGTCAGCTCGCGCTGGCGTGTGATCTGCGGGTGGTGGGACCCCGAGCACGCTTCGGCGTGCCGTCGTCGAAGCTCGGGTTGATGGTCGATCACTGGACGATCGAGAAGCTCGCCCAGCTCGCCGGCCACGGCTATGCGCGCTCGGTGCTGCTCGCCGGCGACACCATCGATGCCGACGCGGCGCTGCGGACCGGCTTCGCGCAACGCGCCGGGTCAGACGTGGACGCCGTCGAATGGGCGCACGAGGTCAGCCGGTTGGCGCCGCTCTCGATCGCCGGGCAGAAGCTGGCGCTCGATCGGCTCGTCGGACGCGTGGTCGACGACGCCGACGTCCGCGAGGCGTTCGATCGTGTGTGGACGAGCGACGATCGCCTCGAAGGCATCGCGGCGTTCGGCGACAAGCGTCCGGCCGAGTTCCGCGGCTGCTAGCCGTTCTCGGCCACGTGGTCAGCCGTCGAGGATCTCGTCGACGAAGGGGGTGCCGGTGAGGGAGAACGCCGCACAGGCCACCGCACGATCGCCCACGGTCCACGATTCCGGCGTGGGCCAGACGGCGATGAGCCCGATCGACTCCGCGACCTCGCCGAGTTCGTCCAACTGGTCGCCGCAGCCGTCGTCGGCCTTGTCGACCACCCGTTGCTGACCGGGGTACGCCCCGTCCTCGGCGTTGAAGTCCGCCGGCGTGAGGTCGAAGACTGCGAAAACCTCCAGTTCGTGCGGTTGGTCGCAGCGGACGACGGACGCCGACTCGATCTGGCGTCGCTCGTTGTCCCCGATCACCAGGCCGGTCACGCAGTCGCCCGGCGCCAACTGGGTCGCCGCCACGGGTCCTGCCGTCGCCGGTGGTCCGGTCGAGGAGGTGGCCACGGCTGCACCGTCTGCGGTGTCGTCGTTGCACCCAGCGAGGGCGAGCACGCCCACGGCAAACCACGTCAACGATCGGGCCCCCCGCATGCGCGACGACGGTACCGGTCGCGTCGGCGGCTCAGAAGTTGGACGGGAGCAGATCGGCGACTGCGCCGAACCACACGAACAGGGCGACGCCGAACGGGACGACCCCGAGCACATAGGACGGCCAGCGTCGCCACCGGCGGGCGAGCACGTAGAAGCACAGCCACACCGCGAGAGCGATGAGCCCGAAGATCACGACGGGGGCCGCCGGGCCGGTCTCCTCGCCGTCGAGCGTCTCGATCTCGTCGGTCGTGTCGGTCGACTGGTCGACGTCCTGCGTCGGTCTCGGTGTCGTTGGTGCCGGATCGTCGACCAGCACCGCACTCACGATGATGCGCTCTCGTGCCGAGTACTTCGGGTGGCACGACGTCAGCGTCAGGCGGTCGTCGCCCTGGTCATCGACGACCTCGACGTCGGTGGGCGCCACGATCTCCTGGCTGATCACGCGGTACGTGAAGCGTCCCTGGAGCGTGGTGACCGTGATGTCGTCGTCGATCGCCAACTCGTCGATGCGGTGGAACGGCGCGCCGTAGGTCGTGCGATGCCCGGCGATCGCCGCATTGCCCGGTTGGCCGGGGAAGGGTGTTTCCGGGTAGTGGCCGGGTCCCTGCCGCAGTTCGCTGCGGCTGACCCCCTCGACGATGATCTTGTCGACGCCGATCTCGGGGATCTCGATACGAGCGAGCGCCTGGCCCAGCTCCGGGACTTCGAACAGCCCCTCGGGGACGGTCGTCGTGGTCGAATCGATGGTGTCGGGTTCGGGGGCGGAGGTGGACGTGGTGTCCGCCGCGTTCGGCTCCGGTGCTTCGGTGAGCAGGTCCTCGAATTCGGACTCGAGATCATCCTGCGCCCGCGCCTCGGAGATGTTCGTGCCCCACAGTTGGTACGCCACGAACAGCAAGATGATGATGCCGGCCCAGATGAGAACGCGTCCGAATCCCCCGAGCACTCTTGCCAGCCGCACGGCGGCAGCGTACGGGGTCTTGGAGCATTCCGGACGTCGTCGGTACCGTTGTGATGCTTCATATGGCGCCCGCCGTCCTTCCTCCTGCGGTCGTGTTGCAGGCGGCAGTCGTGCTCCTCGACCGATTCCCCGCTCTCGCCGGCGTCGATCTCGATGTCGACCGTGGCGAGATCGTGCTCCTGCGCGGACCGAACGGCGCCGGAAAGACCACCCTCCTCCGGGCATGCGCCGGCCTGGTCCGAGTGGTGCAGGGTCGTGCCGAGGTGCTGGGCGTCGACATCGCTGCGACCCCGCGCTCGGTGCGTCGCCGGGTCGGGATGCTCTCCCACGATGACGGGCTCTACGCCGATCTCGATGCCGGCGACAACGTCCGGTTCTGGGCGCGGGCCGCTGGCGCATCGTCGGTCGACGCCGATCGTGCCCTCGCACGATGCGGCATCGACGGTCGGCTCGCTGCCGTCCCGGCGGCCCGGCTGTCGACCGGTCAGCGCCGACGCACCGCGCTGGCGGCGCTGGTGGCCCG
>JBBKVY010000265.1:0-2541 GCA_037968675.1 Acidimicrobiales bacterium | reverse complement strand
CAGAACGAGCACAGCAGGAACGCGCCTTCCTCGCCCGGGAGCCCGTCCGATGCGGTGTCGGTCCGGTAGCGGAGCACGAAGCCGTCGGTGACGAGCTCGCGTTCGATCGCCTCGACGGTATTGATCACCCGCTGGTCGGTGGCCGGCAGGAACCCGACGAGCGGCACGAGCAGCAAGCTGGCGTCGAGGTCGGTCGAGCCGTAGGACTGCACGAAGCGGCCACGCTCGTCGACACCGTGGTCGAGCACGTCGCGTCGAATCTCGTCGCGCAATGCTCGCCATCGATCGTGCGGCCCGTCGAGATCGAATCGTTCGGTCGTGGCGACGGCGCGGTCCGCTGCGACCCAGGCCATCACCTTTGAGTGGGTGAACTGCCGGCGCGGTCCGCGCACTTCCCAGATGCCCTCGTCAGGGTCGCGCCATGCTCCTTCGAGGTAGTCGAGCAGTATCCGCTGGAGCTGCCACGCGTTCTCGTCGAGTTCGAGGCCACTGGCCGCCCCTTGATGCAAGGCGTCGATCACCTCGCCGTACACGTCGAGCTGGAACTGGCCGGCCGCGGCGTTGCCGACCCGCACGGGACTGGAACCCTGGTAGCCGGGCAGCCAGTCCAGTTCCCACTCGGGCAAGGTGCGTTCGCCGGCGAGTCCGTACATGATCTGCAGGTCGGCGGGGTCACCGGCGACGGCGCGTAACAGCCACTCACGCCAGGCGAGAGCCTCGCTGGTGTGGCCCGCCTCCATGAGCGCCATCAGGGTGAACGTCGCGTCGCGCAGCCAGCAGTAGCGGTAGTCCCAATTGCGTACCCCGCCGATCGCTTCGGGCAGCGACGTGGTCGGGGCAGCACAGATGCCACCGGTCGAGGCATGGGTGAGGCCCTTCAGCACGGTGAGCGACTCACGGACCTCGTCGGCCCAGTCACCGCGATACGTGCAC
This sequence comes from Acidimicrobiales bacterium, assembly GCA_037968675.1. Classification (GTDB taxonomy): domain Bacteria; phylum Actinomycetota; class Acidimicrobiia; order Acidimicrobiales; family Salinilacustritrichaceae; genus Salinilacustrithrix. The sequence continues at coordinate 1,608 of JBBKVY010000265.1, read as the reverse complement.
TGCTCCGACCACGTCTTCCACCACTGCTCGGCAGCGTCGATGGCCACGGCGGCGTCGACCGGATCCTCGAAGGGCTCGTGGGAGGGGAACCAGGCGAGCGTGAACGGCACCCGCTGACCAGGCGCGACCGAGAACTCGCCGACCGACCGGCGGTCGGCGCCGTCGCCTTCTCCTTCGAGCGCGACCGGAGTCGTCAGGCGCAGCGCGTCGGGGCCGGCCACCGCGAGCCAGGCGCCGTCGACGCTTCGGACCCACGGCACGACCGACCCGTAGCCGAACCGCACGATCAATTCGGTACGCATCCGCACCGTGCCGCGACGACCCTCGACCAGTCGCACCACGTCGAGATGGGTGTCGCGCGGCGGCATGCAGTCGATCACTGCGACTTCGCCGTCGTCGCACTCGAAGACGGTCTCGAGCACCAACGAGTCACCGCGATAGTGGCGGCGCACCCGGTTCACCGGACCTTCCGGCGCCAACAACCATCGGCCGTGTTCCGGTGTCCCGAGCAGTGCAGCAAAGCAAGCCGGCGAGTCGAAACGCGGGAACGTGAGCCAATCGATCGAGCCGTCCTTCCCGACCAGCGCTGCCGACTCCAGGTCCGACAGCAGCGCGTAGTCCTCGATCCGCAGGGCCGTCACCGCGGCGGGCTCGGTCGCGCGGCACGCCTCGGTGTCATCGAAGAGTCAACCTAACCATCACGCTGCGTGCCCCGGTGTTCCGGTCTGGTCCTGCGACGGCATCATCTGCACCGGCGAGACCTACAAGGACAAGGTCAAACTCACCTTCGCGAAGGGCGCCTCGGTCGCCGACCCGGCCGGGCTCTTCAACTCGAGTCTCGGCGGCAACACGCGACGGGCCATCGACCTCTTCGAAAGCGACGCCATCGACGAGGTGGAGTTCCAGAAGCTGATCCAGTCCGCAGTCGCGTACAACCGGACCTGAACGATCCCGCCTCGTGTGAGCGACCGACGAACCGACCCCAGGAAAGTGGAACCATGAAATCGATGACTTGCAGACAACTCGGCGGGCCCTGTGACCACGTGCACCGCGGCGAATCCGCCGACGACGTCATCAAGGCTCAGGACCAGCACCTCAAGCACATGGTGGCCGAAGGCGACACCGCCCACGTCCCGGCCCGCGACGAGATGAAGGGCCGCTGGAAGCGACCCGTCTCGGGTATGCGCTGGTACCGGAACGCAAAGAAGGACTTCGCTGCTCTCCCACGGAGCTGATTTCTGGAATCGGCCCGGTCAGGCTTGGAGCACGAACTGGAGCTCGGTGATCCATGTGTCCCGGGGTCCGGAGCAGCTGAGGTATATCTCACGGCTGGACCCGACGGGCTGTTCGCCGGCGGCATCGATCCGCTCATGCAGGAGCTGGTAGCTCGCTGCACAATCGTCCATGTCACCCCCTGAATCCCTTCGCTGAGACGGCGGGTCGCGTCCCAGCTCGATCCCACACGTAGCCCGTCAGAGCATTGGGTCACTCAGGCGCGGGTTGTGAAGCTCACGACGTTGCCGTCGAAGTCGCGATAGCGGGATGTCCGCCCCCACGGTTCGTCTCTGGCCTCGTGAACCAGTTCGGCGCCGTGAGCGAGTGCACGCT
>JBBKVY010000264.1:0-38636 GCA_037968675.1 Acidimicrobiales bacterium | reverse complement strand
GAAAATTTCGTCGATCGGTGACCCACGTGGGTCACGAATCAACGACAGATTTGGTGTGGAGGTGGCGGATCTGTCGGATCGCGGCCGACAGGTCGCTGGCGAGATGGTCTGAGCGGATTCGGATCACGTGCCATCCCAACGCCTTCAGCGTCGCGGTGCGAACTTCGTCGGCAGCCGCGATGTGGGCGTCCTCATGCTGTCTGCCGTCGACCTCGACGCAGATGAGGCGTTCGGGGTAGGCGATGTCGAGCCGATATCTGCCGGTGGGAGTCTCGACCCAGAACTGGGCTTCCGGTGTCGGCAGGTCGAGGTCGAGCAGAGCGTCGAGAACCACGAGTTCGATCCCGGACTCCGGCACGCCGTTCACGTCGAAGTAGCGGTCGATCCAATCACGCAGGACTCCACAACCGTTCCGGCCCTGGATCTTGTGCTGCAAGTAGGTGTGGAGCAGCTGCTCACTGGTCACCGCGTGTCCATGGCGGATCTCGCGGATCGTGTGCGTGAACCGGGACGGCGAGACGACGGCGCCGATGTCGACCGCCAGCCGACGGAGGTCCGTGGTCGGGATCCCGTCGATCAGCACCGCTCGTGCCAGAGCGAGATCCGTCGACTCGTGCACGACCACGCCAGGCCTCCGAAAAGACGAACCCCGAGGAATCGAGATCTCGATCGGTGGATCGTCCAACCCTCCGACACCGTGCTGAGCGGCCGCGGCGCGGTGGCTCGCCATCGAACCGGCGGGGGCGAGAAGCACCGCGGCCATCAGGCGACGCTTCCACGTCATCGGCACTCCGACCGGGCCGTACAACCCCGTGTCGATCACCTCCCAGACTCCGAGACGGAGAAGTCGGTGGATCTGGTTGGGCGAGTGGCCGGTGGTGAGCACCTGGCGACGGGTGATGAGACTGTGCTGAACCTCGAGCGTGGCTCGGACGTCCACGAGGAGCGATGACATGACTTCCCCTTGATGCTGGAGCAGAGGGGGAAGTCGTCGACCACGGTAGCCAACCACCAGCGACCAGGAGATCTGTCGTCGATCGGTGAGGCACGTGGGTCACCGATCGACGAAATTTTCGGTTTGGGGCGGGGTCAGTCGGAGGCGTCGGCGAGGGCTTCGGCGAGCGCGGGGTGGACGAAGAGCGAGTCGACGATGTCATCGACCTTCAAGCCGGCGGTGACGGCCAGTGCGATGACCGAGATGAGCTCCGCGGCGTGGCGGCCGACGATCGAGCCACCGAGCACGACGCCGGTGGCGGGGTCGGAGAGGATCTTCACGAACCCACGGGGCGAGTTGTTGATCAGGGCCTTGGCGCTCGCCGAGAACGGGACCTTGGTCACGCGGATCTTGCGTCCCTCGGCGAACGCCTCGGCTTCCGCCAGGCCGACATCAGCGATCTCCGGCTCGGTGAAGATGGCCGATGCCGCCTTCTCGTAGTCGAGGTGACGGTGATCACGGGTGTGCAGCCCCATCGCGTGCTCTGCGATCTTGCGGCCCTGCATCGTCGCGACAGACGACAGGGGCAGCTTCCCGGACAGGTCGCCGGCCACGTACACGTGCGGCAGGTTGGTGATGCAGTGGTGGTTGTTGTCGATGTAGCCCCACTCGTTGACCTCGACACCGGCGGCATCGCACCCGAGGCCCTCGCTGTTGGGGAGCGAGCCGATGGCGAGGAGCGCGTGGCTGCCCACCGCGCTGCGCCCGTCGTCGCAGAGGACCTTGACCGACCCGTCGTCGAGGCGCTCGATCTCCTGGGCCCGAGCGCCCTTGAGCAGACGGACCCCACGGGCGAGGAACTCGGCCTCGAGGGCGGCGGCGACCTCCGGATCCTTGGACGGGAGGACCTGCTGGCGCGAGACGATGAGCGTCACGTCGCAGCCGAAGCTCGAGAACATCGACACGAACTCCACACCGGTCACGCCCGAGCCGACCACGATCATGTGGGTCGGGAGCTCCTTGGGCGGGTACGCGTCGCGTGTGGTGAGCACGCGGTCGCCGTCCGGCTCCGCCCACTCGGGGATACGGGGTCGCGACCCGGTGGAGAGCAGGATCGCATCGGCCTCGAGGCATACCTCCCCTTCCGCCGTCTCGGCCACGATCTCGTGGGCGCCGACGAGGCGACCGGTGCCGTCGATGACGCGGACACCCTGGCTCCGCAGCAGGGTCGACGCCGAGCTCTCGAGTCGGTCCTCGATCGACTGGATGCGGTCACGGAGCGCTGCGAAGTCGAGCTGGGCCGTGACATCGGTCAGACCCATCTGCTCGCTCTTGTTGATGAAGTTGAGCGCGGACCCGGTGGCGATCATCGCCTTCGACGGAATGCAGTCCCACAGGTGTGCGGCCCCACCGATGATGTCCCGCTCGATGATGGTGACGTCGGCCCCGAGCTTGGCGGCGTGTGACGCCGCCGCGTGCCCACCAGGGCCACCACCGATGATCACGAACCGCAGAGCCATGGCAGGAGCGTACCGACCGCCTGTTCGCGCCCCTGCCACGGCTCGGGTCGACGCTGGTCGACGACTGGGGTGTCTCAGTCGGCCGTTCGAGCCACCCGGATCAACCGGTGGTCGTCGGTGAACAGCCGCCTGGTGACCCCGGTGCCGATGACAACGACGTTGATGGCCACCGCGCCCAGGATGAGGAACATGATCGCCGCCTGCACGCGGACCGCCGCAACCGGGTCCACCCCCGCCAGGATCAGGCCAGTCATGGCGCCGGGGAGGAACACCAGCCCGACGGCCTTCGTCGTCTCGATCTGGCTCGTCAGCCCCGTCCGCAGCGCCGACCGCAGCGATGGTCGCGATGCGTCTCGCCAACTCTGGCCCAGAGCGAGACGGGCCTCGACGTCAGGTCGCTTCTCCGAGAACTCGGCGAGAATGCGCCGCCCGGCGACGACGGTGGAGGACATCGCGTTTCCGACCATCATCCCGCCGATCGGAATGATGGTCCGCGTCTCCGGTGGGAAGATGCCGAGCCCGAAGATCACGGCGACGGTCACAGCCGTCGAGGCGACCAGCGCCTGCAACGCCAGGCGGAACACTCCCGGGACCTCGGGCGCCCGGCGCGAGACGGTCCACGCCGCGAACACGACCATGAAGCCGAGCCACGCCCAGGCGTACTCGACGTTCTTCTCTGGCTCGTCGGGGATGATGATCAGCCCGAGCACGTAGCCGACCGCGAGGAGCTGTGCGCCGGCGCGGACGACCGCGATGACCACGGCGCGCTCCAGGTCGAGGTTTCGCCAGACCGAGACGCCGATGGTGATCGCGATGAGGACCAGCGAGGCTGCGAGGCCCCACCACCCGACGTCACCCTCCGCCACGATCTGCCTCTCCGTGCCTGTGGTCGGCGTCCTCACCGGCGAAGTAGTGCGTCGTCTCGTGCTCGTCGGCCACGCGTCCCTCGGTGAGGACCAACCGTTCGTCAGCGATGCGGTCGGCCTGTGCGAGGTCGTGCGTGACCCAGATGATGGGCATGCCGCCCGAGGCGAGTTCGGCGCCGAGCGACTCGAGGTTCCTGGTCGATGCGGGATCGAGCGAGGACGTCGGTTCGTCCATCAACAGCACCTCGGGCTCGGTGATGAGCGTCCGAGCGAGACAGACCCGCTGGGCTTCGCCACCGGAGAGCGCGTCGGCGTCCCGGTCGAGGAAGCGGGCATCGACGTGTGCTCGGGCCAGCGCCGACTCGCAGTGTTCTCCCGAGGCGTCGGGCTGGGCGACCAGGAGATTGTCCCGCACGGTCCCCGGGAACACGGTCGGGCGTTGGAACACCATGCCGACTCGGCGGCGTAGTCGCAGCGGGTCATCAGCCGCGAGGTCGGCCCCCCGGAAGCGGATGCAGCCCGCCGACGGGACCTCGAGCCGGTTGCACAGGCGCAACATCGTCGACTTCCCGGAGCCCGACGGCCCGAGGAGACACGTGATCGATCCGCCGTCGCTGATGGTCGCGGTCACCGCGTCGAGTACGAGCGTGTCGCCGAAGCGCACCGTGACCCGATCGAAGCTGAACAGCGGCATGGCGCACCATCGTCGCACGCATGATCGATGGGATCGGGAATCGACCGGTCCGTACGGCCGGCCATACGATCGCCTCGTGAGCAGCGACCATGCAGGCAACTTCGACGGCGCCGACTTCGACACCTGGGAGGCCTCGGCCGAGAAGGAACTCCGAGGCAAGCCGCTCGACGACCTGACGCGCACGACCCCGGAGGGCATCGAGGTCAAGCCGATCTACACCGAGGCCGACCTGGAAGGACTCACCCATCTCGGCGGCCTCCCTGGCCAGGCGCCCTTCGTCCGTGGCCCCTACGCCACCATGTACACGAATCGTGCGTGGACCCTGCGCCAGTACGCCGGCTTCTCGACCGCCGAGGAGTCCAACGCGTTCTACCGCAAGAACTTGGCGGCGGGTCAGCGCGGCCTGTCGGTCGCCTTCGATCTCGCAACCCATCGGGGCTATGACTCCGATCACCCTCGCGTTGTCGGCGACGTGGGCAAGGCCGGCGTGGCCATCGACTCGGTCGAGGACGCCAAGATCCTCTTCGATGGCATCCCACTCGACCAGATGTCGGTGTCGATGACGATGAACGGCGCAGTGCTGCCGACCCTCGCCAACTACATCGTCGCCGCCGACGAGCAGGGGGTGAGCCAGGACCAGCTCACCGGGACCATCCAGAACGACATCCTGAAGGAGTTCATGGTCCGCAACACCTACATCTACCCACCGTCCCCCAGCATGCGGATCGTCGCCGACATCATCGGCTACACCGCGGCGAACATGCCGAAGTTCAACTCGATCTCGATCTCCGGCTACCACATGCAGGAAGCGGGAGCGACCCTCGAACAGGAGCTCGCGTTCACCATCGCCGACGGCATGGAGTACGTGCGCGCTGCGCAGGCCGCGGGCCTCGACATCGATGCCTTCGCTCCCCGACTGAGCTTCTTCTTCTGCATCGGGCAGAACTTCTTCGGCGAGGTCGCCAAGCTCCGTGCCGCCCGACTGCTGTGGGCCAAGGTCATGAAGGATCTCGGCGCCGAGACGGACAAGTCGATGATGCTGCGCACGCACTGCCAGACCTCGGGGGTGTCTCTCACCGAACAGGATCCGTACAACAACGTGATCCGCACGGCCTACGAGGCGATGTCGGCGGTCCTGGGTGGAACGCAGTCGCTGCACACCAACGCCTTCGACGAAGCACTCGGGCTCCCCACGGAGTTCTCGGCTCGCATCGCCCGCAACACCCAATTGATCCTCGGCGAAGAAACCGACGTGGCCTCCGTCATCGACCCGCTCGCAGGTTCGTACTACGTCGAGTCACTGACTGCTGGGCTCGCCGATGCCGCCTGGGAGCTCATCGAAGAGGTCGAGTCGATGGGCGGCATGACCAAGGCGATCGAAGCCGGCATGCCCAAGCTCCGCATCGAGGAGTCGGCGGCCAAGCGCCAGGCTCGCGTCGACCGGGGGCAAGACGTCATCGTCGGCGTCAACAAGTACGTGCCGGACGACGTCGAGATGGTCGACGTGCTCGACATCGACAACGCCGAGGTCCGCGAGTCGCAGGTCCGTCGCCTCAAGGAGATCCGCGCCTCGCGGGACCAGGCCGCGTGCGACGCGGCACTCCTGGCGCTGAAGGAGGGCGCAGCCGGTGACGCCAACCTGTTGGCGTTGTGCGTGGACGCCGCCAGGGCCCGCGCGACCGTGGGCGAGATGAGCGACGCGATGGAGGCCGTGTTCGGCCGCCACAAGGCCGAGGTCCGTAGCATCCACGGCGTGTACGGCGCCGCCTACGAGAACGACGAGGCGTACGCGACGTTCCTCGCCCGGGTCGATGCTTTCGCACGCGCCAACGGCCGTCGGCCACGCATGCTCGTCGCCAAGATGGGCCAGGACGGCCACGACCGCGGTGGCAAGGTCATCGCCACCGCGTTCGCCGACTTCGGCTTCGACGTCGACGTGGGCCCTCTGTTCCAGACGCCCGACGAGGTCGCCCGAGACGCAGTCGAACACGACGTCCACGTCGTCGGCGTGTCGTCGCAGGCGGCAGGACACAAGACGCTGGTCCCGGCGCTGATCCACGAGCTCCGCACTGCCGGGGCCGATGACGTCATCGTCGTCTGCGGTGGCGTCATCCCGCCCCAGGACTATGACTTCCTGACCGAGGCCGGCGTCGCCGCAATCTTCGGTCCGGGCACCAACATCCTCGATGCCGCCGGCACGGTGCTCGACCTCCTCGATGGCGCTCTCGACCTTGAGCCCTAGCGGGCTCGGCGAGTCGAGCGGAGCGTCTTGACACTCGCTGACGATGTCCTCGCCGGCGACCGACGGGCGCTGGGCAAAGCGATCACGCTGGTCGAGTCGGCACGGGTCGACCATCGGGCCGACGCCGTCGAGCTCCTCCAGTTCGTGCTCCCGCACACGGGCGACGGCATCCGCCTGGGCGTGTCGGGCGCACCCGGCGTCGGCAAGTCGACGTTCATCGACGCGTTCGGCACACACGTCATCGACGACGGCAACCGGCTCGCCGTCCTCGCCGTCGACCCGTCGTCGAGCCGCTCGGGCGGCTCGATCCTCGGCGACAAGACCCGGATGGAGGACTTGGCCCGACGACCGGAGGCGTTCATCCGCCCCTCTCCCGCCGGGAGGACGCTCGGCGGCGTGGCGAGACGTACGCGTGAGGCGATGCTGTTGTGCGAGGCCGCCGGGTTCGACGTCGTGATCGTCGAGACCGTGGGCGTCGGGCAGTCGGAGACGGCGGTCTCGGAGATGGTCGACCTGTTCTGCCTGCTCGCAGCCCCCGGGGCAGGCGACGACCTCCAGGGCATCAAGCGTGGCGTGATGGAGCTGGCCGAGCTCGTCGTCGTGACCAAGGCCGACGGCGACCTGCTCCCCGCGGCCAACCGAGCCGCGGCCGATCTGCGCCACGCACTCCACCTCATGCGGCCCGTCCACGAGGCGTGGACCGCCCAGGTCCTGTCGACGTCCTCGTTCGACGGCTCGGGACTCGCCGACGTCTGGGCGGCGGTGCGGAGCCACCGCCGCGCACTCGACGCGGCCGGTGCGTTGGAACCGATGCGGCGCGAGCAGCTGCGCCGTTGGCTCTGGACCGAGGTCCGCGAGGGTCTGGTCGAGCGATTCGTCGCCGACGCCGGCGAGGAACTGGCCGCCGCCGAGCGCGAGGTCCTCGCCGGGCATGTGCTCCCGACGATCGCCGCCGACGACCTCCTCGACAACTGAATCTTGCGGCCGTTTCCGTTGTGGGGTCGCCACAACGGCCGCAAGATCCGGTGGTCAGCCGAGGAGTTGGGCGACGCCGTGGATGGCGAGACCGGCGAGGCCGCCGACGATGGTGCCGTTGATCCGGATGAACTGGAGATCGTGGCCGAGCAGGAGCTCGAGACGGCTGGCGGTCTCCTCGCCGTCCCACTGCGAGATCGTCGACGAGATGATCCGGGTGATCTCGTCGCCGAAGGTGTCGACCACGGCGTTGACCGCCGACTCGAACACGTCGTCGGCTCGTGCCACGAGCGCATCGTCCTGACGGAATCGTTCGGCCGCGGAGATGATCAACTCGGTCAGCCGGCGGTGGAGGACCGAGCCGTTGTCTGCCGCCTGGACCCGTAGCGTTTCCTTGAGGTCGGTCCAGAGCGACTCGATGAACGACCGCAACGCCGGGTGATCGAGGAGATCGTCTCGGAGCAGCTCGGCCCGGGCTCGCCACACGTCGTCGTGCTCGAGCCGGTCGATGATCCGCTCGACGACGACATCGATGCGCTCGCGCAGCTCGTCCGACCCCCCGATCGTGTCGCCCTGGATGATCGCTCGCACGCCGCTCAACAGCCGGCTGAAGATCCGGTCGTCGATGACGTCGGGCACCCACCAGGGCGATTCGTGGGTGAATCGCTCCCGCAACAACGGCTCGTTCTCCGCCAGGAAGCGGTCGAGCCCTCCGAGGACCGAGTCGACCAACTCGCGGTGTCGGCCCTCCTCGGTGACGATCTCGAGCAGACGACCGGCGAGAGGCGCAACGTCGAGGCGTGCGATGCGGGCGCGGACCTCGTGCTCGGCCATGTGGAGCAGGTCGTCGTCCTTGACCACATCGGCCAGGCGCACCGCCAACTCGGCGGCATAGCCGGCGACCTTCTGCGCGTGTTCCTCCTCCGACACCCACGCCGACGCCCGCTCGGCCACGCCGACGACGCGGAGGCGCTCCCCCACCGTCTCGGCGTTGAGGAAGTTCTGCTGGACGAACTGCCCGAGCGTCTCCCCGAACGCGTCCTTGCGTTGCACGATCACCGCGGTGTGCGGGATCGGGATGTTCAACGGGTGCCGGAAGATGGCGACCACGGCGAACCAGTCGGCGAGACCACCGACCATCGCGGCCTCGAGAGCGGCACGCACGTAGGCCGTGCCGCCGGCGTCGTCCGTCGTCAGCACCACCGCCAGGAACGCGACGGCCACGAGCGCGAGAAGCGCGGTCGCCCGTCGCTTCGCGATCGTGATCTCCCGGCGACGGGCCTGCTCGACGTCTGCGTTCGTGGCGGACACGGTGGGTGTGGTCATGCGAGGTCTCCGGCGTCGTCGATCATCTGGACGAGGTCCTCGAACTGCCCGGTTGCACGCACCGACCGGATCTGCGAGAAGGGGCTCCCGTGACCTGCCGTCATCCGGAGCGTGGCCGAACGGTCGTCGTCCTCCCGGACGAACCAGAGTCGACCGTCGCGCAGCCAGTGCGAGGTCCGACGGCGTCCCACGCCCGAGTGCGTCGCGGAGATCGAGCAGAAGGCCTCCACGTCGCGCCCGTCGAGGTGGTCCGCCACCTGCCGATAACGGAAGATCGAGCTGCCACCACGGCAACCCAGGTGGTCGGGGCGGACGCCCGGCACCCACGAAGCCCAGGCATCGGGACGCGTCACGTCGGCCCCGGGGGCGACGGGCGCCGACGGACCGAGGAACGGATCGACCAGTTCGCCGTCCACCACCAACACCGAGTGGTAGTCGACCAGCGGTACCTGCTGCCCGGCCCGGAGGTGCTCGACCGCGAGGCGTACGTCGTGGCCCTGCGCGCGGAGGATCGCACCCAGTCCCGTGCAGACCGGCCAGCACGCCCAGGACTCGTACGACCCTCCGAGGCGGGCCCCCAACGCCGTACGAGGATCGTGTCCCGGTGGCGTCTCTCCTCGGTCGATGGCCGCCCACTTGGCGGTGCTGCCCGCCGGCAGCCAGCCGCGGAACGCGGTCACCACGGTCTCGACATCGGAACATCGGTCGACGCCGACGGCCCGCAGGACCTCATCGGCCAACGACTCGTCGATCGCGGGATAGATCATGGAGCGCAGCCCATCAGATGGTCGGGCGAGTGGACGATTTCGCCCGTTGACCGACATTTCCGAGATTCTCGGTCTGACCACCCATGACCGGGGGTACTGAACCGAGCATGATCATCACTGGAATCATCCTCGCCATCGTCGGCGTCCTGATCGGGATCCCGATCCTGACCACCATCGGCGTGATCCTCGTCATCGTCGGCGCAGTGCTGGCCGTCGTTGGATCCACCGGTCGTGCGGTCGGCGGTCGGGCCCACTGGTACTGAACCGTCGGGTATTGACGAAGGCGACACACCCCCCAACCGATCGAGGCCGCCCGGGTCAATCCCGGGCGGCCTCGGCGCGTCCGACTGCTCCGTGGTCGAGGTCCTGGTCGTCGTGGAGGTCGACCGCGACCTTGCGGAGACGGCCGGCGAACTCGAAGGGCGCGTTGTAGTCCGACACCGGTGAGACCCGGTCGCGACCGATGTCGAGCCCGCTCCACGAGATCGTGACCACGAAAATCCGGTCCGTCTCGAACGATCCGCACGCCTCGTCGTCGATCCACAACGTGCCGACGCCCTTGGCCATACCGCCGTGGGCCACCTCCCGCTCGAGCGAGAACCCGAGCGTCGATGCTCCGGCCGGCACCGGTCGGTCCGAGACCACGACCTGGTGATGTCCGCCGACCGACAGGTCGTGGACGAGGCGACCGTCCGCGACGTAGAGCGAGTAGCCCGACGTCTCGTCGCCGTGGGCGAGGAGGACGCCGTCTCCTCCTTCGAGCACCTCGGCCGTGATCGTGTACGACCGGCTCCGGAGATCGGGGGCCGCGTCGCTGGGCACGTGGCCCATGCCGGCCCAGAACTCGTAGTGCGTGCGGCCACCGCGATGGCGTTCGGCGTTCTCCGCGAACCGTTCTGCGAAGCGGTCGTCGAGCGGGAGCACCTGGTTCGCCCGAGCCGCTTCCCACCACTCCTCCTGGAGTCCGGCGAGCCGTCCCGGCTCCGACTCGGCCAGGTCATGGACCTCCGAGAAGTCCTCGTCCAGGTGGTACAGCTCCCACCGGTCGTCCTCGAACGCCTTGTACGGCGGGTGGTACGCCACCGCCTTCCAGCCGTCGTGCCACACCCCCCGGTGACCGAACATCTCGAAGTACTGGGTCGATTTCGGCGGCGGGGCATCCGACTCGTCGAACGTCGCGCGGAACGACGCGCCGTCCAGCGGCTGCTGCTCGACGCCACCGATCGACGCCGGCAGGGCGAGGCCCATGACGTCGAGCAGCGTGGGAACCACGTCGTTGGCATGGCAGAACTGGTTCCGGATCTCGCCTCGGGCGCTGATCCCTGCCGGCCACGAGACAACGAAGGGGTCGCGGATACCGCCACCGTGGGTGTTCTGCTTGTACCGCTTGAGCGGCGTGTTGGCGGCCATCGACCATCCCCAGGGGAAGTTCGCGTGGGTGCCCGGGCCACCGATGTCGTCGAGGCGCGCCAGCTTGTCGTCCATCGACTCGGGCTGCGCGTTGAACGGCCCCATGGCGTTGACGAAGCCGGCCGGGCCGCCCTCCTGGCTGGCACCGTTGTCGGACAGGACGAGCACGATCGTGTCGTCATCCATCCCGGATTCGGCGAGGAACGACAGCAGGCGGGCGATCTGGCGGTCGGCGTGATCGAGCATCGCCGCATACGCCGCCTGGAGTCGTGTGAAGACCCGCCGCTCGTCGACGGTGTGGTCGTCCCACGCCTTCACGTGGTCGTTGCGCGGCGGGAGCTCGGTGCCCGCGGGAACGATGCCCAGCTCGATCTGCCGTGCGAGCCGCTCGGTCCTGGTGACGTCCCATCCCTTGGCGAAGATCGGCTCGTAGTGGTCGATGATGTCCTTCGGCGCCTGGTGCGGAGCGTGGCACGCGCCGAAGGCGACCCAGGTCAACCACGGCGCGTCCGGGACCCCGGCCCGATGGTCCTTGAGGAACTCGATCGCCTTGTCGACCACGTCGATCGACAGGTGATACCCGTCCTCGAACGTCCTCGGCGGGTCGACGTGGTGGTTGTCGTACACCAACTCGGGGGCGTACTGGTCGGTCTCGGCGTCGAGGAACCCGTAGTAGCGATCGAAGCCACGCTGCAGTGGCCACCCGTCGTACGGGCCGGTCGGGCCGGTCTCGGTGAGCGGCGTCACGTGCCACTTGCCGGTGAGGTACGAGCGATATCCGTACGGCTTCACCAGTTCGGCGATGGTGCCTGCGGACCGGGTGATCTTGCCGCGGTAGCCCGGATACCCACTGTCGAAGTTGGCGAGGCATCCGACACCGACGTTGTGGTGGTTGCGACCGGTCAGGAGTGCCGCTCGGGTGGTCGAACACATCGCCGTCGTGTGGAACCCCGAGTAGCGCAGACCACGGGCGGCGATCGCGTCGATGGCCGGAGTGGCGATCTCGCTGCCGTAGCAACCGAGGTCCGAGAAGCCGACGTCGTCGAACAGGATCACGAGCACGTTTGGTGCGTCACCCGGGACATCCTCGTGATCGGCCGGCCAGTGTGGCGTCGACTCGCCGATCGTGGTGCCGGTCACGGGTGCTTCGTGCGTCATCGGTCGGCACGCTAGGCAACCCGTCGGCACGTTGCCGCGGGTGGTAGGGAATCGACGTGCATCCGATGGTCCGTCTCGTGGTCCTCAACTACAACGGCGGGAACGAGGTCGCCGAGTGCGTCGACTCGCTGGCAGCACTCGACTGGCCCGTGGAACGTCGCGAGATCGTGGTGGTCGACAACGCATCGCATGACGGGTCGCCGGAGCGAGTCGTCGAACGCGGGCACGCGGTGCAGCTCATCCGGAACCCGGAGAACACGGGGTTCTCGGCCAACAACCTGGCACTCGGCGACCTCGACGACGTCGACTTCGTTGGCCTCGTGAATCCCGATGCCACGGTCGAGCCGGGGTGGCTCCGAGCGCTGGTCGACGCCATGACGCACGACGACATCGGCGCGGTGTCGCCGTTGATGCTGCTGGCGTCCCGTCTCGTCGAGGTCGACGCCGATGCCGCGGGCCTCTGCGGGTATCGACTCCATGGCGTCGAGATCGACGACCGGGACGTTCTCGTGGCATCGCGGCGGCTGTGGCGACTCCTGCCGGACGGGGGGAACAGCGAGCGTGATGGTCCGATGGTCATCGGGTCGACCGTGCCCCTCGCGTTGGACATCGGCCACCGGTTGGGCCGGATCCGCCTGCACGTGTCCAGCGATCGGACGAGCGAACCACGCTGGGTCGACGTCACGGCGACAGGCCCGCCACGCGATGTCGTCAACAACGCAGGGATCGAGCTACGCCCGCACGGCTACGGGGCTGATCGAGGACTCGGCGACACCGACCTGACGAAGTACGAGGATCTGGTCGAGGTCTTCGGATGGTCGGGCGGCGGCGCGCTGCTCCGTGCGGCGTACCTGGCGGACGTCGGGCCGTTCGACCCGCTGTTCTTCCTCTACTACGAAGACCTCGACTTGTCGTGGCGGGGCCGGTCGCGAGGCTGGCGTCACGTCTTCGTTCCCGGCGCGGTGATGCGCCATCACCACGCATCGAGCACCGTCGAGGGCTCACCGCTCTTCGTGTTCCAGACCGAGCTCAATCGTCTGGTGACGGTGCTCACCAACGCACCGGCCGGCTTCGCCCTCGTCGCACTGGCCCGGTTCCTGGTGGCGTCACTGGGGTACCTGCGGGCCGACGTCCTCGTACCGCTGGTCTCCGGTCGACGTCCGTCATGGACATTCCTCGGGCCGCGGACGAGAGTCGTGGGCCGCGTCGTCCGGATGACTCCGCAGCTCGTCGGTCGCCGACGCCGGCTCGCACGGCTCCGTACCGTGGACCCACACCGGATGCTGGACTGGATCGTCGATCCCGGATGAACGGACGAGCCAGAGGGCGCCACCTAGAATCCTGGACGGCGTCCCCGTCGCCGCTCCATGACCACCGATGTGACTGAACCGGCCACGGATCGGCCCACTCCCGACGAGGACACGACGTCGGGGCCTCGTCGTGTCGCCGTCTCGTTGTTCCTTCTCCTCGTCTTCGCCTTCCCGACCGTGACCGTCACGATCCTGGCCAACGACGTCGAGACGTTCTCCGTTCTCGACGAGTATCCGCACGTCGACGTGCTGCGCCGGGTGGAGGACCGGAGCTATCCGCGCCTCGGCGAGCGGATACTCGGCGAGACGGCTGCGGATGTGGGTTGTCGGGGAATCGGGTACCGGGAGGTCGGCACCTGTGACGATCCGCCGCCGGTGGAGCGGGTCGATGCGACGGGGTACAACTTCCAGGCCCAGCAGCCGCCGGGTTACTACATCCCGACGGCGATGGTCCGGCAGGTCACGAAGCTCTTCGCCGACGACTTCGTGACGTCTGCACGCCTCACCGGGATCTTCTGGCTGTCGGGCGGGCTCGCTGCCCTCTGGTTCCTCCTGGGGCACCTCGGGGTCAGCCTCGGGGCTCGAGCAGGCGTCGTCGCGCTCGTGGCCGCCAGCCCACTGCTCCTGTACCAGTCCGCCACCGTGACCAACGACGCGTCGCTGCTGCTGCTCGGCGTGGCGCTGGTGTTCGGCGGATCGCTCCTCGACGCCCGTTCGTCGTGGTGGCGTGTGCTCGCCGTCGGGTCGTTCGCCGCTCTCGCCATGCTCGTCAAGCCGACAGCGCTGCTCGCGGTCGGCGCAGTCAGCCTGGCCGTGGTCCTTCGAGGGCTCCACGATCGACCGCGTTCGCTCCGGATGCTCGGACGCCTCGCGCTCGTCGCGGCCATCCCGTCCGTGTTCGCGCTCGGCGCCGTCGTCGGATGGGAGTCGGTTCGCGACGCGCGGGCGGTGACGCCGTTCGACGAGGTGTTCGACGTCGTACTCGGCTCCGCGCCCGAGTCGGATTCGGTCACGCTCGGCGAGGCCGTGGAACTCTCCGGCCGGTTCCTCGGTGCGTACAGCAACACCACGCAGGGCGGCGCACTGAACGACCGCGACTACACCAGTGGACTCGCACAGGTCGGCTTCGTCCTGCTCATCGCAGGTCCCGCCGCAGCCCTGGTCCTCGGGGGCGACGAGAAGTCGGTGTTCGGCGTGTCGGCGCTCGTGGTCGCAGTGGTCGGCGCGATCGTGTCCGTGTACCAGTACCACTCGACGTATGCGATCGAAGGCGGCGCACCCGGTCGCTATGCACTCGTTCTCATCCCCTTCTTCGCGGTGTCGTTGGGGCACCTGGTGACGCACCGACGATTCGGCGTTGCCGCCATCACCGGCGTCGCAGGAGCGCTCATGGCCGCCGACGTCGTCTCGGCACTGGCGTTCTGACCGTGTCTGGCCGGTCCTTGCGTCCGATGTTCCGCCGGTTCCTGCTGCTCTCGTTCGTCGCCGTCGTGACGATCGTGTTGCCCGCCGGCATCGTGGCGCTGGCAGTCCAGCAAGACCCGGGCCTCTCAGCCCTCGACGAGGTCGCGCACCTCGACTACCTGGACCGTGCCGGCGACCGGTCCTTCCCGCGCATGGGAGATGTCGTCAGCGACGAGGTCGCGCGAACCGCACGGTGCCGCTCCGTCGAGACCGAACAAGGAGTGGCGTGCGGTGACGTCGTGATCCCGGACGGCCCTCCCGTGGTGGCAGACGGCTATTCGTACGAGGCGCAGCATCCACCGCTGTACTACTGGATCAGTGCCGGACTCCAGAACGTCACGCGCATCGGGCCAGGCGACAACTTCATCACCACCGGTCGACTCACAGGCGCGTTCTGGCTGTCAGGTGGAGCGATCATGCTCTTCCTCGCGCTGCGGCGACTGGGTGTGACCAACGCTGCTGCGGGGGCGGTCTGCACCTTCCTCACCTTCTCCCCAGGACTCGTGGTCTCTGCGTCCAAGGTCACGAACGATGCGACGTCGTTGTTCGGCGGCGCGGCGATCCTCCTCGCGTACACTGAACTGCGGCGACGGCCGACCGCTGCCGGGATCGCCGTCCTGACAGCGACATCGATCGTCGCGGTGCTCCTCAAGCCCGTGAACATCCTGACCGTTGGGGCCATCGCGCTCATGGCGTCGGTGGAACTCCTGTCGCGCGTCGGGTGGCGGCGTGCCCTGGTGTGTGGAGCGACGCCTGCGGCGTTCGCCGTGGCAACAGTCGTCGCCTGGCAAGCCCTCGTCGAGGCGATGGCTGTCGTCGAGGTCGATGTGGTGATGGATGCGCTTCTCGGTTTCAAGAAACACAGCGACGGACCGCCCTTCGGACGATTCTTCCTCAGCTCCGCCAACCTGCTCGCGGCCTACGACTCCGGACGGAGTGTCGTGGGTCCGGGCGCGGCTGGGTTCGCGACGATCGGCAGAGTGGCGCTCCTCGGAACTGCGGCTGCCGCTGGGCTCACGGGACGGCGGACCGTGGCCGCGATCGCGGGCGCCGCGTCGGTGGCCACGCTCGTCGTCGGCGGATTCGCCTTCAACGTCCAGTTCTGGCTCAGCTTCGGACTCCTCGGGGGTCCAGCGCCGAGATACGGGCTGTCACTGCTCCCCGTTCTCGCGGTACCCATGGCCATCGCCGGATCACGATCGCGCCGCTCGGTGGTCGGCCTGTGGACTCTGGCGTCCGCGATGGGCGTGTCGACGGTCCTCGGTGTGGTGCTCGCTTCGTGACATCCGCCGGAGTCCTCCTCGTGGCCCTCGCTCGCTTACGCTCGCACGAGGACGCCTGAGAATCCGACGAACCGGGGAAGGCCGCGGCTGCATCCATGAAGCTGATCATCCAGATCCCGTGTCTCAACGAGGAGGACCAGCTCCCGATCACGCTGCCCGAGCTGCCGCGAGAGATCGAGGGCATCGACGAGGTCGAATGGCTCGTCATCGACGACGGCTCGACCGACCGGACGATCGAGGTCGCACGTTCACTCGGGGTCGACCACATCGTCCGGCTCACCAACAACAAGGGGTTGGCATACGCCTTCCAGGCTGGACTCGATGCCTGCCTCAAGCTGGGCGCCGACATCATCGTCAACACCGACGCCGACAACCAGTACAAATCGTCCGACATCCCGAAGCTGGTCACCCCGATCCTCGATGGCCGCGCCGACATGGTCATCGGCGACCGCGACGTCCGCTCCATCGAACACTTCTCGATGGTGAAGAAGAAACTCCAGGTGTTCGGTAGCTGGGTCGTCCGGCAGGCGTCCGACACGGACGTGCCCGATGCCACCTCGGGCTTTCGCGCCTACAACCGCGACGCCGCGCTGAACCTCACGGTCGTGTCGAAGTTCACGTACACGCTCGAGTCGTTGATCCAGGCCGGTCGCAGTCTCATCGCCGTCGACCACGTCACCGTGGGTACGAACGAGAAGATCCGCGAGTCGCGCCTCTTCGGCTCGATGTGGACCTATGTACGTCGCAACATGGTCGCGATCTTCCGCATCTACACCGGACACGAACCCCTCGCGGTGTTCACCATGATCGGCGCATTCATCCTCCTGCTCGCGTTCGGGGCCTGGATGCCGTTCCTGTGGGACTGGGTGGTCAACGGAGATCGTCAAGGGCATCTGCAGTCGATCGTGCTCGGCGGTGTCTTGTTGATGGCCGCGCTCCAGGTCTTCGCACTCGGCGTGATCGCCGACCTCGTCTCGGCGCACCGGACGGTCTCGCAGCGCACGTTGGAACGCGTCCGACGGATCGAACTGGCCGTGGACGTGCCCCCCTCGCACTACCAGCCCGGCAGATCCAGCCAGTCCGGCACGCACGGGTAGCGTGATCCTGTGACGAGCCCCGACACGAGGTCATCTGATGGTTCCGGTGAGACCATCACCGGGAACACGTACGACAAGTACGCCACCAAGAACCCCATCGAGCGACGGATCATGGACGGCTTCTTCGCCGCGCTCGACGAGAACCTGCCCTCGCAGCGTCCCTCCGCGGTGCTCGAGGTCGGTGTCGGCGAGGCCGAGGTGACGAAGATCATCGCCGGCCGTCACCCCGGCATGACCGTTGTCGGGATCGACCTCCCCGACCCCGAGCTCGCCGCGACCTGGCACGGCAAGCCAGTCGCCGGTTCGTTCGCCGACATCGTGTCGCTCCCCTTCCGCGACGACCAGTTCGATCTCGTCCTGGCGATCGAGGTCCTCGAACACGTCGACGACCCCGACGCAGCGCTGCGCGAGGTGGCCCGGGTCGCGCGACGCGACGTGGTGCTGTCCGTGCCTCGTGAGCCGATCTGGCGCGCAGCGAACCTCGCGCGCGGCAAGTACGTCTCGACGGTGGGGAACACGCCCGGTCACATCCAGCACTGGAGCAGTCGGGCCTTCACCGACCTCGTCGGTCGTCACTTCGACGTGGTGCGGGTCACGAAGCCGTTCCCGTGGACCATGGTGCGCGCCCGAGTCCGCTGAGCCCGCGAGACCTCAGTCCGGCGTCGAGCGGAGTCGTTCGACGCGACTCCTGATGCGATCGACCAGCAGCGGGAGGCCGCCTTCGGTCACGTACCGCCTGGCGAGCGTCAGGTCCTCACGCCAGGCCGCTGGCGGTCCGGTCACGCCGAAGTTGGTCGACGTGTCCGGGCACGCCACGTCGGGCGCGCGGATCGGGGCGGCACAGATGTCGGCCACCGACTGCAGGACCACGCTCCAGCGAAACCGTTCGGCCAGTGCCGCGCAGTTCTCGGCAACGGAGCGACGGAGCTCGTCGTCCGCGAGCAGCTGCTCCAGCGCCGACTCGAGACCCTCGACGTCGTCGGGCTCGACCACGATCCCCACCTCGTGTTCGGTGATCAGCGGCGCGAACGAGTCACCGCTCGTGGCCACGATCGGACGAGACGCCCAGAGGTAGTCGAGGAGCCGGGTCCGGAAGCTGAACTCGGTCTCGATGTGCTGCTTGTGGATGCTGACCGCGACGTCGGCATCGAGGAGGTAGTCGGCGCGCTCGTCGAAGGCGACCCACCCGTCGTTGAAGAACACGTGGGTGTCCAGGATGCCGAGTTCGTCGGCCAGCCGCCGAGCCGCGACCGCCATGCGCATCTCCGGGATCTCGGGGTTGGGATGTGCCGTTCCCAGGAAGTAGAGGCGCACCTTCGGGCGCCGATGACGGAGGCGGTCGACGGCCCGGACGAGGGTGAGGGGGTCGAACCAGTTGTAGATCCCGCCGCCCCAGAGGACGATCTCGTCGTCCGCGTCGATGCCCTCGACCCGTCCGCGCAACGCGCCCTGCGCCGATCGAGGCGGTTCGTCGTCGATGCCGAAGGGAACGATCCGCATTCGCTCGGTCAGCGAGTCGTCCTCGTCGTAGAGCACCTGGTTGACGCGGCCGACCGCCGCAGCTTGGCCGAGCCAGAAGTCGCGCTGTTTCTGCGACGCACAGAGGAAGTAGTCGCCTCGACGGATCTGCTGGTTGAGCACCTCGTTCGCACCGGCGACCGCCTGCCACCGTCCACCTTCGGCCGGCGCGTCTCTGCCCTGTTCGAGTTGTTCGAGGTGCATCGGGTCGTAGATGTCGGCCACGATCACCACATCGGCATCGGCCAACCAGGGTCGGTCGGCCATGACCCAGCCCTGGAAGATCACGACGTCGGCGGTCGCCACCAGTTCGACGAAGCGGTCGTGGTCGACGGCCTCGACCGAGAACGCCTCACTCGTCAGATCACAGCTGCCGGTCGTGACCAGATGCACGTCGTGATCGGCGCTGAGGAACGAGGCGATCCTCCATGCCCGGATCCCCGGACCGGCCATCTTCCCGGCCAGCGTGTCGGCGGTGGCGACGACGACGGTGCGTCGACGGCCGAGCGGTCGGTCGGCACCGATGGCATGCATGACCGTGCCCAGCTCGCGGGCGGGCCCACCACGATCGATCGCCTCCTGCAGGAGCGGCCCGAGGATCCCGTCGGTACGGCGTCTGGCCCGCTGGAGTGCGCGCCGAGTCGGACCGGAGTGTCCGATCGAGGCCAGCAGCGAGCGAGTCCGTGCGAGCGAGCCAGGATCCCGGAGGAGTCGGCCGCAGAGCTCCTCGAGATCGGCGCGAGCAGGCTGCGAGATCGTGGGGATGGTGCTGCCCGGGACGGCCACCGATCGGGCTCGCCATCCGAGGAGCCAGGTGCGCCAGCCGAGATCCAGGCCGTGGACTGCGGGGGTGAGCGCCGGATCGTAGCCACCGGAGGCCTCCCACATCGTCCGCCTGCAGACGAACGCCGACGCCGCCACGTCGATCCGTAGCCCCACGTCTTCACCGTCGGCTCCGAGTGACACCAACCCCAGGGTGGGATCATCGCGGAGCGCAGCGATGGATGCCGCCAACCACTCGTCAGCCGGCAGCGCGCCCGACTCGACGACCGCGACGTAGCTCCCTTTCGACTTGTCGATCGCCCTGTTCCTCGCGGCGTGGTCCGACCGGTCGAGGCGCGAGACGACGACGCGGACGTCGAGATCGGGTGGCACGACCTGCGAGTGGGCCGCGTCGATCGACGAGCGGCACAGTGCTGTTCCGTCGTCGAACACGATCACGGCACACGCCACGACCGTGCCCACGTCGTGCGCCGCGGCCTCGATGAGGGCCGGGTCAGCCACGTTGGATGCTCGACCGCTCCGGTGCGTCGACCGACCACGTACCGCCGAGGGAGAGCACACCGCCGAACGACTCGTGCGGGGTGCCGAGGCCGACGTCGAAGCGAAGCGCTCGGTGGCGGTAGTCGTAGATGTGGAGTGCCTCGTGGTCAGTGACCGCGGCCGAGAGGTCGTAGGTGCCGGGCAGGAGCATGCACCGGTCGACGACGAGGTCGACCACGCCCTTGCCCGACAGGCGGTCGACCGTGACGCCGGCTTCGCGGGTGTTCGGACCGGTCACGTGAAAGCCGTCGGCGGTGTGCACGGCGATGCCGAACACCGGGCTGGGGATGTCTTCCTCGGCCAGATAGTGGAGGCGGATGCGAATGTCGTCGCCGGTGTCGAAGCGCTTGACCGGCGCGCCGCTCGCGCCGATCAGCTCGAGATGATCGATGGTCGCCTCGCCCGAGCCCCAGCGCGAACCCTCGACGGGCGGACCCTCGCGATCGACGGCGACCTCGTCGAGGTACTCGTCGATGACCTCCGAGGCCTTGCCGATCTCCCGCAGTCGCCCGTGTTCGAGCCAAGCGACGCGGTCGCAGATGTTGCGGACCGAGCCGAGTGCGTGGGAGACGACCACGATCGTCGCTCCGGAATGGCGGAGTTCGCTCAACCGTTCGTTGCAACGACGCTGGAACTGCTCGTCGCCGACGGCGAGGACCTCGTCGATCAGGAGCACCTCGGGCTCGGCCTGGACCGCAACCGAGAAGCCCAGGCGCACATACATACCCGAGGAGTAGTTCTTGACCGGGGTGTCGATGAACCGCTCGAGGCCGGCGAACTCGACGATCTCGTCGAACCGGCGCTCGACCTCGCGCTTGGACATGCCGAGGATCGATGCGTTGAGGAACACGTTCTCTCGTCCGGAGAGCTCGGGATGGAACCCGGCTCCGAGTTCGAGCAACGCCGAGACACGACCGTTGACCTGGATGGACCCGGCGTCGGGTCGGAGAATCTTCGACAGACACTTCAGCATCGTGGACTTGCCCGAGCCGTTCTCGCCGATCAGACCGAAGGTCTCGCCCTGTTCGATCTCGAAGCTCACGTTCTCGAGCGCCCAGAACTCCTCGAACCGCGATCGACCGCGGTTGAGGATCGTGGCCTTCAGGCTCTGATTCCGCTCGGAGTAGAGCCGGAAGCGTTTGGAGACGTCGTCGACGACGACCGCGTGGTCGGTCACAGTTCCTCCGCCAGTCGACCCTCGAACCGGTTGAACACGAACGCTCCGAGCGCCAGCGTGGCGAACGAGACGACCATCAGGTAGCCGACGGTGCTCAGCGCCGGGAACCGCAAGTCGTAGAACAGCGACCGATACGCCTCGACGAATCGTTCCAAGGGGTTGAGGCGGTACACGAAGTAGAGGTCGTCGAGATCCCTCGTCACCGTGAGCTCGGTCTCGACGAGCGACGGCGGGTAGATGATCGGCGTGGCGTAGAACCAGACCTGGAGACCGATGGCCACGAGATGTTCGAGGTCACGGAAGTAGACGTTCAACACCGAGAACAACAGCGCGAGACCGAAGACGAACACCACTTGCAGCACGATGATCCCCAGCGCCGGGATCATCCACGGCAGGACCATGTTGCCGGCGATCAGGAGCACGGAGCAGAGCAGACCCAGCTCGATCAGCAGGCCCACGCCGGCTGAAGCGGTGTTCGCCGCGACGAGCAGCTCCCGTGGGAACCAGACCTTCTTCACCAGGTTGGCGTTGCCGACGAGCGAACCCATTCCTCCGATCAGCGACGCTGCCAGGAAGTTGTACGGCAGCAGCCCGCACAACAGGAAGAAGGCGAAGACATGCAACCCACTCGGGTCACCCACCGGCACTTCGACACGGAGGAAGAAGGCGAACACCAACGCGAAGATCGCCATGGTGGCGAGCGGGTTCAGCATCGACCAGAGCCAGCCGAGCACCGAGCGCTTGTACTTGCCGCGCAACTCCCGGAGCGTCAGGTTGACGAACAGCTCGCGTGAGGACCGCAGGTCGGAGATCGTGGTCATGGAGGAGGTTCTCGCTCGACGTCGGTGCAGAATGGCTTTCGATGCGAGTCGCATAGGTTACCGGCCCATGCGTCTCGCCCTCGTTTCGGCTCACTACCCCCCGAACTTCGTGAGCGGCGGCACGCTGGTCCCCCAACGCATCGCGCAGGGCCTGACGGCACGCGGGCACGACGTGCGGGTCTTCGCCGGGCGGCTGGACGAAGACGAGGCGCCGCTCAGCACGTTCACCGAACCCGACGCCGACGGGATCCCCGTGACCTGGATCAACACCACGCCATGGACGGCCTGGAACGACCCCATGAACGTCGACAATCCCGACGTACACGCCGCCTTCGAATCCTGGCTGGCCGACCATCGTCCCGAGGTCGTCCACTTCCATTCGCTCCAGACGCTCGGCGCATCGCTCGTCTCCGCCGCGAAGGAGGCCGGGTGCCGGACGGTCATCACCATGCACGACTTCTGGTGGCTGTGTGCACGCCAGTTCCTCGCCGACCTCGAGTACCGCCCGTGTTGCGTGGTCGTGTCCGCCGGCACCTGCCAATGCCAGGCCGGACGCGCCCACCTCGATGCACGGGCGGCGACGCTCGCACCGCATCTACGGAACGCGGACCTGGTGCTCGCTCCCTCGAGCGTCGCCGCCCAGGTGTTGCGGGCGAACGGCGTGGCGGGCGATCGGCTCGCCGTGAACGAGAACGGTATGCCGGCGCCCGTCGACATCCGACCGAGGTCGCCGACCGGCGAGGGTGATCGAATGGTGCGCCTGCGCTATACGGGTGGGAATGACCCGATGAAGGGCGCGGCGTACCTGTGCGAGGCCGTCTCGCACACCGTCGCGACCACCGGCTGGGAACTCACCGTCCATGCGCCGCTGGACGACCTCGGGGCGCTGACCGCGATGGTCGACGATCCGCGGGTGCGGCTCGAATCGCCGTATCCCCCCGAGGACCTCGAACGCGTCATGGCCGAGACCGACGTACTGATCCTGCCCTCCATGGCCCGGGAGACGCACTCGATCATGACGAGGGAGGCCCTCCTCCGGGGCGTGCCGGTGATCGCAACCGACTCGCTCGGACCCGAGCAGGTCATCGACCACGGGGTGAACGGGCTGGTGGTGTCGTCGCTCGACCCGACGTCGCTCGCCGGCGCCATCGACCGCCTCGTGGCCGAACCGGCTCTCGTGCGCTCGCTGTCCGGCTCGAGCGACCTCGCTGCCTGGACCGTCAGTGACCAGATCGACCAGCTCGAGTCGCAACTCACGTCGGCGGCCGTCCGCCCCGAGGTCCCCGAGTGGTCCCCTCGGTCGGTCGTGTTCGTCGTGGGCATCGACGGCGCGCCGCTGCGCTACCGCGCGCAGTTCCCCGCCGAGGCACTGGAACTCGCAGGCATCGACACCACGGTCCTGCACTACGCCGACCCCGCGGTCGAGCGCGCGGTGGCGCGAGCCGACGCCGTCGTCCTGTACCGGGTCCCGGCCACGCCGCGGATCCTCACCATCGCCGACGAGGCCCGGGCCGCGGGCACGCCGGTGGCCTTCGATGTCGATGACCTGATCGTGGACCCCGAGATCGAGTCCGACGTACCTGCGCTGCGCGCGCTGGCCCACGACGAGGCCGCGCTCTGGCGCGAAGGCGTCATGCGCTACCGCACCACGCTCGAACACTGCGACGCCTACATCGGGTCGACCGAACCGTTGGTCGAGCGCGTCGCCGAAGCGACGGGCCTCCCGGCGCATCTCAAGCAGAACGCCTACGGATTGGAGGTCGCTCGCCGATCCGACGACGCGCTGCGACTCCCTCGAGAGCCGGGCCCGGTGCGCATCGGATACTTCAGCGGGACCAAGACACACGACGAGGACCTGCGCACCGTGGTACCCGCACTGGTGTCGGTGCTCGACGCAGCCCCCCACACCGAGCTGTGGCTTGGTGGACTGCTACCCGACGTCGAGGAACTACAGGAGTTCGGTGACCGGGTCCGACGTCTCCCCCTGCGTCCCTGGAACGAGCTGCCCGCGGTCCTGCGTCAGGTCGACGTCAACCTGGCCCCACTCGCCGATCTGGGGTTGTTCAACCAGTCGAAGAGCGCGATCAAGTGGCTCGAGGCAGCGCTCGTCGCGACCCCGACCATCGCGACTGCGACCCGGCCCTTCTCGTCGGCGATTCGCGACGGCGTCGACGGGGTCCTGATCGATGACGTCGACCAGTGGGCTCCGACCATGACTGCCCTCGTCGCCGATGGGCCCGAGCGGGCGCGCATCGGGGCCGCAGCGCGACGACGCGCCCTCGTCCAGTGGTCACCGCATCTGCAGGCGGCGCGCCTGGTCGAGATCCTCCGTCGCATCCACGAGGCGCCGTCGAGCCCGCCGCGGACCTGGACCGATGTCACGCTCGACGAGCCGGCGGCAGCAGGACCTGTCGCCCTGACCCCCTACCCCGCCGGCGAAGCCGGTTCCCGCGACGCCGTTCCCGTGTCGACACATCATGCGAACGGCTTCGGCCACAAGGTCTGGTGGTCGCTCCGGAACGAGTCGCCCGGCACGGTCGTCAGGCGCATCGCGCGTCGGCTGCGAGGCTGAGGCCCGAGCGTCACCGTCGCGCGACCTTGCGCAGCGCGCGCCGGACCGTGGAGTGGAATGTCCGCTCGCCCACATCGGCCGTGAGCGCCTCGAGTCGCCGGAGATGCTCGGCCAGGTCATCGAGGCGGCGGACGAGTTCTGCCTGCTGGTCGAGGAGATGGACGACGTGACCGGCGACCACCGCATCGATGCCGTTGGCGACATCGGCGATTCCTCGGTCGAGGGCGTTCATCCTCGGGACGAGATCGAGGAGACCGAGCTGGGTCAGGAAGGCCGACCCGTGCGCGTCGAGGGTCACGTGGTCGACGGCCAGCGCGTCGTCGAGACCGTCGACCGCACCTCGAGCACCCTCCGCGGGAGTTGCCGTGAGGATGTGCCGGTAGTAGGGCCCGACGTCGGACCGTGACGACAGCAGGTGGTTGTAGACGACGTCGATGCCGTCGCCGATCGGCTGCATGTCCTCTCGCGCCTCGGCGCCGAACCGGAGCAGCATCACGCCGAGCCAGTCGACGAGATTGCCTTCTCCGGAGACACTGACGTCCCAGCCGCGGACCGCGAAGGACGCTGCCGTGGCTGCCAGGTCCGGTAGTCCGAGATCCTCGTGCTCGGCGAGCTGTGGCTGCCGCTCGCCGTTGACCACTGCGGCATATCTCGCGACGACGCTCTCGACACCCGCGACCCCGAAGGTGTCGAACGGTGCCGTCAGCAGGACCGCGCCTTCGGCGATCCGGGTCAGCTCGCCGATCAGGTCATCCCGGCTGTCGGGCGGGATGTGTTCGAGCACGTCGCAGGTGACGACCGCTGGAGCGGCGTCGTCGGCCAGCGGCAGCCGGCGTCCGTCGGCGACACCGAACACGAGGTCGGGGAACGCCTGCGATTCGGTCCCGAGATCGAACGCGACCGACGGTGTGTCGGGGAGGAAACGGCGCAGGTAGCCGCTCCGGTCGCCCACGTCGACCACGAACGCCGGCGGCGTGTCGAAGGTACGACGGAGGAGGCTGACCATCGCGCTGTACCGTCCGAACCGGTCGAACGAGGTCCAGGCCATGTCGGGATGCCGGGCGTAGCGGTTGTCGGGCGAGGCAGGCGACATCGATCAGACCGTATCGTCGGTCGCGACGGCCGGCGGTGGCGTCGTCTTGCGGGCGCCGAGCAGGACGCCGCACAGGGCGGCACCCGCAGTGTCGACGATCATGAACACCAGTCGAGCGCAGATGGCGATGGCGGCAGCGATGCCGCTCGGCAGCGTGCCCGCGGCGGCCACGAAGGCCGCTTCTCGGATCCCGACGCCACCCGGCGCCGGCGCCACCAGGAATCCCGCCGACCAACTGAGCACGGTCGCGAAGCAGACCTCGGTCCAACCGATGTCGGCATCCAGTGCGCGCCCCACCGCCCATGTGGCAGAGCCGATCAGGATCCACGCCGGGAGATACCGGAGCACGAGGGTGATCATCGCTCCCCACGACGGGAGCTCGATGATGACCTCGCGCTTCGTCAACCGGGCGCCGGTGGTGATGACCCAGCCCAGGATCCGAGGGTGGAGCGAGAGGAGCCCGACCGGCACGAGGACCACGAGGAGGACCGGTGTCGACGACGAGCCCCCGGACACGAGGACGGCCGGGAGCAGTCCTGCAGCCAACAGCAGGGCCGCCAGGTACAGGACCGCGAGGGAGAACAGCACGCTCGAGTAGGCGACCGTTCGCCGCAGGCCTGCTCGCACCGCCATCTCGCCGCGACCGACCACTGGCCACACACCGCCGGGCAGGTACTTTCCGAGCTCCCCCACGTAATACAGCAACACGGCACTGGTTCGATCGAGTCGGGCGCCGAGGACCTCCACGACGTTCGTCCACGGCAGCGCGATCGCCGTCATGCCGGCAGCGCCGAGTACGAGGGCTCCGGCCAGCCACGCCGGATCTGCCGTGCGGAGAACCGGTCCCGTCTCCTCCCAGGTCGCGCTGATCCGTTGGACGACGAAGGCCAGACCGCCGACGGCGAAGGCGACTCCCAGCGCGGTTGTGAGCACGGCGCCTCGCCGCCGGGACGACGAGCGTTCGGGGCTGGCCGGCGGTGTGGATTGCGGATCGGACAAGACGGGCGATCGTACCCGTCGACGTCGGTCTACCGACCGAGCCAGCTCTCGTCGGCGAGCGTTCTCGGGAGGCGCCAGTAGATGTCGTCTCGTCCGTCACCGTTGTAGTCGCCCACCGCCGGGTTGTAGGCCCCGGTGATCCGACCTCGGGTCGACGAGATGTCCATGCGCGACGTCCCGAACAGCCAGGTCGTGTCGCTCGCGGTGCTGCTCGAGAAGAAGACGAGGTCGTCGGTGCCGCTGCCGTCGTAGTCACCGACCAGGAGTTCGTAGTCGCCGTTGACCTCCCGACCGTACGACGAGATCGAGCGATCTCGGAGGTACCAGACGAAGTCGGGAGCGCTCCCGGCGGCGTACCAGAAGATGTCGGCACTCCCATCGTCGTCGAAGTCGCCGATCGCGGGCTCGTAGCTCCCGTTGACCGGCCACGCCTTCGACACCACCCCGGAGGGTCGGTTGTACCAGAGGAAGTCCGGCCTACGTCCGGCGGCGTACCAGAAGATGTCGTCGTGGCCATTGCCGTCAAAGTCAGCGATGAGCGGCGCGTACGAGCCGTTGGCCGGCGCGTACACCGAGCGGAACGCGGTGCCGGTGGAGTACCAGAAGTAGTCCGGACGCGTGCCCGCGACATACCAGAAGATGTCGGCCCTTCCGTCGGCGTCGTAGTCACCGACCAGAGGTCGGTAGTCACCGTTGACCTGCATCGCCCGCGACGTGAACGTGCCGTCGGATCGCCCGTACCAGACGTAGTCGCCGGCTGATCCCGGGGCGTACCACATGATGTCGCTGCGGCCGTCGCCGTCGAAGTCGGCGACGAAGGGCTCGTAGCGGCCGTTGATGGTCAGGTCACGGCGGCTCGATCCCGACGTGGTGTTGAACAGGAGACCGTCGGGCGTCGAACCCATGCCGTAGAGGAGAACATCGTCCACGCCGTTCCCGTCGAAATCCCCGCTGAGCGGCAGATCGCCGACGCAGGCGCCACCACGTTGCTGCGTGAACGCGCTCGGTGCCACCGACGGCGCGATCGGTGCCGGGAGATCGCCCTTGGCGAATCGGACCGTCACCCAGATGGTCTGACCCCGGGTCTCGACACCGACGCCGACCTGGTTGTGGTCGCCCACCATGTTGTCGAGGTGTCCCGACGATGCGACGAACGCATCGTGGATGCGCTGTGGCGTCGAGCCGTAGCCGACGTTCTCGGCGGCACGGGTCCAGCGGGGCACGATCTGGCCCACCTGGTAGACGTAGTCCATCGACTGCGGAATGCCGTTCGATGTGCGGGCGTGCATCAGCGCGCCCCGGTCCGCCATGTAGACGGACCATTCCCGGGCTCGGTCGCTCAGCGTGGAGTTGACCACCAGCGTCGATCGGCCGTTCCGACGTCGAAGGTCGTTCAGTCGATCGACGAACTCCTGCTCGGCGGCACCGAGCGGCGCGGTCGCGGACTGCGTCCCACACGCAGCCCCGGACGGGGCAGCGTGCACCGGACCCGCCGTGACGACGGTGCCGAGTCCTGCCGTGCTGGCGAGGACCAACGCGCCGGCGACGAAGCGGCGAACACTCCCGACGCGCGCTGGGGACCTCGGAACTCCGACCATGCATGTGCTGTCGGCGGAACATCCAGATGTCTTGAGCCCTGACCGCGGAGATCCTCGCGCTTCTCAGCGGGTCCAGAACGAATCCGGCGCCGATCCGGGTGCGTAGAACAGCACTCCCTCGCCGCCCGACGTCCACTGCCCGCCGAACAGCCGGTACGTCCCGGTCACCGAAAGCGACGACGATCTGCTCAGCGAGCGACCCGAGAAGGTCCAGAACTCGTCCGATGTCGACCCCGGGCCGACCCACACCACATCGGTTCCCCCGGGACCGTCGATGGCGATCGGCGTCCTGCCCGATCCGATGCTCGCCGGGGCGCCGTCCGGTTGCTGACCCGAGGACGGGCGGGATCGCTCGTGGAACCAGATGTAGTCGGGACCGGAACCGGTCGAGTACCAATGGAGATCATCGGCCCCGTTGCCGTCGAAATCGCCGACCGTCAGGGTGTACGACCCGTTCACGACCATGTCTCGGCGGACGAACGCCGAACCGGTCGAGTAGTAGAACGAGTCGGGGGCGCTCCCGGGTCGGTGGCCGACCAGATCCGTCCGCCCGTCGCCGTCGAAGTCGCCGGAGGCGTCGACCGTGTCGAGCGCGAGCGGCATCGACTCCTTGGCGAACGCCAGCCCCGGGCGGCCGCGCCACAGATGGTTGGCCGGTGACGTCGGCGAGAACCACAGGATGTCGTCGCGACCGTCGCCGTCGAAGTCTCCGACGACGGGGTCGTAGGTGCCGCGCACCTGCAACGACGATCCACCCCGGATCGAGAACGGTTGCGAACTCGGACTGCCCTCGCGCCCGGCCCAGATGGAGTCCGGAGCAGAACCCGGCGCGTACCAGAAGATGTCGTCGCGACCGTCGCCGTCGAAGTCGCCAGCCAACGGTCGGTAGCTGCCGTTGATCGTGAGACCGATCGTCCCGGCCGAGGTCACGGGCGAACGCCACATGAAGTCGGAACCGGACCCGGCGCGGTACCAGACGATGTCGTCGCGATCGTCACCGGAGAAGTCCCCGATGACGGGCTCGTAGGTGCCGCTGACCGAGACCTCCGTGCGTGCCAGACCCGCTGGTGGCGCCGGCTCAGCGCAGGACGACCGGTCGACCGAGTCGACGAGGCTGCCGTTGACGTACCACTTGATGGGGCTCACCCGTTCACACGGCCGTGAGGGATTCGGCGTCGAGCGAGGGTTGGCTGCGAGCGGCTTCGAGGCCGCGATGTCGACGCCGTACCCGGTGTCGCCGGAGTCCCACAGACGCCACTCGTTCCCGCCGACCTTCACGACGTCGAAGGCGTGACTGAGGGGCGCGATCGTCGACGAGCCACCGGGCGTCCCACGCCACCCCGTGTGGCCCTCGGCGCGCGCCGGATCGACGCGGACGCAGGAGCGAGCAGACATCCCCGGTGGGGCGCACGTGCTGGCGATCGCACCGCCGACGACACCGACGGAGCCATCGGTCTCGACGTCCAGTGGGCCGGACTGGCCGTCGTAGACCGCTTGGAAGATGCCCTCGCAGGCGTTGTTCCGTCGGCACGCGACCCACGGACGCCACGCTGCGGCCCGTGCCGTCGAGGAAGAAGCGCCGGATGCGACGGAGGTGCAGTAGCGACCGACCATGACGTCGGCGGCGAGATCGGCGATGTGACCGATGTCGATCCGCTCGAACGCGGTCTTGCCCCACCCGCCCGCGCCGTCGAACTGCCACACGCCGATACCGGGATGCCAGAACGCTCGGGGGTGGGTCGTCGGGTCGGACATCGAGTAGAGGGCGACGTCGCGGTCGTACCGCGACAACGTCATGGGTGCGGGTGTCGCCACCGACCCCGCCCCCGTCTCCGGGAACGTGGGAGCGAGCATCAGCGCCGCGAGCCCGTTGCGCGAGATCGAACACGATGCTGCCGCCGACGCCGACGCCGCCGAATTCATCACGGCCGCGAGCGGTGCCGTCCCGAACGTGTACGTGGCGGTGGCCGTGGCCAACGCATCAGCTGCGTGCGCCTCGACCGGAGGTGGCGTTGCGATCCCCGTCTCCTCCGGGCGCTCCTCGTCTGTCTGGGCACCCGCACCGACCGCCGGGAACCCGGCACTCGCGACCACGAACGCGAGCACACCCGCCGTGAAGAGTCGGATGGTGGACATGCGTGCTCCCGGATTCGGCCGCCCGCCCGTCGACGTTGCCGGCGGCCGTCGCTTGCTGGACCGGGCGGAGGGTACTCAGCCGGGTTCCCGGTTCCGTGGCAGGGGAGCGACTCAGCCGAGCGGTGCGGGCATGCACAGGCCGTCGAGCTCGACGACCTGGATCTTGTCGCGGTTCTGCCAGGTAATCTCGTTGGCCGGGTCGGTGCGGATCTTGTACTCGCGGAAGCTCTGCTCCATCGAGTCGTACGCCAGCAGCCGGCCACTGAGCGACTCGCCGAGATCGAGGATCAACTTGATGGCCTCGATGGCCTGCAACGAACCGATGATCCCGGGCAGCACACCGAGGACTCCGGCTTCGGCACAGCTCGGGGCCATCTCGGCCGGCGGGGGCTCGGGAACCATGTCGCGGTACGTCGGGCCGTTCTTCGGGTCGAACACGGTGACCATGCCCTCGAACCGGAAGATCGAGCCGTGGACGACGGGGATACCGAGTTTCACCGAGGCGTCGTTGACCATGAAGCGGGTCGGGAAGTTGTCGGTGCCGTCGACGATGATGTCGTAGTCGGCGATCACGTCGAGCACGTTCGACGCGTCGAGGCGGAAGTCGTGGGTGACGACGTTGACGTCGGGGTTCAGCGCCGTGAGCGTCTTTTTGGCCGAGTCGACCTTGCGGTCGCCGATGCGGTCAATGGTGTGGAGGATCTGGCGTTGCAGGTTCGACTCGTCGACGACGTCCATGTCGATGATGCCGATGGTGCCGACGCCGGCTGCGGCGAGGTAGAGCGCCGCAGGCGACCCGAGGCCGCCGGCACCGAGAAGGAGGACCTTGGCTTCGAGCAGCTTGATCTGACCCTCGATGTCGACCTCGGGCAGGAGGAGGTGGCGCTGGTAGCGATTTCGCTGCTCTGCCGTCAGGTTCTTCGGGACGCTCCAGTCCCGCCCCTCGTCCTTCCACTTGTTGAACCCTCCGGCGATGGACGCGACATCGCCGTAGCCGAGTTCGGTGAGCGTCTTCGCCGCGAACGCCGACCGGACGCCCGAGGCGCAGTGGATCAGCACCTTGGCGTCCTTGTTCGGGATCTTGTTCTCGATGTTCGACTCGAGCTGGCCCCGTGGGATGAAGACCGCACCGGGGATGGACCCCTGCGCGTTCTCGTCGGGCTCACGCACGTCGAGGATGACGACATCGCGGCCGGTGTCGCGTAGGTCGGCCGCCTCGGCGGTCTCGACCTCGCTGATCTGCGCCTTGGTGGCGGCGAGGAGTTCACGGAAGTTGGCCATGGGGGGTGCTCCGGATCGACGGTCGTTCGTGCGGGGTTCGAATCCCTACTCAGGAGGTCAACAATCGTATCGCGCCCCTATTCCACGCCACCCAAACGGCTTCAGGAGCGGGGGTCGAGAAGGATCTTCATGACGCCGTCCTCGCGGCCGTCGAAGATGCGGTAGGCGGCGGCCGCCTCTGACAGACCCATGTGATGGGTGAACACGTCTTCGGGGTGGAGCCGTCCGTTCTCGATCAGCGGTATCAGGTTGTCCCACGTCGCGGGGATGTCGGCGACGCAGATGCGGAACGTGATCCCCTTGAACATGGCGATCGCCATGGGGAACGGGTGCGCCAGATTCGTCGACACCCCCACGACAGACACCGTCCCGCCGTTCTTCACGCACATGATGGCGTCAGTGATCGTCTCGTCGTGCCCGACCGCCTCGATGACCGCGTCGGCACCCCGGCCGCCCGTCGCCTCGAGGACGTGCGCCATCGCGCCCCCATCGGTCGGGTCGATCGTCTCGACGCCGATGCGCTCGGCATGGGCACGACGATGGGCGACGGGGTCGATGGCCAGGATCCGGGCCGGCGAGTAGAGCAGCGCCGACCGGAGCGCGCAGATCCCGACGGGACCGAGTCCGATGACCGCGACGGTCGACCCGGGCTCGATGTCGGCCCGCCGTGCACCCAGGAAGCCCGTCGGGAGGATGTCGGTGAGCAGGACCGCCTGTTCGATCCCGACCGACTCGGGGATCACCCGCACCGACGTGTCGGCAGCCGGAACCGCGACGAACTCGGCCTGCCCACCAGGGAGCTCGGCCGTGGTGCCGAACACCTGTGACCCCCCGTTCAGGCATCGCATCGGCCAACCGTTGCGACACTCGGCGCAGTCGCCGCAGCCGATCACGCCGCTGACGAGGACGCGGTCGCCCGTCGACGCCGTCCGCACGTCGCGTCCTGTTTCGACGACCGACCCGATGAACTCGTGGCCGAGGTGGACGCCCGGCTGCGCCATGTCGCCGTGGTAGAGGTGCAGGTCAGAACCGCATATGGCGGTCCGTTCGACCGCGACGACGATGCCGTCGGAGCCGGTGAGGACGGGATCGTCGACCGTCTCGACCGAGACATCGTGGGCTCCGTTGAGGACGACTGCTCGCATGAGCGGCGAATCTACGGGATGACCATCGGCAGCAGCTCGGAGATCGAGCCCTCGAGCCGGATGTCGGCCAGATCGTCCATCCCGGTCGGCCCGCCGTTGACGATGACCACCGTGGCACCGTGCGCCTTCGCGAGCGGGACGACGTTGGCGATGGGGTACACCCCGAGCGTCGACCCCACGGCGAGCAGCACGTCGGCGCGTCGTGCCGCGGCATCGGCTCTGGTCAGGTCATCGACGACGAGTCCTTGGCCGAAGGAGATGGTCGCCGACTTCAGGATGCCGCCACACGTCCGGCACGACGGATCGGCCTCGCCGGCCCGCACCCGGTCGAGGGCCGACTCCATCGGCGCGCGGTCGTCGCAGTCGAGACACACGACGTCGCGAGAGGTGCCGTGGATCTCGACGAGCTTGTCCCGTGAGGTCCCAGCGGCGAGGTGCAACCCGTCGACGTTCTGGGTGACGAGCAACTCCAGGTTCCCGTTGACCTCGAGGTCGACGAGCGCCCGGTGACCGTCGTTGGGCTCGAACGCGTTCGCCGCGCGGTCGAGACGCCACCGCCAGGATCGCTTCCGCACCTCCGGGTCGGCGACGTAGTACGACAGCGTGGCCTGCTTCTCGGCCTCGGGATTCTTCGTCCACAGGCCGTTGGGGCCGCGGAAATCCTGGATCCCGCTGTCGGTGCTGATCCCCGCCCCGGTGAGGACGACGACCGCCGGTGACGCGGCCAACACCGAGCGCACCTCGTCGATCTGCTCCGCAGCCACGCTTGACAGGCTAGCGCCGGAGATGATGGGATCGAACACATCGAAAAGACATGAGAGTATTCATGCCGCCGGCCTTCCCCCGATTGCTGCATCTCGAGGAGAACTCCCGTGGACACCACTCTCGCTCCCGAACGCCGACTTCCCCCGTTGCTGGTCATGGCCTGGCGCGACCCCGTCGTGGACGCGCTGGGATTCGACCCGCGCTCGACCTACGTCGAACGGTTCTGGCTCCCGCTGTTGGGCCCGACATCGACGTGGCTCCTCCGGCGCATGGCGAGCGAGTTCGACCGTCAGCCCGACGGTTTCAGCCTCGACGCGGCCGACTGCGCCCGCTCGATCGGCATCGGGAACCGCGGCGGCCGCAACGGCCCGTTCCGTCGTTCGATCGAGCGCTGCATCCGCTTCGGCGTCGCCCGCAACGAAGAGCACGACATCATCGCCGTGCGCACCCGGATCCCACCGCTCAGCCGGATCCAGACGACCCGCCTTCCTCGACATCTCGAGGGCGAGCACCGTCGGTGGCAACAGGAACAGCTCCGGCGCAGCACGCACCCGGCCAACGATGCCCACGCGACCCGGCTCGCCCGCAGCCTTCTCGACGTCGGAGCCTCGCCCGTGGACGTCGAGGACCAGCTGCGGCGCTGGAACTTCGACCCGACCGCCGCCCGCCGCGCCCTGGCCGCCGCCGAATCGCTCTAGGACGAATCGCTCGAGGACGAAACGCTCGAGAGACGGGGCCGCTTGTACGACGTGAGGAGCGCGACCAGGGTGCGGACGCCATAGCCGGTGCCACCCTTGGTCTCGGTGGTCGACTCCTTCTCCCCGTAGGCCGGGCCGGCGATGTCGAGATGGGCCCAGGGGATGTCGTCGCCGACGAACTCGCGGAGGAAGAGCGCGGCGATCGACGCGCCGCCGTAGCGGCCACCGATGTTCTTCATGTCGGCGATGTCGCTGTCGAGGTTGGCACGCCACTCGTCCGGGAGCGGGAGATGCCACGTCTTCTCCCCCACGGCCCTCGCCGCGTCCTGGATCTGCTCGATCCACGACTCGCTGGTCCCCATGACACCGGCGTGGTTGTCACCGAGGGCGACCATGCAGGCTCCGGTGAGGGTGGCGAGATCGACGATGGCATCGGGTCCGTCCGCTGTCGCCTTCGACAGCGCGTCGGCGAGGATCAGGCGGCCCTCGGCGTCGGTGTTGTGGATCTCCACCGTCTTGCCGTTGCTGATGGTCAACACGTCGCCCAGACGGGTGGCGTCGCCACCGGTCATGTTGTCGGTGAGCGGAACGTAGCCACGCACCTCTACCCGGGGGGTGGCCGCCTGGAGCGCGCAGAATGCGCCGATCACGGCGGCGCCGCCGGCCATGTCGCCCTTCATCGTGAGCATCCCGTCGGACGGCTTGAGGCTCAACCCGCCGGAATCGAAGGTCACGCCCTTGCCCACGAGGGCCACCACCCCGCGGGGTTTGGCCTCGGGCTTCCACGACAGTTCGAGGAAGCGGGGCGGGATGTCCGAACCGCGATTGACGCCCAGCAGTCCGCCCATCTTCGCCGCCTTGATCTCCTTGGGTCCGAGCACGCGCACCTCGAATCCGTAGGTGCCGCCGAGCTTCTCGGTCTTCTTGGCGAGCGCAGGCGGCGTCAGCGTTCCCCCGGGCTCGTTGACGAGGTCTCGGGCGACACACACGGCTTCGGCCACGGCGCGACCGAGATCGAACGCGGTCTGGACACGCTTGCCGCCCTTCCCGACGATCTCGACCGACCGGAGCTCGGGAGGCTTGGGGTCGCTCTTCAACGCGGTGTAGCGGTAGCTGCCCAGGACCAGGCCCTCGGCCAACGCCTGACCGACGCCGGCAGGATCCAGCTCGCCGACGGCGTCGAGCACCGTGCGAACCGAGATCGACTGCTGCTTGCTCGCACCGCGAGCGATCGCACCGCCGACGATCCGAAATGAATCGACGGTCCGATCGGGATCCGAGCCGAGCCCGGCGACGAGCGCGACCGCGCCGCCCTCGCCCGGAACGACCTGCGCCTCGCCGACCTCGGCCTCGAAGCCTGACGCCGCGAGGACGTCGTGCAAGGGGTGATCCTCGAATGCCTCCGTCGTCACCCCGGTGACGACCGTCGCGGTCGCCGACGAGTCCTTGACCAGTTCGATGGTGAGGGTCATGGGTTCTCCGTTGTCTCGGTCCGTGAAAGCAGTGTGTCGCCGGACTCGACCCAGCGGGCCATGGTCCACAGCAGCGACGAGAGGCGGTTGAGGTACGGCACGGCCTGCGAGCCGTCGACATCGACGACGACTGCCGCCCGTTCTGCCCGCCGGACGATCGTCCGCGCGACGTCGAGTCGGGCGGACACTTCGTTCTGGCCGGGGACGACGAACTCGGTCGGGAAGTCGAACCGCCCTCCGACATCGTCGGTGAGCGCGCTGAGCGCCTCGACGTGATCCGCCGTCACCGACGACTGGCCCGGCGTGAGCTTGTGCCGATTCTGCGGCAACGTCGCCAGTTCGGCCATCAGAACGTACAGGTCACGTTCGACGCCGACCAGCATGCGGTCGAGTTCTCCACCACGCGCCGCCGCCCGCGCCAGGCCGATGGCCGCCTGGGCCTCGTCGACCGTTCCGTACGCCTCCGGGCGTGCGTCGTGTTTGGGCACCCGACCACCGAAGAAGAGGCCGGTCGTCCCGTCGTCGCCCTTGCCGGTGTACAGCTTGCTCATCCGCGCTGGACGCTACATGCCTCGTGTGGCCGTCGATTCCGATAGGAGGGCAAACGTGCCCGTCGGTAGGCTCGGCGGACCATGAGATCCCCATTCCTCGACCTGGTGAACGAGCGCGTCGTCGTCTACGACGGTGCGTTCGGCACCTACGTACAGACGCTCGACGGGCTCACCGAAGACGATTTCGGCGGCGACGAGTTCGAGGGGTGCAACGAGATGCTGGCGGTGACGCGACCCGACGTCATCACCGGTCTGCACGAGACCTACTTCGCCGTCGGCTGCGATGTGACCGAGACGGCGACGTTCGGCGCCTTCGCCATCCCCTTGGCCGAGTACGGCATCGCCGACCGCACCTACGAACTCAACGTCGCGGCAGCTCGCATCGCGAAGGACGTCGCGTCCGACTTCGCAGCCGACGGCTCCCCGCGCTTCGTGGCTGGTTCGATCGGGCCGGGCACCAAGATGCCCACGCTCGGCCACATCACGTACCGAGAACTGCTCGACGCCTACCAGGAACAGGCTCGTGGCCTCCTCGACGGCGACGTCGACCTGTTCCTCATCGAGACCCAGAACGACCTGCTCACCACCAAGGCGGCGATCAACGGCTGCCGTGCCGCGATGAAGGCCGCAGGACGCGAGATCCCCTTCCAGGTCCAGGTGACGATCGAGCTCACCGGAACCATGTTGCCCGGCACCGAGATCGGTGCGGCGCTGGCCACGCTCGACCCGATGGGCATCGACATCGTCGGCCTCAACTGCGCCACCGGGCCCGGGGAGATGAGTGAGCACCTGCGCCACCTCTCGCAGCACTCGCGCATGCCGATCTCGGCCCTCCCGAACGCCGGCCTCCCGTCGGTGGTCGAGGGCAAGATGCACTACGACCTCACCCCCGAGCAGCTCCTCGAGGCCCAGACCCGCTTCATCACCGAGTTCGGGGTCCAGGTGATCGGTGGATGCTGTGGTACCGACAGCGAGCACATCCGTCTGTTGGCCGAGAACTGCAAGGACCTCACGCCTGCGGTCCGCACCCCCGACCACGAGCCCGGTGCGGCGTCGATCTACAGCTTCACGCCGATCGAGCAGGACTCGTCGGTGCTGCTCATCGGCGAGCGCACCAACGCCAACGGCTCGAAGGCCTTTCGGGAGTCGATGATCGAGGGCGACTGGGATGCCACGGTCAAGATGCTCAAGGACCAGATCGCCGGGGGTGCCCACGTCATCGATGTCTGCGTCGACTACGTCGGGCGCGACGGCACGGCCGACATGACCGAGATCGCGTCGCGCTTCGCCACCCAGTCGACCGCCCCGCTGATGATCGACTCGACCGAGCCGCCGGTCATCGAGACCGCACTCGAGCTCCTCGGCGGGCGAGCCATCCTCAACTCGGTCAACCTCGAGGACGGCGATGCCCCTGGTACGCGCCTCGACCGCTTCCTCACCCTCGCCAAGGAACACGGCGCCGCCGTCGTGTGCACCTGCATCGACGAGGAGGGCCAGGCCCGCACGCCCGAGTGGAAGCTCCGGGCCGCGACGTCGATCCACGACCTCGCGGTCGATCGCTATGGCCTCGAACCCAGCGACCTCATCTTCGACCCGCTCGCCCTCACCCTCGGCACCGGCATGGAAGAGTCACGCGGCGACGGCGCCTCGACGATCGAGGGGATCCGCCTGATCAAGGAGAACCTCCCCGGCGTCCACACCACGCTCGGCCTCTCCAACATCTCGTTCGGGCTCAAGGCCGCCTCCCGGCACGTCATCAACTCGGTCTTCCTGCACGAGTGCGCAGAGGCCGGACTCGACTCGGCCATCGTCCACGCCGGCCGCATCATGCCGTTGGCCCGCATCCCTGCTGACCAGCGCGACGCGTGCCTCGACCTGATCTACAACCGGCGAGGGCTCGACGGCTCGCTCGCCGAAGGCGATCCCGAGTACGACCCGCTGTCGAAGATCATCGAGATGTTCACCGACGTCGAGTCGGTGCAGGAGGTCAAGGAGGACCGGTCGGGATGGCCGGTGTCCGAACGACTCCATCACCGCATCATCGACGGCGATCGCGACGGTCTGGTCGCTGACCTCGACGAGGCCATGGCCGAGGGCCATGCGCCGCTCCACATCGTCAACGAGTTCCTCCTCGGCGGCATGAAGGTCGTCGGCGAGCTGTTCGGGTCGGGCGAGATGCAGCTGCCGTTCGTCCTCCAGTCGGCCGAGACGATGAAGGCGGCCGTCGCCCATCTCGAACAGTTCATGGAGAAGGAGGAGGGCGAGGACACGTCCAAGGGTCGTATCGTGCTCGCCACCGTGAAGGGCGACGTCCACGACATCGGCAAGAACCTGGTCGACATCATCCTCACCAACAACGGCTACGAGGTGCACAACCTCGGCATCAAGGTGCCGATCAGCGACATGCTCAGGGCGGCCGAGGAGACCAAGGCGCACGCCAT
>JBBKVY010000263.1:0-2676 GCA_037968675.1 Acidimicrobiales bacterium | reverse complement strand
GATGGGGCCCGGAAACTCAGACTCAGCAGGTGGGCCGACAGAAACCACATCAAACCCCAGCGCCTGGGCAGCAGCGACGCGATCGTCGGTCGTCACCAGGATCACTTCGTGGCCTCGTTTGAGCAGGGCCTGGGCAAGTGCTGCCTGCGGATGCAGATGCCCGAGGCTGCCCGGTACGACGAAGACTCCCCTCATCACAAGACGTTGCCACATGATCATCTGGG
Organism: Acidimicrobiales bacterium; assembly: GCA_037968675.1. Taxonomy (GTDB): domain Bacteria; phylum Actinomycetota; class Acidimicrobiia; order Acidimicrobiales; family Salinilacustritrichaceae; genus Salinilacustrithrix. Next base: position 2,452 of record JBBKVY010000263.1, on the reverse strand, counting down.
CACGCCCGAGGCCGGCTCATGGCGCTTCGTCGACGGACACCAAGTAATGGCACCCCTCTGTCAAGCGGGCAAGCGTTCGGGGAGGGTCGTAGGCTCGACTTCGGGTCCGGGTTGTGGCTGATCCGAAGAACTGGTTCTGGGTGAGAGACCAGACGCGCTGGATTGAAGAGTCGCTCCCGCTTGCCCTCCCGGGCCCACTTCACATCGCTGTGCGTCGAGGACGAGCTGGCGGAACACGGCGTCGGACACTCGCCGTTTCACGACGCGCAACGCTTCCTTCTTGGTCTTGCCCTCGGTGATCTTGCGGGCGTAGAGCGCCCGGGCGGGGGTGTCGTTGCGGACCTGGGTCCCCGCGACGACGTGGATGGCGTGATTCAGTCGCCGGTTGCCGTGCGGGTTCACCGACGGCTGTGGGTTGCCGGCCGAGCCCCGATCAACTGGTGCGGTGCCGATGTAGGACGCGAAGTGGTTCCGGTCCCGGAACCGGGCAACGTTGCCGACTTCGCCCAGGATCAATGCTGCGGTGATCGTGCCGACCCCGTAGAGGTCACGCAGCGAGGTGGGCGTGTCATCAACCATGTCGGCGAGTTCGTCGTCGAGCTTGGCGATGTTGCGGTCCACGCGTTCGAGATCCCGAATCTGATCGGCGATGAGCCGGCGGCGGAGCTTGCCCACCTCGTCACGGGGCCGGACCGTGGCCAACAGCTCGCGAGCCTTGGACGCGGACAGCTTGCGGGCTGCGCCGCCGGGGATCAGGACCTCCAGGTCCCGGTGGATGCGGCACACGGTCTGGGTGCGAAGGCCGATCAGTTCCTTGCGACGATGCGACACCAACCGCAACGCGACCGACCGGTCATCGGCCCGGACCTCGGGCAGGTCTGGGGTGTGCACGGCGACCATGGCGATCGCTTCAGCGTCGGTGTCGTCGTTCTTGCGGCCGTTCCCGCCCGCGTAGACGCGCACCAACGCGGCCCGGCGGGTCGACACGTCCACGACGCGCTCACCGGTTGAGAACAAGCGTTGAGACAGGTGCTTGCCGACACCGTTGCAGCCCTCGATCGCCCAGGTCCGTTGCTTCCAGCGACGACCGAACGTGCGGAGCTCGCTGAACCCGTCGCGGGTGTTTGGGAACACGGCTCGGGCCAGGACCCGGCCGTTGTTGTTGACCGCGACGACGGCGTGGAGTCGCTTGTGGGGATCAACCCCGATGAACACAGACATTGCTTCCTCCTCATTGATCGGTGGTGGGATCAGCGAGGAGGGCAGTGCTTCTTCGAGCTATTGAACAGATCCCTCTCGAGCCACTTCCTCGCAGGCGGTGTCTGGCGGGGTGCGTTCCACTAACGAGCCACACTCCCGATTGCTCGAGGTGGGCAGCCGGTTCGCGAGCCACCCGCCAGACACCTGACGACAAGATTGGCCAACCCTGCCGTCACCCGCATCTTGAACAAGAAGCCGGATATTTCGGTGACATTCCACCTCGAGATCCCGCACTTATCAGCTGCCGCCCCTCCGCCTCCCTACGGGTTGGCGACGTTCCACCCAAGACGCTTCTGAGCTGAGATCGGTGCGAAAGATCCTCCGACACCAGGCATGAGTGGCTGCCGGTAGCCTCGCGGCGTGGGAGGCGACGGGCGGACGGACACGGCAACGGTGTTGTTCACCGATCTGGCGGGATCGACCGCGATGCGGTCGCGGCTCGGTGAGGAGGCGGCTGACGAGGTCCGACGTCGCCACGATGAACTGATCGTCGATGCGATCGTGGCCAATCGTGGTGTCGTGGTGAAGCACCTGGGGGACGGGATCATGGCCACGTTCACCGGTGCCGCCGATGGCCTCAGTGGCGCCGTCGCCGTGCAGCAGGCGATCGACGGCCACAATCGCAGTGCGGACGAGGAGCGATTGACGGTTCGTATCGGACTCTCGACCGGGGACGTCTCTTTCGAAGGCGAGGACTGTTTCGGGCTGCCGGTCGTGGAGGCTCAGCGGCTCGAAGCCTCTGCGGAGCCCGGTCAGATCCTGTGCGCTCAGCTCGTACAGCTCATGGCACGTGGCCGTGGCGACCATTCGTTCGTTCCGGTCGGCGAGCTCGAACTCAAGGGTATCGACAGCCCGGTGGCCGCGATGGAGGTCCTCTGGGCACCGGCGGCTATCGACGAGGACAAGCCGCGTGAGCTTCCACGAGCGCTCTCGACCCGAGGCTCGTTCGATTTTGCGGGTCGGGCGTCTGAGCTCTCGTACTTGACCGACGCCTACAAGCGTGCGGCGTCCGGGAGCACGACCGTCGTGCTGATCTCCGGCGAACCCGGAATCGGTAAGACGCGTCTGGTCTCGGAGCTTGCACAGCGCGCGTCCGGCGAGGGCGCAGTGGTCGTCGCAGGTCGGAGCGACGAGCACGTCCGCGTGGCCTATCGGCCCTTCGTCGAGGCGCTGCGCGGCTACCTCGAACACC
>JBBKVY010000262.1:0-4975 GCA_037968675.1 Acidimicrobiales bacterium | reverse complement strand
GGGGCGGACCTTCTGGAGGCGACAGGTGACAGCCGATAATTGAGCCCGTCGGAGCCTTGCGACCGGCAGGTACGGCGCGTCCCCATGTCACCCGCTCCAGGGCGCGTCGCGAAGCGCCGTTCGGTGCGCTCGGACAGCGAACGCTGAGCGGAATTCGGTACGGGGGATATCCGGTGTCGGTACCTTCTCGCCATGGACCATGGGCCGCTCACGATCGACCTTCTCGAACGCAACTGCCTGCGGCGTGAGCGGGCGCAGTTTCTGGAGTTGCTCGGTTCATTGACCGCCGAGGACTGGACTCGGCAGACGGAGTGCCCAGCATGGACGGTCAAGCAGGTCGCCCTGCACGTGTTGGGTGACGACATCTCGCTGCTGTCTCGCCAGCGGGACTCCGCTCCCCAGGGTCTCCTCCTCTACGCCGAGGATCATCCAGGCATGGACTTCCGACAGCTGTTGGATGGGTTCAACGAGCAGTGGGTAACGGCGGCCACGTTCATCAGCACCGACCTCATCACCACGCTGCTGGAACTCACCGGTGAATGGTCAGCGACGTTCTACGAGAGCATCGACCTCTCGTCGCACGGAGAGCCCGTCGGCTTCTTCGGATCAACCGAGACGTCCCCGTACTGGCAGATCGCAGGCCGCGAGTTCGTCGAACGATGGGTGCACCAGCAACAGATCCGTCGGGCCGTCGACGCCCCAGACGCGACCGATGAGGCGCTGGCGGCTGTGGGCACCGTCTTTGTGACGAGCATCGCCATGCAGCTCGGGGACCTCGGTCTCGATGATGGCGAGTCCATCGGAGTGGAGATCGTCGGCGTTGCCCGCTGGACCCTCACTTGGCGGGGCAGGAGCGTGGGGTGGGAACTCATGTCGGGCTCGGATGACACTGCCAAGGCGACCGTCGAGTTCCACGGCCCCACGGCGGTGAGGTTGTTCTCCCGCGGGCCCGTCTCTGCGGAGACCGCAGACGTCATCACAACGAGTGGCGATGGTGACCTCGGCATGGCCGCACTGGTTGGGATGGGCAAGCTCTTCGGCTGATTCCAGTCCACGCGAAGCGCCGATCTCTGTGCTCTCGACTACTTCGAGGACGCGATTGGTGGTAGCCGATAGGTACGTCTCCCGGCGGTGGCAACGACCCCAGAGGCTGCGGTCGCTCGGGGCAGCGCTACTGCGGTCTCGTCGTGCGACCCACGAACGGTTGCAGTGCTGGCAGGGCGCCCCTCGACACACCTCGCAGCGACAGATGGCGCGGTTCCCCGTCTGCCGTCTGACCCAGGCAGCGCACCTCCAGCCCGAGCGCGTCGAGGCGGTCGACTACGTCAGCGATGCGGCGCCGGGCGACGCGCGTGCCGGCACTGAAGGGGGCGGTCCCCCATGCGCCCACGACGAAGCCCAGGTCGCGCACCGCCTCGTCGAACGCCTCAGCCCACCCGGGGCCGATCGGATCGGGGTGACCGCGCAGCTCCCGCGGGTCCGTGCCCCGTAGCGCCCAAAGGTTCAGCATGGTCACCCCGGCGTAGCCGTCGCGCCGGGCGATCGCTTCACAGTTGGCACTGGTCGGGTCGAGGCGGCCGCTGGCCTGCCAGGTGATCAGGCTCGGGTTGCACCCCACGAACGCCAGTCGTGGGCCCTCTGCCCACCACCGGTCGGCCCGGTACTCGTAGACGGCGTCGTCCGACAACACCTGGGTAAAGGTCGAAGTCACGCCGCCCACGTCACTCATTCTCTCCCGCCGTCGATCGCCCGCGTCGACCAGATCGGAATCACGCCTACCGCCGCTACTCTCGGACCCGACGTCAGGCCGCGGCTCGCTCATACACGACCAGCCCTCGCGGGCCGGCCAGTAGTACGAGGAGCCGTTGACGTCCTTGCGGGCCTCGAACTCAGCTCGGTCGGTGACCAACACGTCAATCGGGATCGGGGCGGCGATCGCCCGGCGAATCAGGCCCATGAGACGACGCCGCTGTCCCGGATCGATCTCGTCCAGCACCACGAGCAGATCAAGATCGCTGTCGTCGTGTTACTCCCCCGCGAGCCGATTCACCCTCACTTCTTCTCGCCTCGGTCGCCTCGTCCGCGCCCACTGTCGAGCTGGAGCACCTGTTGGAACGTGGGCCGGTTGGTGGTGCGCATGGTGTCGGGGATGAGGCCCGGCGTGAACCTGGTTCTCGATGCCGGCGACCGCCACGCGCTCGGGTCAGGACCCTGAGCGGCGGCGAGGTCCGCGGCCACCTGGTCGACGACGGCCCACAGCGAGGCTCGGCATTCATCGAGTGAGCCCCGCCCGCAGTAGCGGAGGTTGAACTCGCCCTCCACCTTGTCTCCCAGCAGCGTCCGCAGGTCCTTGTCGACATAGGACACGGCATCGCCGCCGAGGTCCAACGAGTCGGTGAGGTCCCCGAACACCGGGCGCATGGCGGCGTCGGCCAGTGGACGCCACAGGGCATCGAGGACCGTGGGGCCGGCGTCGTCGTACAGACCGCTGTTGTCTGCGTCGAGCCGTGGTGCATCGTCGGCGACCCAGGCATCGAGGACGTCGACGACCTCGCCGGCCAGTGGATTGGGTGCCGGGCTCCCGCGCAGCACCTCGCTCACCACCGGCCAGACCGGAGACCGGGTGTCCTCGGTGGCGGCCCGGTTCATGATGCCGACCACGTCGGCGAGTTCGGGCTTCTTCGGGAACTGGTCGAACAACTCGACCCGATGCACCGACCCGAAGCCGGTGGTGTCGCCGTGCATGAACCCGGGCGCCGACTGGTTGTTCCAGTTGAGCAACAGGCCACCCGGACCCCGCTTGTCATGGGGATGGCTTCGCTGGTCCAGGAATCCTCGCCACTCGTATTCGCCCGTCCCCCACGTGGGGAGGCGTCGGTCGAGCCCCGGCGCCCGCTCCGGCAACAGGCCGGACGAGAAGAACGCCGTGTCGGTTCGCGACGTGTAGCCCCAGTTGAAGGTGAAGCCGAACTGGTTGGCCGCCTCGAAGAAGCGATCCGGGGTGTCGGCCTTGCCCTCGGTCATGTCCTTGAGGGCGGCGAGGTTGAGCCCGTCGCGCCCGAACGTCGACCGCTGGCGTGTCAACACCACCGGTTCACCGTTCGAGGTGGCCGTGCCGATCACGGGGCCGTGCACCGACGTCGGATACCGGATCGGGGTGCCGTTGAGCGTGCCGGCCTCGAATTCTTCGAAGGGTCGGCACTCGCCGTCGAAGAGGTAGTGAGCCGACTCGGCGGTCGGCGACGAGCCGTCGGGCTCGCAGAGGCGCTCGACGAACACGTCGCGGACGTCGTGGTTCGCCGAGGTCAGACTCCAGGCGTAGTCGGGCGTACGGCCGATGAGCAGGTACATGGCCATGCCGGGCACGACGACGCCCTGGGCCTCGATCCCCGGGCCGCTCAGGTGCATCTGCTGGACGATCTCGGGGTAGTAGTAGCCGAGTTGGGGGCCCATGACGGCCAGGCTGTCGCGCGACCGGGTGGTCGTCGGATCGGCGATCAGGAAGTTCGACGCATGCTTCTCGGGGACCGGACCGGCGGCCGGATATGTCGGTTCGTTGCCGGCGATGTCGGAGACCGCGGCGGGTGCCGGTGCCGGTGTGGTGGCCGACTGGCGGGGGTCGATCGAGACGATGGATCCGGCGTCGATGGTGGCCGAGCCGGTCACCGGGCCGCCGGTGAGTGGCCCGTAGTCGAAGCGCTTGTCGATGGTGGTCGGTGCCTCGGGGTCGTTGGTCAGCGCCGCGTCCTCCCATGCGAGCCGCCCGGCCGCAGTGCCCAACTCGTCCTGGAGGCGGGACAGGAACTCGGCGTTCGACGCCTCACCGCCGCCGCCCGCACCGAAAATCGAGCCGATGAACGCTGCCGTCGCGATCACGTCGTTCACCGTGGCCGGCTCCCGATCGAGTCCGTTGGCCGCCCAGTAGGCGTTGGCACCGTCGGCCTGCGCCTGCGCGTCCGCCACGATCTCGCGACCCTTGTCGCCGTAGGTCTCGACGAGGAGATCGACCTGATCGGTCACCAACTGCTCGGCCGCAGCGCTGGGGACGAAGGACTGTCCGCTCGTGACGAGACCGAATGCGTTGATGCCGGGGATGTCGGCCACGGCCGCTCGAGCCGGACCACGTCCGAGCTGGATCAACAGATCGCGGTCGCGAGCGGTCACCCATCCGGCGCCGAAGGCCAGATCGGCTCGGGTCTCGCCGGTGATGTGTGCGACGCCGAACTCGTCGTACAGGATCGTCGTTCCCGGACGCCCGGTGGGCTCCTCCCGGGTCTCTCCCACCGGACTGAAGTCCTCGGGAAGGAAGTTGGCCTCGATGTCTGCGTCGGTCACCTCGTCGCGAAGCGGGGTGAGTGCGTCGTAGAGAGGGAGTTGGTCGCGCGACTCGTCGGTGGTCGGGAGGCCGCCGTAGTTGCCGGGAGGGAGGATGTAGTAGGCGCGGTCGTCCGATCCACGGGGGGGCTTGCCCTTCTCGCCACGGTCGGCGCCAGCGGGCGCGGCCACGACGGTCGAGACGGCGATGGCGATCACGGCGATGACCGCGGTGGCGTGGCGGCGGCGGCGATGTTCCATGGTTCCCCCAGGTGCTGCGGCTCACCGAGATCGGGGTCGACGACCACGGTGATACCGGCGATGACGGAGACGAGCGTAGTGCATGCCCCGTCGAACGGGCTCGCCCCGGTCACCAACGGGAACCCCGCATTCGGAACCGTGGGCCCTGGCCCGGGTCGGTGAGCTCGATCGCCAGGTGGTGCGTCGTGCGCTCCGGTTTCGCGCCGTCGAGCCGACGATTGAATTCCTCAGCGGACGGTCAACGTCGCCGTCGATCGTCATCCCAAGGAAGGGGTGACAGGGCCGTTCTTGCGGGCTCCGGTAGTCCGGCCCTGGCGTTCGCATCCCATCGAAGAGGCCGCTCCTATCGAACCGGCTCGCCGGACGATGAGACGGGACCAGCTGCCCCCTAACCGGCGTT
>JBBKVY010000261.1:0-20659 GCA_037968675.1 Acidimicrobiales bacterium | reverse complement strand
CAGATCACCCCGTTCTTCATCAGCCGGCAGGTGTTCTGCGGCGCAGGCAAGGTCGGGACCGAGGCCCCGGGGCTGACGTCGGACGACGTGCCGTATCAGCTGTCGCAGCGCGCCGACTTCTTCGAGGAGGAGGTCGGGCTCGAGACGACGCTGAAGCGGCCCATCGTCAACACCCGTGACGAGCCCCACGCAGACGCCCAGAAGTACCGACGCCTGCACGTCATCATCGGCGACGCCAACATGTCCGAGGTCGCCACCTATCTCAAGGTGGGGACCACCGCGATCGTGCTGGCGATGATCGAGGACGACGAGCTCGGACTCGACCTCACGCCGACTGCCCCCATCGAAGCGCTGCGAGCCGTCTCCAACGACATCACGCTCACGAAACCCATCGAACTGGCCAACGGGTCGACGATCACGGCGATCGACCTGCAATGGGAGTACCACGAGCGCGCTCGAAAGTACGCCGAAGCGCATGGGCTCGAATGCGTCGGCGGCCAGACGGTGGGTGACGACGTCCTCACCCGATGGGAAGACGTGCTGACCCGACTCGAGTCCGATCCGATGTCTGCGGCCACCACGGTCGACTGGCTCGCGAAGTACCGCCTGGTCGACGGCTACCGAGAGCGGCACGACCTGGCATGGGACGACGATCGACTGGCCGCGATCGGCCTCCAGTACCACGATCTACGGGTGGACAGGTGTCTGGCGCTCCGTGCGGGACTCGAGACCGTGGCCGACCCGTCCGCGGTCCAGCGAGCGATCACCGACCCCCCGCCGTCGACCCGAGCGTACTTCCGTGGACGTTGCCTCCAGAAGTGGCCCGAGGCCATCGTCGCCGCCAACTGGGACTCCCTCGTCTTCGACGTCGGAGGCGACCCGCTGCGTCGGGTCCCGATGATGGAACCGTCGCGTGGAACCCTCGAGCATGTGGGTACATTGATCGAGGAATGCGAGACGGCAGCAGACCTGCTCGATCGTCTCGGGTCATGACGTCATGGCGAACGAACCGTCAGGAGTTCGGTGATGGCTGAACGGGAACAGAAGAAGAAGTCCGCACCCTCTCGTGAGGATGAGGTCGTCGACGACGTGCCTGCCACGTCGGAATCGGGCGAGAAGATCAAGGCCGAGCTCGATGACCTCCTCGACGAGATCGACGACGTCCTCGAACAGAACGCCGAGGACTTCGTGAAGTCCTACATCCAGAAGGGTGGCGAGTAGCCCACCTGCGGGACTGGCGGGTTGCGACGCCCAGGGCGCCGGTAGTGTCCGACCCGTGACGCTGCCGATCTTCGATCCCGACACCGATCCCGGTCCCGACTTCGCATCGCTGCTTCGAGCCCAGGGCCGCGACCCTGCGGCCAAGCTCGGGGACGTGCCGTCGCATCCACTGACGATCACCCACGGCACGACTGTCGTCGCGGTGCGCACCGCAGCCGGCGTCGTGATGGCCGGTGACCGGCGGGCGACCTCGGGCAACCTGATCAGCCATCGATCGATGGAGAAGGTGTTCCCCGCCGACCGGTTCTCGGGTGTGGCGATCGCCGGCGCCGCCGGCCCCGCAATGGAGATGGTCAAGCTCTTCCAGCTCCAGCTCGAGCACTACGAGAAGGTCGAGGGCCACCACCTCAGTCTCGAGGGCAAGGCCAACCAGCTCAGCGGCATGGTCCGCAACCACCTGCCGGCCGCCATGCAGGGCCTGGCCGTCGTCCCGCTCTTCGCCGGCTACGACCGCAGCCGAGGGGTCGGACGGCTCTTCGAGTTCGACGTGACGGGCGGACGGTACGAAGAACTCCATCACGCCGCCACCGGTTCCGGCTCGCTGCACGCCGGGACGGTCATCAAGATCGGCTATCGGGACGGAATCGAACCCGACGCCGCCATCGACCTCTGCATCCGGGCACTGTTCGAGGCGGCCGACGACGACTCGGCCACCGGTGGCCCGGACCTGATCCGCGGCATCTTCCCGATCGTCGCCACCATCGACGCCGACGGCTTCACCCGACTCGACGACACCGAGATCCGGCGGCGGTTCGAGGCGCTGATCGGCACGTTCTCGGCCAGCCAGTCGACCGGACCCGCCCAGGACCAGGGGGATCCGTCATGAGTCAGCCGTTCTACGTCGCTCCTGAACAGGTGATGAAGGACCGGGCCGACTACGCCCGGAAGGGCATCGCTCGCGGCCGCAGCCTCTGCGCGGTCAGCTACGCCGACGGGATCATGGTCTGCGCGGAGAACTCGTCGTCGACGCTGCGCAAGGTGTCGGAGATCTACGATCGCATCGCGTTCGCCGGTGTCGGCAAGTACAACGAGTTCGACCAGCTCCGCGTCGCCGGTGTGCGCCACGCCGACATGAAGGGATACCAGTACTCCCGCGAGGACGTCGACGCCCGCAGCCTGGCCAACGCCTACGCCCAGATGCTCGGCCAGATCTTCACCCACGAGATGAAGCCCATGGAGGTCGAGATCCTGGTGGCCGAGATCGGCGACGCGCCGGGCGGAGACGAACTCTTCCACATCCTCTACGACGGCTCCGTCGTCGACGAGTCCCGCTTCTCCGTTCTCGGGGGCGAGGCGGACGCCATCTCCGAGCGGCTCGAGGCGTCCTACGCACCGGAACTCCCGCTCGAGACCGCTGTGCGAGCCGCCGTCGACGCGCTGGCCGGCCCCGACCGTACCCTCGCCGCGTCGGACCTCGAAGTGGCCGTGCTCGCCCGGGGAAACGGTCGGCGCAAGTTCTCCCGCATCGAATCGGCTGACCTGGACCAGCTGCTCGGGGACTCGGCCGGGTGATTTCACCCGCGAGGGTGAATTGACAATCGTGTGACGAGTTGTAACCTGATTGCAACGTGCAACCAGGAGACCAACCATGTCACTCACCGTCGGCAACGACACTGAATCCGACCCTGCGGTGAACGATCACTGGCCCGGAAGGCCCGATCCCGCCGACGTCGGCACCCGATCCGGCGCGTCCGACGACGCCGCCGTCACCGGCCCGTTGCCCGTGGTCGACCTGGCGGACGGGCACCTCCACGTCTCGATCCGCCGCGGGGTGACGATCCTCGAGATCGACGGTGGTCTCGACGACGAGCTGGCCGAGGCACTGATCCCGCTGCTCGCGCGTTCGCTCGTCGATGCCCACGCCGTGGTGCTCGACCTCGATCAGACCACACTGCTCGATCGCAGCGCCCTCGAGTCGGTCTGCGACAGTCTCCTCGGGGCCGGACAGTCGCTCGAACGTTGCGTCGTCTCGGGGCGGCTCTCTGGTCGCCTCGTCCTGGAGCGCTGGGACGTCCCCGGTCGATTCGCCGTGTTCTCCAGCGTTCCCGACGCACTCCAGGCGCGGGCGTTCATCGAGAGCGGCTACGGCACCGGGTGGGCGTGTTCGGGCGAGCTCCGTCACTGACCGGAGAACCGCCGGTAGGTTGCACCGCGTGGAGCGTCGGATCTTCGGGTTGGAGAACGAGTACGGCGTCACCTGCACCCTCCGGGGGCAACGGCGCCTCAGTCCGGACGAGGTCGCGCGCTACCTGTTCCGACGGGTCGTGTCGTGGGGACGGAGCTCGAACGTGTTCCTCGCGAACGGCGCGCGCGACTACCTCGACGTCGGCTCGCATCCGGAGTACGCGACGCCCGAGTGCGACTCGCTCCTCGACCTCGTCACCCACGACAAGGCCGGTGAGCGCATCCTCGAACAGCTCCTCGGGAGTGCCGAGCAACGGCTCCGCGAAGAGGGCATCCGCGGGACCATCTACCTGTTCAAGAACAACACCGACTCGGCCGGCAACTCCTACGGCTGCCACGAGAACTACCTGACCAGTCGCCACGACGACCTCGGGTCGTACTCCGAGCACCTCATTCCCTTTCTCGTCACGCGCCAGATCTACGCCGGGGCCGGCAAGGTGCTCCAGACCGCACGAGGCGCGGTCTTCTGCCTCGCACAGCGGGCCGAACACATCTGGGAAGGCGTCAGCTCGGCCACGACTCGCAGCCGTCCGATCATCAACACCCGCGACGAGCCCCATGCCGACGCCGAGCGGTACCGCCGGCTGCACGTGATCGTCGGCGACTCGAACATGAACGAGTACACCAACTACCTGAAGGTCGGAACGGTCGCGATCCTGCTCCGCATGCTCGAGGACCCGACGGTGGTCATGCGAGACATGACCCTCGAGAACCCGATCCGGGCGATCCGCGAGATCAGCCACGACATCACGTGTACGCGCAAGGTCCGCCTGGCCAACGGCCGGGAGCTCACGGCGATCGAGGTCCAGCAGACGTACCTCGACCGGGCACTGATCTACGCCGACCGGAAGGGCTTTCCCGAGCAGGAACAGAAGGCCCTCGACATGTGGGTCCACGTGATGGAAGGACTCACGACCGACCCGCTCAGCCTCTCGCGCGAGTGCGACTGGGTCACCAAGTACCACCTCATCGAGCGATACCGGAACAAGCACGACCTCGCGTTGAACTCGCCTCGTGTCGGGCTGATCGACCTCCAGTACCACGATGTCGATCGAAAGCGCGGCCTCTTCTACAAGCTCCAGGCCAACGGACTGGTCGCTCGCATCACCGACGATCACGCCATCGAGGAGGCCATCGAGGTGCCGCCGCAGACGACACGGGCGCGACTCCGTGGCGAGTTCATCCGCCGGGCCAAGGAACGAAACCGCGACTACACGGTCGACTGGGTACACCTGAAGCTCAACGACCAGGCCCAACGGACCGTCCTGTGCAAGGACCCGTTCAAGTCACAGGACGATCGCGTCGACCGACTCATCGCCGGTCTCTGACCCGCGCCATGTGATGCCGAGCTTCAGGACAGGGCGGGTCACCGAGCTCCTGTCCGAGCGGACGGGACTGCAACGAGTGCTCGTCGACGACGAGAAGGCCTACGTCCTGACACGCCAGATCGGCACCGTCGCCGTCGGCGACGAGGTCGTGATCAACACCACCGCCGTCGATCTCGGTCTGGGCACCGGAGGATGGCACGTCGTGCACTGGAACCTGGCCCGACGCGCCTGGTCCGAGCCCGGGCCGGGACACATCATGAAGGTCCGCTACACCAGCCTCCAGACCGACACCGGCGCGGCCGAGGAGCAGGTCGATCCCGGCACCGACCTCGGTGGTGTGCCGATTGTCGCCTGCTCGCTCCACAGCCAGGTTCCGCTGGTCGCCGCCACCTACCTCGACCGCCACCCCGACGGACGCGTGGTCTACGTGATGACCGATGGCGCTGCGCTTCCGCTGGCATTGTCGGACCTCGTCGTCTCCATGCGCGACGGCGGACTCGTCCACTCGACCATCACCGCCGGTCATGCATTCGGTGGCGACCTCGAAGCGGTGTCGGTTCCGTCGGCGCTCGCCATCGCCGCCAACATCGCCCACGCCGACCTGGTGGTCGTGGCCATGGGACCGGGCGTCGTCGGCACGGACACCGCGCTGGGCACCACGGCCGTCGAGGTCGCGGCGGTCCTCGACGCCGCCGTCGCACTCGGTGGCCGGGCGATCTGTTGCGTGCGCGCATCGGGGGCCGACGCCCGTCCGAGACACCGGGGTGCGAGTCACCACGTCGAGACGATCCTCGCCCTCACCCGCAGTCGGGTCGAGGTGGCGTGCGTGGCGGGAGCCGAGGTCGTTGCTCCCGACCACGATGTCCGGATCATCGAGCCAGGAGACGTGCCGGGCCTCCTGCAGACACTGGGGTTGCGCGTGACCTCGATGGGGCGAGGTCCGGAGGAGGATCCGCTGTTCCATGCCTCGGCCGGCGCTGCTGGTGTACTGGCCGCCACCGGCCCCGACGGTCAGTAGCCTCCGCCCCGTATGGCGGCCACCCCCAAACTCGAGCGCCTGTTGGATCTCATCGCCGAGTTGCTCCACACCGAGCGTCCGTTGAGCGCCGAGGATCTCCACGAGAGGATCCCCGGCTACCCAGCCGATCGCGATTCGTTCAAGCGGGCCTTCGAGCGCGACAAGGCCGACCTCCGAGAGATGGACATCCCGCTGCGGATCGAGACCGTTCCGGGGACCAACCCGGCCCTCGACGGCTACCGGATCGATCAGGACGAGTACGGGCTCCCGGACCCCGGACTGGAGGCGGACGAACTCGCTGCGATCCACCTCGCGGCCAACGCTGTGCGGCTCGACGGTGCGAACGTGCACCCGGGTCTGCGCAAACTCGGCGGCACCGTCGTCGACGACGACCCCGACCAGGGGAGCGCGGTCCTGCCGTCTGCGCCGCATCTCCCGCAGGTCTTCGAGGCCGTGGGACAGCACCGCCAGCTGCGGTTCCGGTATCGCGACAAGGACCGGGTCGTCGATCCCTTCCGACTGCACCACGAACGCGGGCACTGGTACGTCCAGGGTCACGACCACGCCGCCGGTGAGAGTCGCTCGTTCCGTTTGGATCGGGTGCAGGGCACGGTCGACGCCGGAGCCCCCGACTCGGTCGAGGTGGTGGTCGACGTGGACCAGCACCCGATCCGGCTCGACGCATGGGCACTCGGCGACGACGAGCCGGTCGAGGCGACGGTCCGGGTCGACGCGCCACAGGCGGCGTTGGCCGCCCGCCTCGTCGGGGCCTCGGCCGACGCCACGTGGGAAGCCGACGGGAGCGTGGTGCTGCGATTGCCGGTGCGTCGGGCCGAGGGATTCCGCAACTTCGTGTTGTCGTTCCTCGACGACGCCGAAGTGCTGGGCCCCGACGAACTCCGTGACGACATCGTCTCGTGGCTGGAGATGATGGATGCCGAGGCAGCGACCTGATGGCCAGGCCGAGCGCGACCGACCGCCTGGCGCGGATCCTGTCGATGGTTCCGTGGATCGCGAGTCGCGACGATCCGCGGATCGACGATGTCTGCGAACGGTTCGGCATCACCCGTGAGGAGCTCGTCGCCGATCTCAACGTCGTGTTCGTCGTCGGTCTCTACCCGTACACGCCCGAGAGCCTGATCGAGGTCATCTTCGACGACGAGCACGTGTCGATCGACTACACCAACTTCTTCGAACGTCCGCTGCGGTTGTCCCGCGACGAGGCGCTCGCGATCCTGACTGCCGGTATGGCATCGGCGGCGCAGCCCGGCCATGATCCCGAGGGACCACTGGCGCGTGGGCTGACCAAGGTCGCCACGGTCCTCGACATCGATCTCGACGAAGATCTGGGCGTCGTCGTCGACGAAGGCGCAGCGGCCGCCCAGCAGCTGCTCGATCGTGCGATCCGTGACCAGACCGTGGTCCATCTCGCCTACTTCAGTCACTCTCGCAACGAGCGGACCGAACGCGACGTCGAGCCGCTGCGCCTCTTCACCGCCGACGGTGCGTGGTACCTCGACGCGCACTGCCGCGCGACTGACGAGGATCGCATCTTCCGGCTCGACCGCGTCGTCGATGCCACCGACTCCGGTGAGCGCTTCGATCCAGGCAGTGTCCCCACACACCAGGACGCCTTCCAGCCGTCGTCAGCGCTCCCGCGAGTGGTGGTGGAGGTCGACCCGGAGCACAGCTGGCTCGTCGAGCAGTATCCGACCGAGCAGGTGGAACATCTGCGTTCCGGGAGGATTCGGGTCGGCCTGGTCGTGAGCGCCCGTCCGTGGCTCGAGCGGCTCCTGGTGCAACTCGGACCGACCGCGATCGTGGTCGATGGACCGGACGACCTCCGACGGTGCGGGTCCGACGCGGCAGGGAGAATCCTGACGCGGTATCGGGCTCGGTGACCGAGGGACCACGCCTGCGGGCTTGTACGCTCGTTCGACCGTGACTGATCCGATTCCTGTCGACGACAGCCCCACCGCCGTCGCCCCAGGGCCAGACGAGGACACCTCCACCGGTCTCTCCCGCTCGGTCCGATCCGCCATCGAGTGGGGCGCCGTGATCGTGGGCGCGCTGGTGATCGCGCTCGTCGTGAAGATCTTCTTCATCCAGGCCTTCTACATCCCGTCGGAATCGATGTTCCCGACGTTGAAGGTGAGCGATCGAGTCCTGGTCAACAAGCTCGATGACACCGTCGGCGGGATCGACCGAGGCGACGTCATCGTGTTCGACCGCCCCGGCGGCCCCGGAGCCGACGGCATCTCCGAACTGATCAAACGCGTCATCGCGCTGCCGGGCGAGACGATCTCGGCCGAGGACGGACGGGTGATGATCGACGGCGAGTTCATCGACGAGGACTACCTGCCGGTCGGCATGACCACGTCCACGTTCGGCCCCGAGACCGTTCCCGCCGGCCACGTCTGGGTCATGGGCGACAATCGCGTGGCGTCGGACGACTCCCGACGGTTCAAGTTCATCCCGGAGCAGGACATCGTCGGGACCGCGTTCGTGATCATCTGGCCCGTCGGCGACATCGGCGCGCTCTGAGTCCTAGATGGCGGGCCCTGGGACGGCCCGCCACTCGACCCGGCCGCCACGCACCGCGGTCGAGCTGACGTCACGGAACTCCGTCGGGACATCGAGGACGGAGTCGTGGACGGACGCCGGCAGTCGGGAGCCCGCCCGCCGCACGATCGCCAGTCCGGGGAGCCGTCGGATAGCGGTGTCCCGGGCCTCCTCCGAGTCGCCGTAGAAGCGCGGGTCGTGGACCTGGTGCCACTTGTCGGCACCGAGCACGAGTATGTCGTAGCCGACCGCGATGTCGACCAGGAGCTGCTCCTCGGTCACGACCGAACGGAGCCACGGTCGCCGCATCCGGTGCTCGTCGATGGTGGCGACGCGCGCCTCGACCGAGGTGTGTGCCCGGGCTTGCTTCTCCATGGCCTGGCGGGAGATGACGAGGTCGACCCGCTCGACGGCGCAGTTCGAGCGGACCGCGTCGGCGATGGCGACGTGCGCCACGGTGAGTGGATCGAAGGAGCCGGGGAAGACCGCGACCGTCACGACGTCACCGTACGTGGCTCATGGCATCGACCATCCGGTCGACATGGTCGGAGTAGACACCGTCGATCCCAATGCCCAGGAGACGGTCGAGGATCCTCGGCTGCTGCGCGTCCCAACCGAAACACTCGATCCCGAAGCGGTGGAAGAGCGTGGTGAGCCCGGCACTCCAGTCGGTGTGATGCATGTTCAACACCTCGATGCCGGCGTTGTGCAACGTCATCGCCCGCCGTTCAGGACCTTCCGTGATGCGGGCCATGCGGGTCGAGTCGACCAGGTGGATCGCATCCGAACGTTTCCGCCAGCCGGCCACGACCTGCCAGTCGTGGTGGCACAGCCACAGGTTCGAGGCCGCTCCCCACTCCTCGGCGACTGCGAGCGTCGTATCGAACGCGGCAGGATCCTTGACGTCGAGCGACAGCGGCGTGTCGACGCCCACGGTCTCGTAGAACTCGTCGAGCGAGGGGATGTGTTCCGGCAGCGCGGCGCGGCCGACCGTGCCGATCGGCGTCCGACGGAGCCGTCCGACGACGCCGTCGTGATCCAGCACCGGGATGCCGTCGGCGGTCAGCCACACGTCGCTCTCGAGACCCGTGGCACCCAAGCGGAGTCCCAGCGTGAAGGCCTCGAGCGTGTTCTCACTCGCATGAGCTCGTGCACCTCGATGCGCGAACCCGATCGGTGATCTGCGCAGCGGCTCGACTCGCGCCATCCAGAGAGCCTGGCATTCCAGGTCGATGTCGTAGGAATCTCTCAAGAGTCACGCCTCGGGGGCCGATGCTTGATGCAGCGAGAGGAGAGCCGGGAGGGCTTTGGGAGATGGCAACGCGAATTCGGGCGAGCTGTGCAGACTGTGGCGACGTCGAACTGTGTGTGAGTGACGTCGAGGTGCGGGTGTGCACCGATGACAACGCTGGCAGCTACGTGTTCCGTTGTCCGAGCTGCAACATGGCTGTCGTCAAGGACGCCGAGCCAAGGGTCGTCGACCTCTTGCTCGCCTCGGGTGTCTCCCTCACCACGTGGACGGTCCCGGCCGAGGTGCACGAGACCCGACGCGGGGGCCCGGCCTTCACCCACGACGACCTCCTCGACTTCCACCACGAGCTCGCCCAGGACGACTGGTTCGGCCGATTGGCCGAAGGTGTCGCCGACGGCAGTGCCGACTCGGCGTCCGACCACACCTGATCGGGCCGTCGGCGCACGACGTTGCGGCGACGTCTTCACGCCCTGATCCACCGATACACTCCGCGCCATGTTCAACGTCGGTGGCATGGAGTTGCTCGTCATCGGGCTCGTTGCGCTCATGGTCCTCGGTCCCGACAAGCTCCCCGGAGCGATCCGTCAGGTGGGGCAGGTCGTCGGCGAGTTGCGCCGGATCTCCAGCGGTTTCCAGACCGATCTCAAGGGTGCGCTGAGCGACGCCGAACGTGAGGCGGAGGCCGAAGCGGGCAAGAAGGCCAACGCAGCGGGGCCCCGGTCGGACACGCCGGATCCCGGCGCCGCTCGCGCCGCAGCCCACGCCGAGCTCGCCGCGGCCGAATCGGCCCTCGACGACACGGCGGCGGAGTCATCCAGCACCGATGCCGGCTCCGAACGCCATCCTGAGGCATCATCGTCGGAGAACGACGAGGACTCTTCCCACGCCGCCTCCTGATCACGGGGGCGATCGTGATCCGATCAGCCCCCCACAGGACCGCCCATGACGCGGCAGGAGCGAGCGATGGCCAAGACAGTCGACGACGGACGGATGCCGTTGCTCGAACATCTGGGCGAACTCCGCGATCGCCTGGTCAAGGTGGCGGTCGCAGTGGTGCTGGGCGCCCTGATCGCGTGGTTCCTCTACCCCCAGATCTTCGACGTCCTCCTCGATCCCTACTGCGACCTGCAGGGCTCGTCGGTCAGCGATTGTCGACTCCTGCAGACCGAGCCGCTCGAGGGCTTCTCGGTCCGGCTCAAGGTCGCAGGCTACGGCGGGCTCGCACTGGCCATGCCGGTGATCCTGTGGCAGATCTGGCGGTTCATCACGCCCGGGCTGCACTCCCACGAGAAGAAGTACGCGATCCCGTTCGTCGTCAGCGCGTTGGTGTTGTTCGTGATGGGCGCCGCCCTGGCGTACTACACCCTTCCCCGAGCACTCGACTTCCTCGTGAACATCGGTGGCGAGAATCTGGAGACACAGTTCCGGCCGGCGCCGTACTTCCAGCTGATCACCTACATGATGCTGGCCTTCGGCGTCGGATTCGAGTTCCCGGTGATCCTGGTGTTCCTCCAGCTCGCGGGGGTCGTCACGGCCAAGAGTCTGCGGAGCGTTCGTCGCTATGCGATCGTCGGCATCGTCGTCCTCGTGGCGGTGCTCACTCCATCCGGTGACCCCTACAGCCTCGCGATCCTGTCGATCCCGATGATCTTCTTCTACGAGGCAGCCATCCTCATCGGCTCGCTCCTCACCCGGAAGCGGCGAAAGGAAGAGGCGCTCAGCAACTGATGAGCGTGCCGCGCCCGGGTTCACACGTCGCGACCCTCGTCGACGACCTGGGATTCGCTCTCGACCGCTTCCAGCGCGCGGCGGCCGATTCGATCGACGCGGGGCGGTCCGTCCTGGTGGCCGCCCCGACCGGGGCGGGGAAGACGGTCGTGGCCGAATACGCCGTCGCCGAGGCCCTCGACCAGGGCCGACGGGCGTTCTACACGACCCCGATCAAGGCGCTGTCGAATCAGAAGTTCGGCGAACTCCGCAGCCGGTACGGGCCGGGCCAGGCCGGGCTGCTGACCGGCGACAACTCGATCGACGGCGCCGCTCCTGTCGTGGTCATGACCACTGAAGTCCTTCGCAACATGATCTACGCCGGGCGCCCGCTCGACGACCTCGGTGTGGTGGTGCTCGACGAGGTCCACTACCTCCAGAACTCGTTCCGCGGACCGGTGTGGGAAGAGGTCATCGTCCACCTCCCGGAGCACGTGCAGTTGGTGTGTCTGTCGGCGACGGTGTCCAATGCCGATGACATCGGCGACTGGCTCACTGCGGTTCGCGGCCCGACCGACGTCGTGATCGAGCACGAACGACCGGTGAGCCTCACGAACACCTACCTCGTCGGTGACAAGTCCGGCGGACGGCTGCGACTCCTCGACACCCTCGTCGACGGTGGGCCGAATCCACAGGGCTCGCGCTTCGACGTCGACCGCGACCAGGGGTCCGGACGGCATCGGGGACGTCAGCGCGGTGGGGGGAATCGACGTCGTTGGTTCACGCCGAACCGCCTCGAGGTGCTCCAGGTCCTCGAGGACGACGGTCTCCTCCCCGCCATCGTGTTCATCTTCAGCCGTGCCGCGTGCGACGACGCCGTCAAGGGCTGCCTCGATGCCGGGATCCGCCTCACGACGCGGCCGGAAGGTCGACGCATCCGGGAGATCGCCGACCGGTATCTTGCCGTCCTCGGTGACGCCGACTTCCGTGCCCTCGGTGGGGAACGCTGGCTCGCTGGTCTCGTGGCCGGGGTCGCGTCCCATCACGCCGGCCACGTTCCGCCGTTCAAGGAGGCCGTCGAGGCCTGCTTCGCCGCGGGTCTGGTGAAGCTGGTGTTCGCGACCGAGACGCTTGCGCTCGGCATCAACATGCCGGCGCGCTCCGTCGTCATCGAGCGGATGACCAAGTTCAACGGTGAGTCGCGTGCGTTCCTCACACCAGCCGAGTACACCCAGCTCACGGGTCGTGCCGGACGACGCGGCATCGACACGCACGGGACCGCGGTCGTGCTGTGGTCGCCGTTCGTCTCCTTCGCACAGATTGCCGGGCTGGCGAGCAGCCGCAGCTTCGTCCTCCGCTCCGCGTTTCGTCCGACCTACAACATGGCCGTGAACCTGATCCGCCGCCACGACCACGACAGCGCACGCCGACTCCTCAACCAGTCGCTCGCCCAGTACCAAGCCGACAAGGCGGTCGTGGTGAGCGAACGGCGTCTGGCCACGCGTCGGGCAGCCCTCGAGGAACTCGTGCGCGAGGCGCAGTGCGAGTTCGGCAACGTCGAGGAGTATCGCGACCTCGTGCAGACCGACCTGCCACGGAAAGAGCGCCGCCGCCGTCTCGAGGCACGGCTCGACGGTCTACGACCGGGCGACGTCGTCGCGCTGGACGCTCGACCTCGTGTGGCGATCCTGTCCGTCGCCCATCGGTCCGGCGAGCGCATCAAGGTGAAGGTGCTCACACCGGACGAGGACGTGTTCACCGTGGGGATGCCGGACTTCGACCGTCCACCCGAGGTGCTCGCGACGATCGATCTCCCCGAGCCGTTCCAGCCCGGTGACGCGGAATTCCAGGCCGAGGTCGCTCGGCGCCTGCAGCGCGCCACCGTGCCGCCGCCCTCGAGACGGGGGACAGCCGTGGACCATCCCGTCGCCGCCTGCCCCGACGCCGACGGACATCTGCGGGCTCTGGCGCGGGCAGACCGGATCGGACGCGAGGTCGATGATCTCGCGTCCAGCATCGACCGTCAGTCCGGGACGCTCGGCGTGCAGTTCGACCACGTCCTCGGTGTCCTGGAACGACTCGGCTACGTGGACGGCTGGTCGGTGACCGAGCGGGGCGACCTCCTGGCCGGGGTGTACCACGAGTCGGATCTGGTCGTCGCAGAGGCGATCGCCTCGGGCTGCTTCGATGGACTCGACGCCCCCGAGCTCGCAGGGGTGGCGTCGTCGCTGGTCTACGAGCACCGTGCACCGGGCCCACCACCGCAGGCCCGCTATCCATCGGATCGCGTCCACGACCGCTGTCGAGCGATCGACGCCATCGTGGCGCGGATCGCCGCCGACGAGGAGCGGGTGGGGCTTCCCCCGTCGAGAGGAGGCGATCACAACTTCGCCCGACTCGCCCACGAGTGGTGCGCGGGCGAGTCGCTCGGACCGCTGCTCGAGGACGGCGATCTCGAACTGACCGGCGGCGACTTCGTCCGAACCGTCCGCCAACTGGTCGATCTCGTGCGCCAGATCGGCCAACTCGCCCTCGACGACACCACCAGGACCACCGCCCGTCGAGCGGTGGGCGCACTCGAACGTGGCGTCGTGGCCGCGACGGTCGACGTCGACGAGGACGGTCTGGCGTGACCATCCGCAAGGGGGAGCCGTGGGGGGAGCCCGGACGACTCCCCGACGACGGCGTCGTCGTCCACAGCGACATCGAGGCGCGGGCGATCGTCACGGCGGCACGGAGGTCGTCGGCGCCGATCCCGACGCTGGGTCTCCTCGGAGGTGACCTGGCGCGGACCTGCGGTGCGATGGGTTCCTACGAACGACTCCGCAGCGACCAGGCGCAGACGCTGCCGGTCGACCTCTGCGAGGTGATCGTCGACGGTGCGCTCCACTTCTTCGTCGCCCATCTCGTCGCCCGCCGCTCGTGGCTCCGCGGTCCGATCGTGCTGGTCATGAACGCGCAGTACCGGGGTGACTGGAACGTCGCGCCGCGCTCACACCCCAACGACGGCGTGGTCGAGGTCTTCACCGCGAACCCGTCGCTGGGCGACCGATGGAAGGCGTTGCCCCGACTCAAGACGGGGACGCACCTGCCGCACCCCGACATCTCGCTCGATCGCACCTCGGGGACACAGATCGATCTGGCGCCGGGAATGAAGGTCTGGCTCGACGGTGAACTCGCGGGACCGGCGCATGCGCTGTCGATCCGCGTCGCACCCGACGCACTGACCGTCGTGGTGTGAGTCGCGAGCGCTGCCAGACTCGGCCCCATGGACGCCTGGATCCTCGACGACGCCCCCGGTGACTACCGCTTCGGCGAGATCGGCACCCCGGAGCCCGGACCGGGCGAGGTCCGGGTCCGGCCGGTGACCTCAGCGCTCAACCACATGGACCTGTGGCTCACGCGCGGACTCCCGAGACCCTCGCTGCCCCACGTGTCCGGATGCGACGTGGCCGGAATCGTCGACGCCGTGGGCGATGGCGCCGGCATGGGCGTCGGCACCGAGGTCGTCGTCAATCCAGCCGTCGCACCGCTCGAAGCGGTCGTTCGATTGGGCAACGATTCGCCCCTCGGCCCTGGCTTCCAGATCCTGGGGGAGCAGCGGTGGGGTGGCCACTCCGACGGCGTGGTCGTGCCGGCCCGAAACGTCGTGCGCAAGCCGACCGACCGATCCTGGGAGGAGTGCGCGGCGTTTCCTCTCGCCACCCTCACGGCATACCGGATGCTGCGACGTGCCCGCCTGGCCGCCGGCGAGACGGTGCTGGTGGTGGGCATCGGCGGCGGCGTCTCGATGGCTGCACTCGCCGTGGCGCAGGCCATGGGCGCAGCCGTGTACGTGACCAGCCGTCAGCAGGCGAAGATCGACCAGGCAGTGACGCTCGGCGCGGTCGACGGCTTCGACTCGGCAGCCGACTCGTGGCCGGTCAAGGCCGACGTGGTCGTCGAGTCGGTCGGTCCCGCCACCTGGGACCGGTCGGTCCGTTCGCTCGTTCCCGGTGGCCGGCTCGTGGTGTGTGGCGGCACATCGGGTCAGAAGGTCGAGGTCGATCTCCCGAAGCTGTTCTTCAAGCAGATCGAGATCATCGGGTCGACGATGGGCTCCTACGAGGAGTTCGACGCCGTGGTGCGCCTGGTCGACCAGGGTCTGCCGATCGCGGTCGATCGGGTCTTCGACCGTGCCGAGTATCCCGCCGCGCTCGAGCGACTCCGCAGCGGCGACCAACTGGGCAAGGTCGTGCTGCGCCACCCGGCCCGGTGATGACGGAGTTCGGCCGTCAGGCTCGTCCGGTGACGACGCCCCGGGCGTGGACCAGCTCGCCCTGGAAGCCCCGCCACACCAGGTGCGAGCGGAATCCCATGGCGACGTTGATGTCGAGCATCCAAGGGTTGGTCTGGGCGTTGTAGGTCTCGATCACCTCGAAGGTGGGGGAGAGGCGCTGCGCGTGACGGAGGTTCTCGGCCTTGAGCCAGCGGCCGAGACCATGACCACGGTGCGACCCGACGACGCCGGTGTCGCCCTGGTCGGCGAGTGTCGGGCGATGTCCGTTGACGAACAGCTCGGAGATCCCGGCACCGGATCCGTCCGGCGCGAGCGCGAGGGAGCGGGCGACGACCATGCCGTGCGCGGCCCAGATGGCCTCGCGCGAGCGAATCACGCCCTCGTCGACCCCAGGGACCCGCCACTCGAGGTCGTCGGTGGGCATGTCGAGCATCGAGGCCGACGCCTCCAGGTACGGGGCCAGGAGGTCATCGGGGCACCGACCTTCGAACTGCACGATCCGGTAACCGTGGTCGCTGGTCCTGCCGGCATCGATCCAGTCGTCCACGAGCTGGTCATCGATGTCTCGCACGAGCACGCGACTGCACCGTTCTGACGTGCCCTCGGTGAGTCCGAGCCGTTCGGCGTACGCGCGACCGACGTCGGGTTCGGTCTCGTGGGCCCACAGCAGGAGTGATGTCATGCCGTCGGGTTCGACGGTGGTGAGGACCTCGCGCACCAGGGCGTCGGCCACACCACGCCGCCGGAACCGGGGACGGACCGCCAACCAGTCGCTGGAGAGGATGTGTCGGTTGTCGTCGTCGTCCTCGAACTCGAAGCTCGCTTCTCCCACCGGTTCGCCGTCGATGGACGCGAGCCACGCCCGCGTGTAGCGCTGCGTCGTGCGCTCGGAGAGCCACAGGCGCAGCTCGTCGACCGGCGTCGACGGATCGTCGGGGGTCAGCTCGCGTTCGGTCTCGGCCCGGACGACCTGCCACGCAGCCATCTGGTCGGGGTCCGAGGGGTCGAGTTCGTCGACGGTGATCGCCACGATGCGCAGTGTCACAGGCCGTGCGACGTCCGTCATCTGAGATTCGGCTCCTACGATGCCGACGTGGACATCGACGACGTCAAGCAGCGGGTGAGCGACGACATCGACAGACGCGCCGATCGGCTGATCGAGATCTCCCACGCGATCCATCAGCACCCGGAACTCAACTTCGAGGAACGGTTCGCACACGACCTGTTGTGCGACGAGCTCGATGCCGCCGCTCTGGCGACCGAGCGCCATGCCTTCGGGCTCGACACCGCCTTCGCCGCCCGCGGCGGGTCCGCGGGGCCCGACATCGCGGTGTGTCTCGAGTACGACGCGCTCCCCGGCATCGGGCACGCGTGCGGTCACAACATCATCGCCGCAGCGGGGCTCGGGGCCGGCCTGGCGACCGCGGCGGTGGCCGACGACTGCGGCGGCCGCGTGTCGATCCTCGGTACCCCGGCCGAGGAGGGAGGTGGGGGCAAGGTGTTCATGATCCGTGCTGGCGCGTTCGACGACATCGACGCTGCCCTCATGGTCCACCCGGCCGGCGCAGAGCTGCGCGACATGACCACTCTCGCCGTGCAGCAGTGCCTGGCCACGTACGACGGTGCGGCAGCGCATGCAGCGGCGGCGCCGCACGAGGGGCGCAACGCGCTCGACGCCGCGGTACTGGGGTACAACGCCATCGCCGCGCTCCGTCAGCACATCCTCCCGTCGGAACGGGTCCATGGGGTCTTCACCCAGGGCGGCGACAAGCCGAACATCGTCCCGGCCCGGGCGCAGACCCACTGGTTCGTCCGCTCGCCGAGCGCCGTCGGGCTCGATGCGCTCAAGGCGCGGGTCGTGGCGTGCCTCGAATCCGGCGCGTCAGCCGCCGGCTGCGAGGTGGGCATCGAATGGATCGATCCGCCGTACGCCGACATGGTCGGCATCCGGACGATGAACGAGCTCTACGCGACGAACGCCTCGCGACTGGGTCGCACGGTGCTCGATCCGGCGATGGCCGACGAAGCCGGCATCTCGCCGGTGGTCGGTTCGACCGACATGGGCGATGTCTCGTACACGGTGCCGTCGATCCATCCCATGATCCAGGCGGCCCCGGACGGAACGCCGATCCACACGCCGGCCTTCGCCGACGCCGCCTGCGGACCGTCGGGCGATCGAGCAGTGATCGACGGCGCCAAGATCCTGGCGTGGACGATCCTCGACCTGTGGCTGGTACCCGGTGCCGTGGACGCGGCGCGCGACGAGTTCGAGGCCCACGTCGCCCGCTGATTGCTCCAGTACCCGCCGTAGGGAAGGCGGCGATCACGAGCACGCACGGCGGTCACCAGACTGACCGGCGCCAGGTCCTACCATCGCGGCGTGGCCGTATTCTCTCGGGGGCTGCGCTCCCGGACCCCATCGTCTTCCGGCTCGCGGGTGCTCGCCCGGCCGAGTCAGCCGCACCGCCCATGACCGTCTACATCGGTGAGGACTTCACGAGCGAGGAGGCAGACATCCTCCGCCGGTACTTCACCAACCTCGACGGTCCCGTGTTCGCCCTGGTCAACCTCCCGGAGGTCGTCAAGGGGGCGCTGTTCGCCCGCTACTCGCGCTCGCCCAAGTCGTTGCGCCGCCTGTTCCTCGACGAGTTCGTCGGCGACCTCGACATCAGCGGCGACCTCTCGGTCGACGCCACCGTCGGTCTCGAACGGGCCGAGCAGCTCTACCAACGCGTCTTCCTGGAGTACGGCGACGACTCGGTCGCCCAGCTCGGCGGCGTTCACCTGGCGTGCGAGCAGGCATCCAACATCTTGACCAAGGTCCTCGAGTGGGGCCGCCTGGCCGCATACCTCGAGCAGTCCACGCGCTACATCGCCTACGACGCGCGCCTCGGTGGCCGGTACCGGTACTACCGCGATCCCGAGGTCCTCACCTCGCCGTTGGGCCTGCGATACGTGGCGGAGATGGACGGCATGTTCGACGCCTACGCGGCGCTGGTCCCCGTGATGCAGGACTTCTTCCGCCAGCAGTTCCCCAGGACCGATGCCGACTCCGACTTCGTGTATCGCCAGGCGATCAAGGCCAAGGCCCTCGACTCCATCCGGGGCATGCTGCCCGCGGCCTCGCTGTCGAACGTCGGCATCTACGGAACCGGCCAGGCCTACGAGATGCTCCTCTATCGCATGCGGAGCCACCCGCTCCCGGAGTCCCGGGCCTACGCCGATCTCATGCTCACCGAGCTCCGCAAGGTCATTCCGTCGTTCCTCCGCCGGGTCGACCTGCCCGACCGAGGCGAGGTCTGGCGGGACTACTTCGAGGAACGCGAGTCGGCCATGGCGCAGATCGCGGGCAGGCTCCTCCGCGGCGACCAGCCCGACGACGTCCCCGAGGTCACCCTCGTCGACTTCGATCCCGACGCCGAGATCAAGGCCGTGGCGTCGATGCTGTACGCCTACACCGACCTGCCCGAGACCCAGCTCGAGACCAAGGTGCGGGCCATGTCGGTCGAGGACCGCATCGCCGTCATCCGCGCCTACGAGGGCGATCGCAAGAACCGTCGCCACAAGCCCGGCCGGGCGCTCGAGCGACCCACCTACCGATTCGACATCCTCGCCGATTACGGCGCGTTCCGCGACCTCCAGCGGCATCGGATGCTCACGCTCGAATGGCAGAAGCTGACCACACGGCACGGTTACGTGCGCCCGGCGGCAGTCGATGCCGCGGGCCAGGCCGAACCATTCGACGAGGCGCTCGGGCGCTCCGCCGACCTGCACGACGATCTGCTCGACGACTTCCCGGAACAGGCGAGCTACGCGGTCTCCCTCGCCTACAAGGTGCGTTTCTACATGCACGTCAACGCCCGGGCGGCGACGCACATGCTCGAGCTCCGCTCCGGCCCGCAGGGTCATCCCGCGTACCGACGGGTGGCGCAGGAGATGCACCGTCTCATCGGCGAGCAGGCCGGCCACAAGGCCATCGCCGAAGGCATGCGGTTCGTCGATCACTCGGCCGAGCCCGCGCTCGAACGCCTCGATGCCGAGCGCGCCGCCGAGCAGCGACGCTCGGCACCGCAGACCTGACGAGGGCGCGGTGACCGGCTCGGTCGCCCTCCGCGGGGGCAGCGCACTCCTCGACGGCGCGTGGGTCGCGACCGACATCGTGATCGTCGACGGGGTCGTCGTCACCGAGGACGGTTCCCGCGCCGTCGAGGTCCTCGACGTCACCGGCCTGCTCGTGGCGCCCGGCCTGGTCGACCTCCAGTGCAACGGTGCAGCAGGCGTCGACCTCCGGTCCGACCCGGAAGGGATCTGGGAAGTGTCGTCCGCCCTGCTCCGTTGGGGTGTGACGTCCTGGCTGCCGACCATCGTGACCTCGACCCCGGACGTCATCGACCGAGCGCAGGCCACCCTCGCCGCCGGCCCGCCGTCGGGCTGGACCGGGGCGACGCCACTGGGACTCCATCTCGAGGGACCGTTCCTGTCGCCGCAGGCCGCCGGTGCCCACCCCATCGACCTGCTCCGTCGGCCGACGGTGGCTGCGGCGGCGCGCTGGACACCCGACGACGGCGTCTCCCTCGTGACCATCGCGCCGGAGCTCGACGGTGCCCTGGACGTGATCAGCGCCCTCACGGCTCGCGGCGTCCGGGTCTCCGTCGGGCATTCGCAGGCGACGGCGCACGAGGTCGACCTCGCCGTGCAGGCCGGCGCTTCGTCGGTGACCCACCTGTTCAATGCGATGTCCCCGCTCCACCACCGGGAACCCGGCGTCGCCGGGGCGGCCCTCGCCAACCCGCACCTCACGGTCGGCCTCATCGCCGACGGCATCCACGTCGACCCGCGGGTGGTCCGTATCGCTGAGCGGGCCGTCGGCGATCGATTGGCGCTGGTGAGCGACGCAGTGGCCCTCCTGGGCACCGACGGCGCCGACGCGACCGACGGTGTCCGGTTGCCCGACGGAACCCTCGCCGGCAGCGTCCTCCCACTGGTCGCGGCGGTCCGGAATCTCGTGTCCTTCTCCGGGTGCGCCCCGGAGCGGGCGCTTGCTGCCG
>JBBKVY010000260.1:0-53168 GCA_037968675.1 Acidimicrobiales bacterium | reverse complement strand
GTGCATGCAGGTGCTCGACGACGGCGCCGGCGCCGAGGAGGTCCTCGAGCGCCACCCGCATCGGCCCGGTGCTTCCACGCCACCGCTCGCCGGCCGGCACGATCCCGATGGTGCCCGCGTCCCCGAGGAACGCGGCGACGGCCGCTGCGTTCCGAAGGCTGGCGGCCACGACACGGCGGGCGCCGTGCTCGAGCGCGGCGAACGAGAGCGCGGACCCGTTGGCCGACGGGAGCACGATCCGCGTGCCCCGCGTCGCCTCGGTCAGCGAGGACGGCGACAGGCTGAGCGCATCGAGTCGCCGTGGCGCGCCGGCGACAATGGCGCCGTGCTCGGCCGCGAACTCGGCCTCTCCTCCGTCGGCCCACTTGTAGGGCAACACCGTTGCTCCGGCGTCGACGGCGACCGTGACGCTGGTGGTGAACGAGAGGACGTCGACGATCACGATTACGTCGACGAGCGGTGCGAGGGTCCGCAGCCCGTGCGGACCCCATTCGAGGCGGACGTCGGCGCCTTCCTGGGTCTGGAAGCCCGCGAGCGAGCCGGGGAGATCTCTGCCGGTCACGCCTCGCCGGGCCACTCGTCGAGCGTCTTGCCGGTGATGCGCTCGTACCCCTCGCGGTACCGGGCTGCGGTGGCTTCGATGACGTCGTCGGGGAGCGTGGGAGGCGGCGGGGTCTTGTCCCAACCGTCGATGGCCGACAGCCAGTCGCGCAAGGGCTGCTTGTCGAAGCTCGGCGGCGTCTTGCCCGGCTCCCATTCCGCCGCCGGCCAGAACCGGGACGAGTCGGGGGTGAGGACCTCGTCGCAGATGGCGAGCTCGCCGTCGATCCAGCCGAGCTCGAACTTGGTGTCGGCGATGATGATCCCCCGCTCACGGGCCCAGTCGGCGCCCTTCTGGTACGCCGCGAGCGAGATGTCACGTGCCTTCTCGGCCACGTCCTCGCCGACCATCTCGATTGCGGCAGCGAAGTCGATGTTCTCGTCGTGGTCGCCGATCTCGGCCTTGGTCGACGGCGTGAAGACGGGCTCGGAGAGCTTGTCGGACTCCTGGAGGCCGGCGGGCATCCCGGTGCCGTGCATCGTGCCGTCAGCCCGATACTCCTTCCACGCCGAGCCGGTGATGTAGCCGCGCACGATGCACTCGATCGGCAACATGTCGGCCTTGCGGGTCAGCATCGACCGGCCGACGAGATCGTCGTCTCTCGCACCCTCGGGGAAGTCGGCCACGTCGGTGGAGATGAGGTGGTTGGGGGCGACGTCGGCCAGCAGTTCGAACCAGTGGGCCGACATGGCAGTGAGGACTCGACCCTTGTCGGGGATGGTCTGGTCCATGACCACGTCGAAGGCCGAGATCCGGTCCGACGTGACCATCAGGAGCGTGTCGGTGCCATCGGATCCGGGACCGGCGTCGTAGATGCCGCGGACCTTGCCGGTGTTCAGGAGGGGGAGGTCGATGCTCATCGCCCCGAATTCTTGCGCGTCACGCCCCCACCACCGAACCAAACCCCCATTCTCGACGTCGTGAGCGTCGGCCCCCGACGCTCATGACGTCGAGTTCGAGGGGTTGGGGGTCTAGAGGATGTCGCCGGGCGTGTAGGCGGCGGCGTCGGGGAAGCGGTCGGCGAGAGCGGCCACCTGGTCGGCGAACGACGCCACCTGCTCCACCGCGCGACCAGCGACGGCCATGGGGTCGGCGATGGCGGCGGCGAGTGCGTCGCGGTCGACCGGAAGGCGGGGGTCGCCGGCGAGGCGGTCGAGCAGGTCGTTGGTGGCCTGACCCTCCTCGCGCATGGCGAGCGCCACGGCCACGGCGTGCTCCTTGATGGCGTCGTGCGCCTCCTCACGGCCGGCGCCGGCCCGGACCGAGGCCATGAGGACCTTGCTGGTGGCGAGGAACGGGAGGTAGCGGTCGAGCTCGGCCTCGATGACCGATGGGTACGCGCCGAATCCCTGCAGCACGGTGAGGAACGTCTCGAACAGGCCGTCGATCGCCAAGAACGCGTCGGGAAGCGCGACACGACGAACCACCGAACACGACACGTCTCCCTCGTTCCACTGGTCGCCGGCCAACGACGTGACCATGGCCTGGTGGCCGGCGAGCACGTGCTTGAGACCACAGACCCGTTCGCACGAGCGCGAGTTCATCTTGTGTGGCATCGCCGACGAGCCGACCTGGCCGGGGAGGAATCCCTCGGTGGCGAGCTCCTGGCCGGCCATGAGACGGATGGTCGTGGCCAGCGACGACGGCCCGGAGGCGAGCTGCACCAGCGCGCCGACGACCTCGAGGTCGAGTGATCGGGGGTACACCTGGCCGACGTTGGTGAGCGTCCGCTCGAACCCGAGATGCGCGGCGACGGCCGCCTCGACCGCGTCGACTGCGTCGCCAGATCCGAGGAGATCGAGTTGGTCGGTCTGGGTTCCCACCGGGCCCTTGATGCCTCGGAGCGGGTAGCGGCCGAGGAGCGAGTCGAGACGGTCGAACGCGACCAGCAGCTCCTCGCCGGCCACGGCGAAGCGCTTGCCCAGCGTGGTGACCTGGGCTGCGACGTTGTGGCTCCGCGCGGCGAGCGGCTGCTCGGCATGTCGGGTGGCGAGCCGGGCGAGCGCGGCGAGCGTCGCCACGGTCCGGTCGCGGGTGAGCTCCATCGCTGCCCGCACCTGGAGTTGTTCGACGTTCTCCGTGAGGTCGCGCGACGTCATCCCGGCGTGGATCAGTTCGTGACCGGCGAGGGCCGAGAACTCCTCGATCCGAGCCTTGACGTCGTGTTTCGTGACCCGCTCGCGGGCCTCGATGGCGGCGAGGTCGACCTTGTCGACCGCGGCCCGATACGAATCGAGTGCCCCGTCGGGCACGTCGAGCCCTGCTGCCACCTGCGCCTCGAGCACGGCGATCCACAGGCGCCGTTCCAGGACGACCTTGTGCTCCGGCGACCAGATCCGGACCATGTCGGCGCTGGCGTACCGGCTGGCCAGGACGTTGGGGACGGCGTTGTCAGCGGGTTCGGGCACGGCCCCAGTCTGGCAACCCTCGGGCGCACGAGGACATTTTCCTCAAGCGGGCGACCGACGATGCCGATGAGCCTCTCGGGAGGGCCTGATGATTCCGAATTGCCAACGCCACCGATGGGACCAGTCCGAAGACGAGTGCCGCCAGTGCGGCGACGCGTTCTGTGAGAACTGTCTCGTCTACGTGAACGGCGCCAATGCCCGGCCGCTGTGCATCAACTGTGCACTGAAGCGTTCCGGGGTCCGCGGCTCGAAGCGGACCAAGCCGGGTCGGCGAGAGCGCAAGGCCACCGCCCAGGTCACGAAGATGACCGAGCGGCAGCAGGCGAACGCGGCCAAGCACGCCGAAGAGGTGGTCGCCAGCGAGGATTCGGTCACCGACGACGACCTGGCCGACGCCGGCCAACGCTCCTGGGCCTCGCTCGACGCGTCGCACTGGGACATCGGCACCATCTAGGGCCTTACTGCGCGGCGGCGCGGGTCTGTCGGTCGTCGACGATCTTGTCTGCCAGGTCGGCGTCGTCGATGGCGAGCATCTGGACCACGAGCAGGGCAGCGTTCAACGAGCCGTTGACGGCCACCGTGGCCACGGGGATGCCGTTGGGCATCTGGACGGTGGCGAGCAGGGCGTCGAGTCCGTCGGAGATGCCGCCCGAGAGCGGGACGCCGATCACCGGCAGTGTCGTGTGCGCAGCGACGACACCGGCGAGATGGGCAGCCATCCCGGCGCCACAGATGAACGCCGAGTAGCCCTCCTCTCGGGCGGATGTGGCCAGGGCGGTGACCTCGGCCGGGTTGCGGTGCGCCGAGAGCACGCGGACGTCGGCCTCGATGCCGAACGCCTCGAGCGTGTCCTTTGCGGGGCTCATCTTGTCCATGTCGCGGGGCGAGCCCATGAGCACGGCGACCTTGCGGATTGCGGGGGCCACGGTGGATCTCCTGTGGTTCGTGGTCGGATCAGTTCGACGGGTTCACGAGGGGTCGGCTGCGATGTCGGTGCGGTGGTGCATGCCGTCCCAGGTGATGCGCTCGACACCGGCGTAGGCCTTCGCTCGCGCCTCCTCGATCGTCGGCGCCATGCCCGTCACGTACAACACCCGGCCCCCGGAGGTGACGAGGTCGTCACCCTCGGCGCGGACACCGGCGAAGTACACGTCGACGCCATCGAAGCCATCGACTGCGACCAGCCCGCTGATCACATCGCCCAGCCGCGGTGAGGCCGGGTACGCCTCGGACGCGCAGGCGACGGTGACGCAGGCGTCGTCCGTGAAGGTCGGCTCGTGTTCGATCGACCCTGCCGCAGCCTCGGCCAGGAGCTGCGCCAGGTCGCTGGTGAGCCGGGGAAGCACCACCTGGGCCTCGGGATCACCGAACCGGGCGTTGAACTCGATCAACTTCGGCCCGCCCTCGGTGAGCATGAGTCCCGCATAGAGCGTCCCCCGATAGTCGATTCCTCGGCGGCGCAGCTCGGCGAGTGTCGGTGCGATGAACTCGTCGAGCACCGTCCGGACCACGTCGTCGCCGACGCTCGGCACGGGCGAGTAGGCACCCATCCCGCCGGTGTTGGGGCCGGTGTCGCCGTCGCCCACGCGCTTGAAGTCCTGGGCCGGCGCCAACGCCACCGCCGTCTGTCCGTCGCAGACCGCGAGGATGCTGAGTTCGGGTCCGTCGAGACACTCCTCGATCACCACGGTGTGGCCGGCGGGCCCGAAGCTGTCGCCCGCCAGCTTGGCCCGGACGTCGTCCTCGGCGTCGATCAGGTTCGCGGTGACGAGCACACCCTTGCCGGCGGCCAGTCCGTCGGTCTTCACCACATAGGGCCCGGGCAGATTTCGGAGGAAGTCGAGTGCCGGCTCGAGCTCGTCGAAGGCGCCGTAGCGAGCGGTGGGTACGCCGGCAGCCGCCACGACCTCCTTCATCCATGCCTTCGAGCCCTCGAGCGCGGCACCGTCGGCACCCGGGCCGAACACCAGCCGTCCCTGCGCCCGCAGACGATCGGCGAGTCCGTCGACCAGCGGCGCCTCGGGACCGATCACGAAGAGGTCGGCCTCGAGCTCCTCGGGTGGCGTGTCGACCGAGCCAGGGATCCCCGGACTCCCGGGGGTGACCACGACATCGGACGTGCGGGCGAGCACCGATGCCAGCGCGTGCTCGCGCCCACCTGATCCGACGACGACGACCTTCACAGCGGACGGAGACTAGCGGTCGTCACGAGGCGAGCTGGACGTACTGGTCGCGGCTCGGGCCGACTCCGAGGAGCGAGATCGGGACACCACACTGGGCTTCGAGGAACTCGACATAGCGTCTGGCGTTGTCGGGAAGGTGGTGCGGCTCGGTGGACTTGGTGAGGTCGGTGTTCCAGCCGGGCAGCTCTTCGTAGATGGGCGTGCACTTGTGGATCACCGACTGGTTGTCGGGCATGCGCTCGATGCGTTGGCCGTCGAGCTCGTAGGCGACGCAGACCCTGATGGTGTCGAATGTGTCGAGCACGTCGAGCTTGGTGATGGCCAGCTCCGACAGGGAGTTGAGGCGCACGGCGTGGCGCATCATGACGGCGTCGAACCAGCCCGGGCGGCGGCGACGCTTGGTGTTGACGCCGTACTCGTGGCCGATGTCGACGATCGAGTCGCCGAGATCGCCGAAGAGCTCCGTCGGAAACGGTCCGCTGCCCACGCGGGTCAGGTAGGCCTTGGCGACACCGACGACGCGCTCGACGTGAAGAGGCCCGATCCCGGCACCGGTGGTGGCGCCACCGGCGATCGGGTTCGATGAGGTCACGTAGGGGTAGGTGCCGTGGTCGAGGTCGAGGAAGGTGGCCTGTGCTCCCTCGAAGAGGATGTGCTCGCCCCGCTCGAGTCCTTCGTGGACGAGGTTCACGGTGTCATCGACGTAGGGCTGTATGGCGTCGCGGTAGGTCCCGAGGTACGTCTCGGCGATCTCCTCCTCGTCGACCGGGAGCTGGTTGTAGACTTTGGCGAGCACCGGGTTGGTCTCGCGGAGGACGACGCGCAGCTTCTCGCGGAAGATCTTCTCGTCGTAGAGGTCCTGGACACGGATGCCGACGCGAGACGCCTTGTCGGCGTAGGCCGGACCGATGCCACGCTTGGTGGTGCCGAGCTTGTTGCGGCCCAGCCAGCGCTCGGTCATGCGGTCGAGCAACTGGTGGTACGGAAAGATGAGGTGGGCGTTGCCCGACAGGCGGAGCCGGTCGCAGCTGACGCCGCGCGACTCGAGCATCGCGATCTCGGCCAGCATGACCTTGGGATCGACGACCACCCCGTTGCCGATGACCGGCGTGATGTGGTCGTAGAGGACCCCGGAGGGGATGAGCTGGAGCGCGAAGGACTCGCCGTCGACCACGATGGTGTGACCGGCGTTGTGGCCGCCCTGGTAGCGCACCACCATCGACATCTCCTTGGAGAACAGGTCGACGAAACGGCCCTTGCCTTCGTCTCCCCATTGCGTACCCACGACGATGGTGGCCGGCATGTGAGCCTCCTCTGCTGGTGCGATCGTGAACGGCTCTGATCCGCTGCGCGGCCCGAAAACTCGGACCGGCTCCCCCCGTGGAGAGCCGTTGTCACACGGTACCCGACCGCCGCGACGACGGCGAACGCCCGGGCGGTGCCACGGTGGGCCAGGGTCGTTCACGCTCGACGGCGAGCGCGACGTCGAAGAGCAGGGCGTCGTGGTGGTGTCGACCGAGCACCTGCATCCCGACCGGGAGCCCGTCGACGGTGCCGGCCGGGATCGAGACGGCTGGGTTCCCGTAGATGTTCGAGATGATGGTCAGTGCCCCCATCGCGATGAGGTCCGGGAACTGCTTCGATGCCCGGTCGAGGATCCGGCTCGGCGCACTCGGGGCGACGCCGGCGGCCGTACGGACGGTGCCCAGCAGCCCCCGAGAGATCCACCGGGCCAGGGTGCTCGACTGGGCCCATCCGATGAAGCTGTCGGTGGGGCTCGATGTGGTCCACTCGGCGGGGAACGCCGGACCGGGGTTCGTGGCGGCGATGACGAAGTCGACGTCGTCGAAGACCCGAGCCATCTCCTCGTTGGCCTCGACCCGCATCTTCTCGGCGGCTGCGGCGGTATGGAGGTTGTAGACGCCGGTCGCCAGCCGGAGTCCCATGGCGACCTCCTCGGTCATGTCGGGTGCGCACGCCGGCCAACGGTCGCCCAGGTCGGCGAGCAGGGTGGCCAGGTTTCCCATGGCCCACTGCGCGGTGAGGTTCGGGGGCTCGACGGCCCGGTCCACGAGCACCATGCCCGTCTCGGCGACGAGCAACTCGGCCTCGGCTCTGATGCGCTCCTCGACGCCGGGCTCGAGGGTGACGCCACCCAGCGCCGGCACGATCGTCACCCGCGTGCCGGCCAGATCATGGGAGCCGAGTCCGGCCTCGAAGCTCGCGTGCTTCGGCAGGCTGGTGGGGTCACCGCCATGGGGGCCGGTGATGACGTCGTAGAACCGGGCCGCATCGCGAACCGACCGCGCCAGGTTCCCGAGCACGACGGTGTGCGGACGCATGTAGGCCCTGGGGCTACGTGGTGTCCGGCCGAACGTTCCCTTCATCCCCAGGAGGCCGGTGTAGCCGGCGGGAATGCGGATCGAGCCCCCGCCGTCGCCACCGCTCGCCAGGGCGACGAGACCACCGGCCACTGCCGCCGCCGAGCCGCCCGACGACCCACCGACCGTGCGGCCGTGGCGCCACGGATTGTGGGCGACGCCGTTGAGCTTGGAGACGCTGACGTTGAGGCCGCCGAACTCGCTCGCGGTCGTGAGCCCGACGGGGACAGCACCGCCGTCGTCGAGGAGGCGCTCGGTCGCGACGCTGGTGTGGTCCGCGACCCGATCCCGGAAGACCAGCGACGCTTCGGTGTGGGGCCAACCGGCGACCGCCTCGAGCTCCTTGATGCCGGCGGGGACCCCGCCGAAGGGCTTGTCGAGGTCGGCGGACCGGGCGGCGGCGCGTGCGCGATCGGGGTCGACGAACGAGAAGCAGTTGAGGTCGGTGCTCTCGATGGCGTTCAGCGTGGCGTCGAGCTCCTCGACCGGGCTGCGGTCGCCGGCCCGGAACGCCTCGACGAGCGAGCAGGCATCGCCCGACCAGGCGTCGGTGGCGCTGCTCATCAGCGGCCGATGGCGGCGCTCGCAGCTGCGGGGCGGCCGGCGATGATCCCGTCGATGTCCATCTCGATCAGCGACCGGTAGAACGCCTCGTTCTCCTGCTCCGATGCCGTGTCCATCCACACCCAGATCTCGAGGCCGTCACCGTGGGCCTTGGCGATGCTCTCGGGCGTCAGGACCTCGACACCACTGAACACCGGCGGAACCTGCACCACCCGGTGGTGGTCAGCCAGCGGCTCGTCCTCGAGGAGCCAGGCGGTCATCTCCGCGACGCCCGGACTGGTCACGACATCGGGGGCCGCCTCGTGGAACGCCGCGACCACGTCCGACTCGAACGACACCACGACGGTCGACT
Source organism: Acidimicrobiales bacterium (assembly GCA_037968675.1). Lineage (GTDB taxonomy): Bacteria > Actinomycetota > Acidimicrobiia > Acidimicrobiales > Salinilacustritrichaceae > Salinilacustrithrix. The sequence continues at coordinate 44,679 of JBBKVY010000260.1, read as the reverse complement.
CGGTCCGACCCAGCGCCGTGAGTTCGCTGGCGAGCGCGCGGGCGTTACGCGCACCGTCCTCGCCCTCACCCTTGATCTCGATGTCGAAGGGGACGTCGGGGAACCGGTCGCTCAACTCCTCGAGGGTCACCAGGCGGAAGTCGTCGGGCGAGTAGCCAGCGGGCGGCGGCGTCTCCCCGGTGCGGACACCCCGGAACACGTATTCCTCCTCCGGTCGGTCCTGGCACGGCCAACACTCGGCGCTGAACCAGTACGCCTTGTCGAGTGCCTGCAACGTGGCCAGGTCGGTGTCGGCCACGACGAGCGACTCCGGCGTGGTCTTCGCGGTGTCTTCGTCGTGGTGGATCACGACCACCCCGTCCGCCGATGTCCGGATGTCGAACTCGAGCACGTCGGCACCGGCCTCGACCGACTCGCTGAACGCGTACATCGTCGAGTGGGGGTAGTCCTGATCGCCCCCGGCGTGTGGAATGTTGAGGACCTGGTCGCCGGCGAGGAGCGCGTCGACCGACGGCGGCAGATCAGGCGCAGAGGTCGTGGATGTCGTGGTCTCGGCATCTGCCGACGCACTGGTCGTCGACGAGTCGGGCGACGCAGTGTCATCGTCGCCTCCGCACGCTGCAAGCACGAGGAGTGCGGCGACCAGGGCAAGGAGGGAGCGGCGCATCGGGCAAGCCTGCCGCATCAGGGTGTAGGGATTCCTGTCGTCGCGACGATGGAGGGGACAGTGAGCGACGTATCGGCACCCGCCCTCGACGACCAGCGCAGGCAGCTCGTCGAGCTGTACGACGCCTCCATGCCGGAGGTGTACGGCTACCTGGCGTCCCGATGCGGGTCGGCGAGCACCGCCGAAGACCTCACATCGGAGACCTTCCTCGCCGCCGCCGACGCCGTGCAGCGGGATGCGGTCCCGGATCTGACCATCGCCTGGCTCATCGGCGTCGCCCGCCACAAGCTCGTCGACCACTGGCGGCGGCGCGAGCGTGAAGATCGCCTGTTCACCGCCGTGGAGTCGCAGCCGGCCACGGCCGACGACCCATGGGACGTGCATCTCGACCTGCTCGTTGCCCATCGGGTGCTCGCCCGTCTGGGGGCGCACCATCGCAGCGCGCTGACCCTCCGGTACCTCGACGAGCTCCCCGTCCGCCAGGTGGCCGAGAGCCTCGGGCGAACCGAGGGCGCGACCGAGGTGCTGCTCGTACGGGCCCGCAACGCGTTCCGATCCATCTATGACGAGATCCACGGAGGGAGTGACCGATGAGCAGCGACACACCGGACCGCGACCCGTTCGAGGCACTCGCCTTCGCGGCAGGGCGCCAGCAGCCCCGGTCCCGATTCACGCGCGACCTGCGCGCCCGACTCGTCACAGAACTCGGTCTCGACCCCGAACCACCATCGACCATCGACCTCCCCGACAGGAAGCGACTCATGAGCACCACCACCAGCACGGCCACCAACGTGGCCACGGTCACCCCGTATCTCGCCGCCCGCGACGCGACCGGCGCGCTCGCCTGGTACGGCGACGCGCTCGGCGCGATCGAGCAGTTCCGGGTCGTCGGCGACGACGGCAAGCTCGGGCACGCCGAGTTCACGATCGGCGACGCCCGTTTCATGCTCTCCGACGAGTACCCCGATCTGGGCGTCCACGCACCGCAGTCCCTCGGCGGCACCACCACGACCCTCCACCTCGAGGTCGGCGACGTCGACGAGATGTTCGCTCGTGCCGTCGCAGCAGGCGCGACCTCCCTCGGCGAACCGGCCGACCAGCCCCACGGTGCACGACACGGAACCCTGACCGACCCCTACGGCCACCGGTGGATGCTGTCGCAGACGATCGAAGACCTCGACCTCGATGAGTATGCGACCCGGGCCGACGGCTCCGGCTTCACCGTCCAGGCTCCTTCCGGGACGAGCACCGGGGGCATCTGGGCCGAGGTCAGCTACGCCGATGCGCTGGAGGGCATCCGGTTCCTCACCCAGGTGTTCGGGTTCGAGGAGCAACTGGTCGTGCCCGACGACGACGACCCGAGCGTGGTCGTACACAGCCAGATCCGCTGGCCCGAGGGCGGGATCCTCCAGGTCGGCACCTTCGTGGAGGGAAACGAGTTCCTGCACCGTCCCGGTGACCAGTCGCTCTATGTGGTCACGGCCGACCCCCAGAGCGTCTGGGAGCGATGCCAGGTCGCTGGTCTCGACGTGATCCGTGCACCCGAGGCACCGCACTATGACCCCGAGGGCATGGGCTTCTCGGTCCGCGACCGGGAGGGAAACATCTGGAGCTTCGGCACCTATGGCGGCGAGGGCTGAACCACGCCGGCCTCGTCGCAGGCCCGGAGGTCGCCGCAGGACCGTCAGTCGGTGTGGCGTTGCTGGATCATCAGGCCGACAACCATGGCGACGATCGTGACCAGGTACACCTGACCGACGACAGCCTCGAAGGACGCGAACAATCGCCCGACCTCCGTCGCCGGCGACAGATCGCCGTAGCCCACCGTCGCGATGGTGACCAGACTGAAGTACATGAACGACGTCGTCGGCTGCCCGGCACCCTCGGCGAAGAACGCTGCGTTCTGGACGGAGTCGATGGCGAGGAAGATCGAGGAGAACGCCAGTGCAATGAGCAGGTAGGCGGCGATCGCGCCCTCGAGCGTCTGACGGCTGACCGTCCGGTGACGGACGAGACGGCGGATCACTGCGAAGGGGGTCAGCACCGAGACCACCAGCCAGATCGGTGACTGTCGATCCGACTGCCAGGCGCTCAGATCCGCATCGGTGGTGAGTTCGACGATCAGCAGGACGACGCTGACCACCGACGCCAACGCGATGAAGACGTCGGCGCCGACACGGAAGCGGCGGGCGACTCCGGCCGCACGGAGCGCCAGGAGGAGCGTCACTCCGACGACGAGGCCGAGCATCGTCGACTGGATGGCCGGTAGGGCGCGGTCGGTGGTGTCTCGAACATCGATCAGGGACATCGCGGCGACGGTCGCGACGGTGAGCGCCAGCAGCCAGCCGAAGTGGTCGAGCTGCGGCGATGTCTCGTCGAAATAGCGATGGAGGAGCGGGCGGTCCTTGCGCAACAGACCCACGGTCAACCCTCACCGACGCGGTCGCTGCGGGCGAGCAGGACGCTCGGGATCCCGGCGATGACAATCATGGAGATGGTTCCTCGTCAGAGTTCGTCGTTGCGCTGCATCCAGCCGAGCGTGGCCCAGCCCGGCAGGATCGGGAGCCAGAACGTGGCCAGCCGGAACGTGAGTGTGGCCGACACCGCCACACCGGCGTCCAGTCCGAATCCGGTGAAGCCCGCGATCATCGCCGACTCGAGTGCGCCGAGGCCGCCGGGCGTCGGCGAGACGGTCGCGATGGTCACGGCGCCGAGGTACGCGGCCCCCACCTGCGCCAGCGACAGGCCGCCCCCGAAGGCTTGGACCGACGCCATGACGCCGGCCAGGTAGGTGAGCGTGATCCCGACGGAACCGCCGAAGAGCGTGACAACCCGTGTGGGGTCCTGGAAGACCCGGCCGATCTGGCCCAACGCGGTCTTGACGCCGTCGACCAGGGGTCCCACGACCCGGGTGCGGATCGGTCGGATCAGCAGCAGCAGTCCGACAATCGTGAGGACGGCTGCGAGGAGGAGGAACACCGTCGAGCTCTTCGGGAGTGAGAACCCGCCGATGTCGGCAGAACCGGTCCACACGAAGAACCCGATCATCAGGGACACGTGGACGACGGCGCCGGCAATGGCGTTGACCGCGACCGAGGCACCCGCCTCCGCGCCCTTCACGCCCATTCGCTCGAGGAATCGGGCGGTGAGCGCGAAACCCCCGGCTCCGCCGGGCCCGACCAGACCGGCGAACGATGCGGCCAACTGGGCCCGCACGTTCGGTGCGAACGGAATGCGGTCGGCCACCGCGCCCTGGAACGCGATCGCAGCGAAGAGGTAGGTGAACGACGACGCGAGGATGGCCGCGGCGATCCAGGCGACGTTCGCGTTCCCGAACGCGTCGACCGTGCTCTGGAGGTTCGCGAGCTGGGGGAGGAGAGAGTAGAACGCGAGCGTCGAGGCAGCCACGATGAGCACCGTGCGCGGCTTGATCCGTTCGAGCTCCTCGAGCTCGAGGCCGGGCTCGCCGGTGAGTCGGTTCACCTCGTCACGCAACGCGTCGAGCAACCCTTCCTCTTCACCGGCGCGCGCTCGCGTCGCCGACGGGAGCGCCAGGGGCTGGAGCATGCGCAGCGACGGGGCGACCGCGTCGACGCCGATTGCGTCGACTGCAGCCGAGACGGCCGGTGTCGCACCCACCACCACGGCGGTCTCGACGAGGAGTTCGGCGATGTCGCGCGCTTGTTCCCGTTCGTCAGCCGCGGTTCGGGCCTGGTCGAAGTCGGTCAGCCGTACCGCTCCCCCGTCGTCGATGCGGAGCGCCTCGAGCGAGAGGCCTCGATGGGCGAGTCCGGTGTCGTGGAGCGCGCCGAGTTGTCGCCACAGGTCTTCCAGCAACCCCGGAGTCTCGAGGTCATCGGGTTCGATCCGTCGCGTGGGCGTCGGGGTGGTCACGAGGAAGGCAGAACCCCCGGCCGTCGTCCCGATGCGTTCGACCCGGTCGACCCGCACCCCGGCCCGATCCGCCAGCGAGAGCACCAGTGCTTCGTGCTCGATGCGGCGCTTGATGCTCCCGTAGGCGTTGGCGACCTCGGACGACCGGTACCGGATGTTCTGGTAGAGGCGCGACAGGGCGTCGCCATCGCGCTCGTCCGGGGTACGCAGGGTCACGCGATGGGCGCGGTCGTCGTCGCCGATGAACTGGTACCGGATCGCCTGGCCGTCCTGGTCCTCGGGTCGATCGATGCGACGTGGACGGAAGCCGGCGCCGCGCAGTGCCGCCAACAACTCGGCCGGACGCGGCTCGGTCGACGGAGATCCGAACAGCAACAGGATCAGTGACCCGGTGAACAGCCCGACCCCGAGCGCGAGCACGAAGTCGAACGCCGGGTGCGCCACCGCCACCAGCCGGAGGAAGACCAGGATCGCGATCATCCACCACAGCGTCCGCTTCCACCGCCTCGACAGGAACTGACCGGCGATCACGACGATCGCCGTGGTCGATGCGAGCGCATTCGAGTTGGGGAACGACTCGTCGATGATGGCGCCACTGGTGTCGTTGGCCGTCAACTGGTCGACGAGCGCGCTGAGGTCCTCGTCGAGGACGATGGCGTCGGCCACGACGACGCCATAGGACGCGATGATCGTCGCCGCGACGAGGATGAGAACCAGCTTGAACCGCCGGCGCCAGAGCAGGAACAGGAGCACCACCGTCGGGACGGCGCCGGTGACCAGTTGGGCGAGCGAGAGGATCGAGTTCTCGACCGAGTCGGGGAATCGGGAGAAGGCCGCGAGGAGGTCGGCCTCGAGGCCTGCGATGGTCGATTGTGCGCTCCCGGCGATGAGGGCGCCGACGGCGATGACGATCGCCCCGATGACCAAGCGCAGCACGTCGGTGGGCGCGAACGAGCGGCGCTCGGGCGGCGGCGCGTAGAGCTCGACGTCGTCGCCGGCGGGGGCGACCGTCGGAGGCCCCGAGCGCGCCGTGTCGTCGGTCACTGCGGGATCACCGGCGACGACCGAGGACGGCTCGCCCTCGGCTTCCCATGGGGCGGCAGGGTACCTCCCGGGGTCAGACGGGTTGGGTGGTCTCCAACGTCAGGTCCTCACCATCCACGTCCAGCGTGGCCGCGTCGCCGTCGGTGAGGCGACCGTCGAGGATTGCGCCGGCGATGCGGTCGGCCACCTCGGACTGGATGACCCGCTTGAGCGGCCGGGCACCGTAGGCGGGGTCGTAGCCGAGCGAGGTCAGCTTCTCCTTGGCGGCGTCGGTCACGTCGAGGGTCATGCGCTTGGCCACCAGACGACGGCGCAGCGAGTCGAGCTGGATGTCGACGATCGGCGCGAGGTCTGCTCGCGTGAGCTCGCGGAACCGGACGATGTCGTCGATGCGGTTCACGAACTCCGGCCGCAGGTGGTCGCGGGGTTCGCCGACCATGTTCGACGTCATGATGAGCACCGTGTTGGAGAAGTCGACCGTGCGGCCCTGGCCGTCGGTGAGGCGACCGTCGTCGAGCACCTGCAGGAGGATGTTGAACACGTCGTTGTGCGCCTTCTCGAGCTCGTCGAGGAGCACGACCGAGTACGGCCGACGGCGGACGGCCTCGGTGAGCTGGCCGCCCTGGTCGTAGCCGACGTAGCCGGGAGGAGCACCCACGAGGCGGGCGACGGAGTGCTTCTCCATGTACTCCGACATGTCGATGCGGACCATGGCCCGCTCGTCGTCGAAGAGGAAGTGGGCCAGGGTGCGAGCGAGCTCGGTCTTGCCGACGCCGGTGGGGCCGAGGAACAGGAACGACCCGATGGGACGATTGGGGTCGGACAACCCGGCGCGGGATCGGCGGATGGCGTTGGCCACTGCCTCGACCGCCTGGTCCTGACCGATGACACGCTCGTGGAGGACGTCCTCCATCCGAACCAGCTTGGCCATCTCGCCCTCCATCAGGCGGGCGACGGGCACACCGGTCCAGCGGCTCACGATCTCGGCGATGTCCTCTTCGTCGACCTCCTCCTTGAGCATGCGCGACTCGGACTGGAGCTCGGCCAGGTTCTCGGTGGCGTCGTCGATCTGTCGCTCGAGCTCGGGGATGCGTCCGTAGCGGATCTCGGCCGCCTTCTCGAGATCGGCTTCGCGTTCGAGACCCTCCTCGAAGGTCTGGAGCTCCTCCTTCAGCGAGCGGATGACCCCGATGGCCTGCTTCTCACGGTCCCACTGGGCGAGCATGCCGTCGCGTTCCTCGCGCAGGTTGGCGAGCTCGCCGTCGAGGTCGTCGAGGCGGGTCTGTGAGGTGTCGTCGATCGACCCTGCGTCGGCGTCGCGGGCCAGCGCCACCCGCTCGATCTCGAGTTGACGGACGCGTCGCTCGACGACGTCGATCTCGGTCGGGAGCGAGTCGATCTCGATGCGCAGCTTCGACGCCGCCTCGTCCATGAGGTCGATGGCCTTGTCGGGGAGGAATCGGCCGGTGAGATAGCGGTCCGAGAGTTGGGCGGCGGCGACGAGCGCGGCGTCCTGGATCCGCACGCCGTGGTGGACCTCGTAGCGCTCTTTGAGGCCACGGAGAATGGCGACCGAGTCCTCGACCGAGGGCTCACCGACCATGACCTGCTGGAAGCGGCGCTCGAGCGCGGGATCCTTCTCGACGTACTTGCGAAACTCGTCGAGCGTGGTCGCACCGATCATGCGAAGCTCACCGCGAGCCAGCATGGGCTTGAGCATGTCGCCTGCACCGGTGGACCCCTCGGACGCGCCGGCACCGACGACGGTGTGCATCTCGTCGATGAAGGTGATGATCTGGCCGTCGGAATCAGTGATCTCCTTGAGCACTGCCTTGAGCCGCTCCTCGAACTCGCCGCGATACTTGGCACCGGCGACCATCGAGCTGATGTCGAGGCTGACGACCCGCTTGTCCTCCAGCGAGGTGGGGACGTCGCCGTCGGCGATGCGGCGGGCGAGACCCTCGACGGCGGCCGTTTTGCCCACGCCGGGCTCGCCGATGAGCACCGGGTTGTTCTTCGTCCGGCGGCTGAGCACCTGGATGACCCGCCGGATCTCCTCGTCGCGGCCGATGACGGGGTCGAGCTTTCCGGCGCGCGCCGCGGCGGTGAGATCACGTCCGTACCGCTCGAGCGCCTGGTACTGGTCCTCGGGGTTCTGGCTCGTGACGCGGTGGCTGCCCCGGACCTCTCGCAGCGCGTGGAGGAGGTCCTCCTTGGTGGCGCCCACCGTCTCGGCCAGCGCGAGGAGGAGGTGTTCGACCGACAGGTACTCGTCGCCGAGTTCCACGCGGGCCTCGTCCGCCGCCGTCATCACCGACTGGAGGTCGCGAGCGAGCCGGGGCTCGGAGCCGCCATAGGCCTTGGGGAGCTTGGCGACGGCCTCGTCGGCGGCGTTCTGGATACGACGCGAGTCGAGGCCCACCTTCTCGAGGATGGGGAGCGTGATGCCGCCCTCGGTCTGACGCAGCAGCGCCGCGAGCAGATGGTCCGGCGTGACCTCGGGGTTGTTGAGCGTCTTGGCCTGCTCGACCGCGGCCGAGAATGCTTCTTGGGTCTTGAGGGTCCACTTGTTCGGGTCCAGAGCCATGGTCGCAGTCTACACCCACTCAGAAAACTTGACTACATGACACTCAACTTCGACGGCCGACCAGGGATCACGGGTCGTCGGCCCGTGGGGCAGACGCGGGACGGGCGCCGACACACACCACGGGTGTCGGCGCCCTCCGGCGTCGGAGCAGCGCACCGCACGACGCCTCCCTGGGTCGTCGCGAACGCTGTTCCACTTCGGCCTGCAGCGACCCCTGTCCGAGTCGACCGCAGTACCAGACACCACGATAAGGAGTTGACCAGCTACTGTCAGTAGGCCATTCGGCCGGTTCTCCCCTACCGCTTCGGCAGGTCGACCCGGCCGAACACCGTGACCGCTTGGCGGAGCGGCACGAGATCACGTCGATACTGCCGATGCGTCGATTCGACCGCGTGGCCCACCGCCGCCCGTGCCTCGGCCAGTTCGTCGTGCAGTCGCTCGACCTCGGCCTCGAGCGCCATCACCCGCTTCACCCCGGCGAGGTTCAGCCCGTCGTCGGTGAGTTCGGAAATGCGGCGCAACATGTCGATGTCGGCGTCGGAGAACCGGCGGCTCCCTCCGCTGGTCCTGGCCGGATCGATCAGACCCTTGCGCTCGTAGATGCGCAGGGTCTGCGGATGCACGCCGGCGAGTTCGGCGGCAACCGAGATGACGTACACGGCTCTCGTCTTGGATCCCGACACTTCAGCTCACACCCCCATGTGGCCCCCACGCGTTGTCGCGTGGCGACTCGTCGGCGAGGTCGGCGAGCGTTTCGATCGCCTTGCGCTCCTCCTTGGACAGCTTGGCAGGAACCGCGACCTCGATGGTGACGAGCAGCGATCCCTTCGTCCCCTTGCGGTCGACGCCGCGGCCCGAGAGGCGGAAGACCTTCCCTGAGCGCGTGCCCGCGGGAACCTTGATCTTGACGGCGTCGCCGCCGAGCGTTGGCACCTCGATCTCGGCCCCGAGGGCGGCTTCGGGGAACGTCACCGGCACGGTGACCGTGAGGTCGTCGTCCGATCGCCCGAAGATCGGATGCGTGCCGACGTCGACGGTGACCTCCAGGTCTCCGGGCGGGCCGCCGTTTCGACCGGGGCCACCCCGACCCTTCAGCCGGATCTTCTGTCCGGAGCGGACGCCGGCCGGTATCCGTACCTTGATCTCGCGGGGTCGGTGCTCGACGCCGGTGCCCCGGCAGTTGGTGCACGGATCGGTGATCGTCACGCCCCGGCCCTGACACGTCGGACACGGCTGCGAGAACGAGAAGAAGCCCTGATTCTCGTCGCGCACGCCGCGTCCGCCGCAGTCGGTGCACACCAGGGGCGTCGAACCCGGTTCGGACCCGTTGCCGTTGCAGCGCGTGCACGCGGCCTCCGAGGTCAGGTGGACGGTGGTGGTCAGTCCCTTGACGGCGTCTTCGAACTGGAGATGGAGCGATGCTGCGAGGTCGGCTCCGCGCTGCGGGCCGGCGCCGCGACCGCCCCGGCCACGTCCACCACCGGATCCCCGGTTGAACAGACCACCGAAGATGTCGCCGAGGTCGCCGGCGTCGCCGCTGTCGAACCGGAAGCCACCGGGCCCACCGGCGCCGCCCATGCCGGCCGCGGGGCCGTGACGTCGTACCTCGTCGTACTCCTTGCGTTTGGCCTCGTCACCGAGCACGTCGTAGGCCGCAGACGCGTCCTTGAACCGATCCTCGGCTGCGTCGTCGCCGGGATGCTGGTCGGGGTGGCTCTCCCGAGCCAGCTTCCGATACGCCTTGGTGATCTCGGCCTTGGTGGCCGACTCTGCGACGCCGAGCGTCTTGTAGTAGTCGTTCTCGAACCATTCACGTTGTGGCGCCATCGGATTTCACCTCCTGCTCGCGGACAACTCGATCTTGCGGCCGTTTCAGTGCAGGGGTCGCCACAACGGCCGCAAGATCCTGTGTGGTCACCCCGCCACTTTGACCATGGCCGGGCGGATCACCCGGCCGTTCCACAGATAGCCGGTGCGCAGGACCTCGGTGACGACCGGATGGTCCCGATCCTCGCCCGCGTCGCCGGGTTCGTGGACGACCGCTTCGGCGACGTTGGGGTCGAAGTCGGCGCCGACCGGATCGACCCGCTCGAGGCCCTCCTTCTCGAGGAAGCCGTAGAGCTGGCCGGCGACGGCATCGACGTGCTCGTGCCCCTGGGCGCGGGCGGCGTCGATGGCGTCGAGCACCGGGAGCAATCGCTCGACGAAACTTCCCTGGCTGCGGTTCACCTCGTCGGCGATCCGCTTCTGGGACAACTTGCGGAAGTTGTCGAAGTCGGCCGCCGCTCGTTGGTAGGCGTCGAGGAACTGGTCGCGCTCGGCGACGAGGGCATCGAGTTGGCCGATGGTGATCTCGGCCGGCTCGTCGGGCGCCTCGTCCGGTGCGATCGGCGCACCGTCGTCGTCGCGTGACTCGTCCGGATCGTCGACCGCGCCGGCGGCGTCGTCGATGTCGTGCGGCTCGCTCATGGGACGACGATCACTCGTCCTCGTCGACGATCTCGGCGTCGACGACCTCGTCGTCGTCGGCCGAGGTGGCGCCGGCACCGGAACCCGGGTACTCGGCGTCCGACTGCGCGGCCGACTCGTAGAGCTTCTGCGTGAAGTCCTGCGAGCTGGTCATGAGGTTCTCGGTGGCCTGCTTGATCTCGGCCACGTCGTCGCCCGACAGCGCGGTCTTCAGTGCCGCGAGGGTGTCCTCGACCTTGGTCTTGTCGTCACCCTCGAGCTTGTCGCCCTGCTCCTTGAGCAGCTTCTCGGTCTGGTACACGAGGTTCTCGCCCTGGTTGCGGGCCTCGGCCTCTTCGCGGCGCTGGGAGTCCTCGTCGGCATGCGCCTCGGCGTCCTTGACCATGCGCTCGATGTCGTCCTTGGCGAGCGAGCTCTGACCGGTGATGGTCATCGACTGTTCCTTGTCGGTGGCCCGATCCTTGGCGGAGACGTGGACGATGCCGTTGGCGTCGATGTCGAAGGTGACCTCGATCTGGGGCACGCCACGGGGGGCCGGGGGCAGGTCGACGAGTTGGAACTTGCCGAGCGTCTTGTTGAACTGGCTCATCTCGCGCTCGCCCTGGAGGACGTGGATCTCGACCGACGGCTGCATGTCCTCGGCGGTCGTGAACACCTCGGTCCGCTTGGTGGGGATGGTGGTGTTGCGCTCGATGAGGCGGGTCATGACACCGCCCTTGGTCTCGATGCCGAGACTCAGCGGCGTGACGTCGAGCAGCAGCACGTCCTTCACGTCGCCCTTGAGCCCGCCGGCCTGGACGGCGGCGCCGATGGCGACGACCTCGTCCGGGTTGACACCCTTGTGGGGCTCTTCGCCGGTGAACTCGGTGACCATCTCGGTGACCGCCGGCATGCGGGTCGAACCGCCGCCGAGGATCTCGTGGTCGAGATCGCCCTTACCGTTGCCGGCGTCCTTGAGCGCCTGCTCGAAGGGGTCCTTGCACCGCTCGAGGAGGTCGGCGGTCAGTTCCTGGAACTTGGCCCGGGTGAGCTGCTCGTCGAGGTGGAGCGGTCCGTCCTGGGTGGCGGTGATGAACGGCAGGTTGATCTGGGTCGACTGGACCTGGCTCAGTTCGATCTTGGCCTTCTCGGCCGCTTCCTTGAGCCGCTGGTTGGCCATGTTGTCCTTGGACAGGTCGACCGAGTGGGCCGCCTTGAACTGATCGACGAGCCAGTCCATGACCCGCTGATCCCAGTCGTCGCCACCGAGGCTGGTGTCGCCGTGGGTCGACTTGACCTCGAACACGCCGTCGCCGATCTCGAGCACCGACACGTCGAAGGTACCGCCGCCGAGGTCGAACACGAGGATCGTCTGGTCGTCGTCGCCTTCCTTGTCGAGGCCGTAGGCGAGCGCGGCCGCCGTCGGCTCGTTGATGATGCGGAGCACCTCGAGACCGGCGATGGCGCCGGCTTCCTTGGTCGCGGTGCGCTGGGCGTCGTCGAAGTACGCCGGGACGGTGATGACCGCCTGCGTGACGGTGTCGCCCAGGTACGACTCCGCGTCCCGCTTGAGCTTTTGCAGTGTGCGGGCCGAGATCTCCTGCGGCGTGTAGTCCTTGCCGTCGATGTCGACGGTCCAGCCGGTGCCGATGTGGCGCTTGACGGAGCGAATGGTGCGATCAGGGTTGGTGATCGCCTGGCGCTTGGCCACCTCGCCGACGAGCACCTCGCCCCCCTTGGAGAAGGCGACGACAGAGGGCGTGGTGCGCGAGCCCTCGCTGTTGGGGATGACGACCGGGTCGCCGGCCTCGAGGACCGAGACGACGGAGTTGGTGGTACCGAGGTCGATTCCGACGGCCTTGGGCATGGTTGTTGCCTCCAGTGGGAGCGTGGATCAGAAGGGGGAGCTCCGAGACTGCCACGAACCATGGGGGATTCCCTGACGTCTCGACAGAGGCCAGCATAAAACCTGAGTGCATGATTGACAACTTTGCGACGCGCAAATCTCCACGCGAGGATCTCCGCGCGGTCAACCGACCCCGAGTGCGAGCCGGCCCTTTCTCAGCTGAGGGCGGCCCGGATCTCGAGGGCGACGAGGGCCCAGTCGACGGTGCCGGAGATCTGGCCGGTGACGTTCACCGAACCGCCGGTGGTCACCGCTCGATCCTCGACCGCGAGTCCTGCGCTGCCGCCGCCCGTGCCCTGCGTGAACTCGACCCGCTCGACGAAGCCCGACCCCGGTGTGTGCGACTTGTTCCGCATCCCGACGGCTCCGACGACCAATGACGGCGAGGAGACCGACGCGAGACCGACCGAGTACGACGACCCGTCCGACCCGCCGGAACAACCACCGGACACACCGTTGGTGTTGGCCGACGCCACTGCACCGATCGGGTTCGACAGGTCGACGCCCGAGTACTCCATGACCGTGATCGCGGCATTGGTCGGGGAACCGTCCATCGACGCCGTGACCAGAGACGACGCTGATGCAGTCGTCGTCATGAACACCGACATCGACGTCTGACTCCGGCCGGCGCACTGCGCGGCCACCGATTGCCACGAGCCGCTCAGACCCGTCACGCCCGTCACCGGCTGGTACGACTTCGACGTCACGTAGGCGACGTAGAGGCGACCGGTCGAGCCATTGACCACGTTCGACGTGGAGACCGACGCCGAGCCCGACGATCCACCCGAGTACGTCGCCTCCAAGGCGACCTCACCCGAGCCCGTCGGCTCCGAGACGCCCGAACCGGACAATGGCACGACGACCGTTGCCTCGTCGGGGTCGTTCGACGTCACCGTCAGACTTCCGGAGTACGACTGCACCGCCGTGGGCGAGAACCGCACCACGACCTGTCGCGTCGCTCCCGCAGCGAGGGTGAACGACCCTCCACCGGAGACGACGGAGAACCCCGATCCGCTGGTGGCAGCCGACGACACCGACAACGTCGCCGTCCCGGTGTTCGACACCGCCACCGTGCGTTCCGACGTCGCACCCGTCATGACCTGGCCGAACGACACCGACGACGGCGAGACATCGACATCGGGCTGCGGCGTCGGGGGCGGGCCCGACCCGGGCACGGACAGTTCGTAGAGTTTTCCGTCACGCGGTGAGGACGCGTCGACCCCTCGGTCAACGACCCACAGACTGATCCCGCTGCCGGAGCTGGCCGGCGCCCACGTGCCTCCGGCGGGGTGAGAACCATTGGATGCGCTGATGTCGACGAAGCGCCGCAGCCCGCCGCCGATGTTGTACTCGGCGGTCACGAGTCGCCGGTAGTCGACGATCGTCAGGGCGTCGGTCGCCGGGTCGTAGGCGATGCCTTCGGGATCGCGGACCCCGTCCACGTCGACATCGAAGTTGGTGATGATGTCGTCCCCGCCGCCTTCGAAGATGCCGTTCGAGCCGGGTTTGATGGTGAAGACTTCTCGGTTCGAGCCGTCGGCGATGTGGAGCCAGTTGTGGGTGGCGTCGTAGACCACGTCCTCCGGATCCGAGTTTCCGTAGCTCGTGGTGTCGAACGACCTGGTGACCGAGTCGTCGGACGTGCCCGGGTGCCCGTCGGCACCGACCGAGACCTCGTAGATCCGCTTCCGGTTGTCGTCGGTGGTGAAGATCCGGCCGTTGGCGGCGTCGAAGGCGATGCCGGTCGGTTCGTTCGACCAGCCGAGGGTCGTCCCCGTGGAGAGGACCGTCGGCGGCCTGGTGATCGACAGCCCCCAGAGGTTGACACCGCTGTAGTAGTTGTACTCGTTGACCTCGGAGTCGGCCATGACCAGACGGTTCTTCGTCGACAGCCACGTGATCCCGGCCGAGTCGGGGCTCGACGGCGAGATGCCGTTCCCCGTGTCCAGCGACTGGACCAGCGACGCCGTGTCGGTCGGAACCGCGGCGGCCGCGGTCACCAGTGCTTCGGTCGAGAGCTCCTTCACCAGGCGTTGCTGGGTGACCTCGTCAGCACCGTCGATCACGTAGAGGCTCAGCTCTGCCGGATCGTCGGTCTGGTCGGCGCTGGGCGCCACCGTGAGGTCCACGAGATCGCCGACCCCAGCGGCCCGCAGGTCGAGGATCCGAGCCGGCGTGCCGTCGGCGTCGAGCTCGATCACCCGATCGCCCGCGGGGTCACCGACGTAGATCGTGCCTGTCGCGTCGACGGCGAGGCCGGCCGCAGGACCGACGAGCAGCCCATCGAGCGAGACGTCGAGTTGCCCGGCCTCATCCTCATCGGACTCGACGGTGACGAGATGATCCTCGGACACCCCGAGCACGGTGCCGTCGGCATCGGCGGCGATGTCTCCCGCGTAGTCCTCGGCGACCAGCACGTCGTTCGACGCGGCGTCGACGGCGAAGTCGTTCGACTCACCGACCGGCTCGGCGAGCCGGACCCTGGGCTCCTCTGTCTCCATCGATCCCACGACGGCGATGCTGTCCGGGTCGGAGGTCTCGGCGACGAAGAGGTGCTCCCCGTCGGCCGAGGAACTGATGCTGAAGGGATCGACCACGCCCACGTCGTCGAGCTCGAGCGTGCGGACCAGTTCGACCTCGACGACCGGGAGGTCGTCGGGAGCGGCCTCGGCGGCCATCGCCGGGGCGGTGGACGCCAAGCCGGTCAAGACCAGCGCGCTGGACGCCACGACGGCCACCTTGCGGCGGCCTCGTGACACTCGGTGGGATCTCATCGGCCAGACCTCGAGAGCATCGTGGGCACCGTCTTCAGGATCAGGGAGATGTCGGTGGAGACCGACATCTTCGACAGGTAGGTCACTTCGAGTCGGACGCGGTCGTCGAAGTCCTCGAGGTCGCGGCCATAGACCTGCCACACGCCGGTGAGGCCGGGACGCACCTCGAGGCGCTTCGTCTGCCACAGCGCATAGGTGTCGGCGGCGAAGGACGTCGGCCGGGGTCCGACGAGCGACATGTGCCCGGCGAGGACGTTGAGGAACTGCGGGATCTCGTCGAGGCTCGTCGCCCGGAGGACGCGACCGACGCGGGTGATCCGTGGATCATCCTCGATCTTGAAGTCGGGGCCCGTGCGGGCGTTGACCTCGGCGAGGTCGGACTTGCGGTCCTCCGCGTCGACAACCATCGTCCGGAGCTTGATCATGGGGAAGCGTCGGCCGTCCTTGCCGGTACGCGACTGGACGAAGAACGGAGACCCAGGCGAGTCGACCATGACCGCGATCGCCGCGATCGCCGTCACGAGGAGGACCACGGGGAGCACCGCCAGCGCGACCGCGATGTCGATCGCCCTCTTGACGAGCCGGTAGCTCGGAGAGGTGTGGACTCTGGTCACGAACGAGTTCCGTCCAGTCCCGACGTGGGCACCTGTTCCGAGGAGGTCCGCGCGTTGCACACGTCGAGGAGTCCGTCGGCCGTGACGCCGTCGTTGGGGAACAACGCGACCACGGAGGCGGCGAAGACGCCATTGGCCTGGGGACACGCTCGGCTCAGCCGATGGCGGATCGTGTCGGCGTCGTCGACGTGCGGGAGCACCAGGAAGGTGTCTCGGCCGTCGCGGATGATGGTGTCGGTGATCCGCAGCGTGGATCGGATGTCCGCTTGGATCGCCGCGTCGACCTCGGGATCGGCGTGGGGCGTCCGGTCGAGACGCATGAGCGCGAACGGGTAGTCGAGCCGGCGCGCCCGCTCGATCTCCTCGTGGAGGCGCCACGTCCCCGAGACGTCGCCGCGGTCACGCAGCGCCTCCAGGCCTCGGACCCGGCGGGCGAGGTACATGGTGGATGCGGCGAGCCCAAGGACGACGGCGATCGCCAGGACGTCGGAGATCATGGCGACGGCCAAGGCGACGGCCGCCGCCACCGCGGCGCCGAGGAACCACCCCGCGTCAACGGACCTGCGGTCTTCTCCCCGTCCGCCCGGGGTCGTTCCCGAAGCACTGCTGTCGATCCGCTCGCCGCTCATGTGCCCAATCCCTCAATCCGCCAACTGCCAACACTCTCAGGAGACCACGCGCCGCATCCCGCGATCCCGCACCTCATGGCCATCTCGTAGCCACACAACGTTTCCTATCCGTCAACGTGCACGTCGACAATCCGCGATGTCAAGGTCAATTGGACCTGAGAAACCGTTCTGGTTCCGCTCCGATGACCGGTCGGGTCGATCGGGGGTCAGCGACGGCGCGCGGCTCGATGGGCGAGGACGGCCGCGAGGACGTCGGTGACCACGTCGTCCAACGGGCGGTTTCCGTCGACGGCGACGAACGCCGGTGCGGCCTCGGCCAATTGGCCGTACGAATGCCGCATTTCCTCTAAAAGCTCCACAGTTCCTTCGCCCTTGCGGGCGAAAAGCACCGCAGCCGGGACATCGAGGTAGACGATGAGCTCCGGTCGTGGCAGCACGCGTGACACGAAGAACCCGTGGATCCGACGGCTGAGCGGGTCGCCGCTGGTCGCCGCGACGTCGTGCATGAAGTAGTCGGCGAAGAAGTGCCGGTCGAAAAGCACGACCTTCCCGCGCCGGCGATGCCAGGTCGCGACCAGCTGTCGGTAGCTCTCCTCCGCGATGCGATTCGTCACACGGGCCGTCGCTCGCAGCCGTTTCGACACGGATGGTGCCGAAGAAACCTCGCTCCGTGGCTGACGAGGGCCTCGCTCGACGATGCCCTTTCGGCGCCGCACCGCGCGAACGAGGCGGGTGGTCGGAAGCATCCGGTTGCTCGACTCCGCGCTCACACCCATGTAGAGGTAGACGACGGGCACCGACAACTCGTCGACGAGTCGACGGGCAACGGTGGTCTTCCCTGCGCCGTCCGGACCGACCAGGGCGACGGTCAGGCCCGCCTTCATCGGTCGCCTCCGGGTTCGACGATCGGTCGGAGTCCCTCGGCCAGTGCGGCCAGGTCGACCGGGTACGGATGTTCGAGCACCCAACCAGGGACGTCGTCGAGGCCTCGATGCATCGTGACGTCGAGGTCGGCATCGAGTCGCTCCAGCGCACGGCTCGTGCGCTCGGGAAAGGCGTAGCGGAACATCCGGTAGTGCTGGAGCAGAGGCTCCAGCTCGTAGCGGACCGAGCTCACCATGCGCGAGGCGATCTCCGAACCCGCCATCGGGCGCAAGGTCACGTCGTCCGTCTCGGCGCTGACGACCAACACGAGTCGATCGAGCGACACCGAGCTCACGTCGTCGACCCCGAACAGCTCGTGCGGGTCGAGCCAGGTGTTGGCGCGATCGCGGGTGTGGAAGGCGATCCGACGGAGCATGCGCGCCGGCCGCTGTACTCGCCAGCGCTCGGGCACCAGCGATTCCAGACGGTCCGGCAGATCGAGCAGTCCCATCCGGATCCGGTCCCGGCGCGGCACCCGCGCCCGCAGCGACGGAAAGTGGCGGACGTGCCAACCCCAGACGGTGACCGGCTCGGGGATGCCGACGACCAGCGACCGGCTCGGGTCGATGTAGCACCACTCGTCGCCCACGTAGCGGGCTCCCGCTTCTGCTGTCGCGAGCAACGTCTCCGTCTTGCCACCCTTCGACCATCCGGTGACCACGACCCCGCAGCCGTTCCACTCGAACGCACCGGCGTGCAACGGGAGCAGTCCCTTGGTCAGGGCCGTCACCGCGAGGATGGGAACGAGGAGGGGTACCGCCGGGAGCCCGGGCTCACAGCGGATCACGAGTCCGTCACCGATGTCCTCGAACGGGATGCGGACCCGGGCCCGTGCCTTCGACTTGGCGCGCGTCACCAGGAAGCCGTCGTCGTCGAAGGACGCCTCGTCCCGACCGAGCTTGCGTTCGAGTCCCGTGCCGGCGATGCGGTCGACGAATTCGATCGAGATGTCGGCCCCACCGTCGACCGGCGATCGGGGCAGGCCGAGCTGACGACCGACGGCCGCGATCTCGCGCCCACCGCCCGTGACCCGGACGCGGACCATCCCGGCCAGATCGAAGTCGACGGTGTCGTGGTCGGTCATGTCGTGGGGCCTCGGGACGGCGGTCGGGTGTCGGGGGGTCGGGTGTCGGGCGGTCGGGGGAGCGTAGGCACGCGCTTGCGAATGGTCGCGACCAGGTCGAGCAGGAACGGCATCGGATCCGACCAACTCGCCAACGCGTAGGTGCGGCGTCCGCGCAAGCTGCGCGCCAGTTCGCGGGGGCCGGCCTCGCGCCGGCGCCACGACCGCAGCATCGCCTGGGCGTCACGGCGGATGTGCAGCCACACGACGCCGACGGCGGGATCCGAGAGCGGCGGCCGAGCCACGCCCGCGAGGTCGGCGTAGAACGCGTAGAGCATGTCGACACCGGCCGCCTCGGCCATCGTCGATCGGCCGGTCGGCCGGCCCACGTTGGCTTCGATGGCCACCAGATCGCCCCCGGGAGCGCGCCGTTTGAACTCCACGTAGCCGAGGCCGGTGAATCCGACCGAGGACAGGATGCGAGCCGTGACCTCGGCGATAGCGGGGTCGTCGACGGTCACGGCTGACGATCCGGTTCCGGTCCCCGGCGGCCATTGTCGGATCTTCTCGGAGACGACCGTGGCCTGCACCGTGCCGTCGGCGCCGATGTAGCAGTTGCACGTCACGAGGGAGGTGTCGGGTCCCGGGATCCACTCCTGCACGATGAGGTGATCGGACCACTCGAGGGCACGACGGATCGTGTCGACCAACACCCCGGGGTCCTCGACACGGATGGCCTTCTCCGGTGCGTTGGAGAGCCACCGGCTGTCCTTCCGGGTCGGCTTGATCACGCACGGCGACTCCAGCGACCCGACCGCGGACTCGACATCGGTGTCAGGACGGATCTCGACCGAGCGAGCGGTGGGGACTCCCGCCGCCGCCGTGATGGTCGCGAACGTCGCCTTGTCGAGGAGGCCCGCGATCGAGACCGGGTCGGGTTGGGCGAATCGATATCGCGACCGGAGCCGGTCGGCATGGGCAGCGACGAGGAGGACGCTCGCGTCCGTGCAGGGGAGCAGCACGCTGCCCGGGGCGAAGTCGTTGGCGTCGTCGCAGAGGATGTCGATCACCGCCGGTGAGCCGTGGTCGGCCTCGACGACACGGTCGACCGCCCGGGTTCGCGCCGCCCAGTGCGACCGGTTGGCGGTGATCCCGACCACGGGGACGCGGTGAGCGGCCAGCGCACGCGCGACTTGCACGCCGGTCGCGCTGTCGAGTCCGAGGAGGATCATGGGCGGCGGTGCGGTCCCCGATGTCAGCATGCGACCAACCTCTCGCTGACGCGTTCGATCTCCCGAGCCAGCAACCGGCGTCGAGCGCCGTCCACGACGGCCTTCGCATTCCCCGCGACGGTGCGCCGCCGCGTCCGTTGGCCGAGCGAGCGGTCCTTGTCCAGCAACGCGCGGAGCTCGAACGCCCAGAGCAGTGGGTCGTCGTCCATCGGGTACCCGTCGAGGAACGCCGACCGCAGCCGGTCCAGCGCACGGCGAGTCGTCGGCACGCCGCGACGTGCGAAGCGGGTCGCGCCGGTCGTCAGGTCGACGAGGAGGTACGCGGCGTCCTCCTGGATCGGCACTCGGAAGCGGCCCAGGGAATCGATCACCGTCACGCAATGGTCGTCGGCGACGAACACGTTCCGGGGTGCGAAGTCGCCGTGTCCGAGACCCATCCGGAGATCGGTGTCGGCGACCACCGATTCGACGCGGTCGACGACGACGCTGAACCGATCTCGACGCTCGTCGGTCCGAGATGCGGTCGGGCTCATCTCGATCAGCTGGCGGAGGTCGGCCACCAGCGACGACCGGCTGCCACCTCGATCCTGCATCTCGGGCGTCTCGAGGCGGTGGTATTCGGCGAGCCACGCCCCGAGATGCCCGAGCACCACCGCCCGATCGACGCGTCCGAACGAGTGCGATGGTCTCCCACGGAGCCGCTCGTCGAGTGTCGGATCGTCGATCGACTCGACCACGAGCGCCGCCCAGTCGGCGAGGTACCCGTAGACGTGCACCCAGCCGAGTCGAGCATCACCCAGCGCCACGAGGCGTTGTTCGACCGCATGCAGCGCAGCATGTTCGAGGCGCGACTTGACGACGGGATCCCTGACCGGTTCGACGAGGCGCGGTTGCGCCGACGGATCGGGCCCGGCGCCCTTGGGCACCTTCACGACCACGGGGGCGAGCGTCCCGCCGGACTCGACGGTCAGGTGCACGAGCATCGATTGCGTGCGGTCGTCGACACGGTCGACCTCCACCCGAGCGGTGCCGGGCCGTTCGAACCATGTCGGCGCGAGGTGCTCGACGGCGCGCACGAGACCGGCCACATCGGGCGTCGCCGTGCGTTCGGTCGGCACAGGCACGGACGGATCAGACATCGGCCGCGACCACGACCGACCGTCGGCGCACCGCGCGGCGGATCCGTCGAGTGAGGATCGCCTGGCGGAGTCGGCGACGAAGGTCGGACCGGTTGTCGGTCGCATCGGGATCCACCAACGTCGCCCACTTGTCGACGAGGACCAGCATCTCGAAGACCACCAACTCGGCGCGAGGTGGCGTCGTCGGGCCGTAGCCGTCGCACAGTCGCCGCATGAGGGCCGCCGGACTCGGCGCTCGTCGTCCGCCCCCGGTGAGTCGCTTCATGTCCTCGAGTTCCAGCATCACCGAGAAGTAGGCGAGATCGACGTGCGGCGGCAGCCGCCACTCGGCCGCCGTGTCGAAGACGGCAACCGCACCTCCGGCGTCGACCAACGCGTTCTGCGGGGAGAAGTCGCCGTGGCCCAGACGCAGCGGGAGCTCGCTCGGGAGCACCCGCGCCACGTCGCCGGTCCACCGGTCGATCCGATCGGCGTCGCGTGCGTGGCCCGAGTCGCGGATCCGACCGCTGAGTTGCGCCAGGAAGTCGACGACGAGTGTCACGGAGTCGAGATGCGGTCGGGTGTGTGGCAGATCCGCCTGGTCGTGGAAAGCACGGAGCCATGCACCCAGTCGGGTCGCGGACTCCGCGACCAGCGTGCTGTCGTTCCCCCGGCGACAGGCAGCGAAGGTCGGAAGCGCGATGCGTTCGAGGCACAGGACCGTCCGTTCTTGCAGGAGGCCGGCCACCGGCACCGCGAACCATCGTGTGCCGTCGTCGTCGCCCACCATGCGCTCGATGATCTCGAGTGCCAGCGCCTCGTGGCGCAGTCGCTCGGCCGGATCGGGGAATGGCCTCAGACGGGGAGGCTGCTGGCCGGAGCGGGCGCGCTGGTGCCGTTTCTCGGCCTCGGGACGCAACCACTTGAGGAAGAGTTCTCGTCGCGTGCCGTCGCCACAGAGCGCGACCTCGAGATTGACCGAACCCTGGTGCGTACGCCGGCGGATGGGCTCGGCGCGGAGTTCGGCACCGGTCCGGGCTGATTCGGTTCGAACCAGCTCGTCGAGGATGTGCTCGTCGATGTCCGTCGGCTCCATCAGCCGTCGGGGCGGAGCCAGCCGGGCAGGGAGTCCGACAGTCCGCGGCTCGTGAGGAGCTCGGCGCACGCTGCGTTGGACGCGGCGTACTCGGCTTCGAGCGCGAGCCGGAGTTCCGGGTCGAGCTTCGGCTGCGGGCTGCGGTCCTGGTTGATGGCGTAGTAGAGCGACCGGACCTGCCGTTTCAGGCCGTGGTGACGGCGAAGGAACCGCTTGGCCCGCTCGTTGACGCGGAGGGCGATCCTCTGTGCCCGGTGGTTCTTCACCTGCACCGACTTGTTGTGGACGTCGAGATCGAACGCATCGACGGGTGCAGCGTCGATGCCGAGCCACACGCACAGCGAGCGGAGCATGTCGGGAGCATCGTCCCGCATGCCGTCGAAGAACACGACGCGGAGCGAATCGCCCAGCGCGTCGGCCCATGCGGTGAGTGGTTCGTCGTAGAACCCGCCTCGGTAGGCGAGAAAGGCGTTGTTGTCGCGGAGCAGATCCTCGCCGGACGCGGTCATCGACCGACAGCGGTCCAGGTACTGCTCGAACGACATGTCCGGGTCGATGCGGGCGTGCGACCGCACGAATCGGTAGTACGACCACAGGGCGTCCACCGGCTCCCGCAAGCTGATCAGCACCCGAGCGTCGGGGAGCGCGTCGACCACGGCGCGGGCGACGGTCTCGCCACCGAGGAAGTAGCCGGTGGTCGCCTCCATCCGGTAGCGACCGACGCAGTGCTGGAAATGGGCCGCGTAGGTGTCCAGTGGCGGCACCGGATCGCCGTACTTGAGCGGCAGGAAGTACCCGACCTTCTTCAGCTCGGACGAGCAGATGTCGGGGTGCTGCGCCAGGTACTGCGACAACGAGGTCGTCCCGCCCTTGCGGACACCGGCGATGACGAGGTTCGGCAGTGTGTCGTGCGTCGATTCGTTCACAGATACTTTCCAACCAGGGGTAGTCGACGAACTTCAGGGATGGTGTCCGCCAGCGCCAGCACGCCGCGGTTGGCAGCGAGCACCGCGGCCGAGACGACCAGTCCCACGACTGCACTCGCGGCCAGGGGAGGGTCGAGACCCTGCTGGATTGCGAGCAGCGCCGCAGCGGCCACGACGACGCTACCGTACGCCACGCGATGCTCTCGCGGGAACGGCAGTCCGTCGAGTGTCCGTCGGAGCCCGACGTGCACGAGCAGGTTCTGCACCACGAGCACGCCACTGGTGGCGAACGCCGCCCCCAACGCCCCGTGCTCGGAGATCAGGTACAGGTTCAGTCCGAGGGCGATGACCGCGGTGGTCCCGTCGGCGGCGAGCACCATCCGGACCCGCCCCGAGGCCGCCAGGGTCAACGCGTTGAGACCGAGCGCGGCATTGAGGTAGTAGCCGATCGAGAGGACGGCCAGGATCGACGCCGACGACGCGAACTCGGCGCCGAAGAGCAGCCGGGTCACCGGCTCGGCGAACGAGAACGTCGCCACGAAGATGGGGAAGGTCCCGATGGTCAGCCATGCGGCGGACTGCCAGTAGAGGCTCACGACACCGGCCCGGTCGTCTCGCTCGAACATGCGGACCGCAGCAGGCAGATACAACAGCCGGAAGCTCTGCATGAGCGCGAGGTTGAGTTGCGCGACCGGTAGCACCGCCCGGAACGCGCCCACCTCGTCAACGGAGCGCAACGCCTCCAGGAACACGATGACCAGCGTCGCCCGGAGTGCCTGCACGACGTCGCTCACCACCAGCGGGCCGCCGAATCCCCACATGTCCCGGAACGGGAACGACCGCCGTACCCGGACGCCGAAGTGGTGGGCGGTGAACAGCCGCTTCACCATCCCCACGTAGACGAGGACACCGACGATGCCGGTGACGAGATAGGCCCACGCGAGCGACTCCACCGAGCCCGCCGTGGCCATGATCACGAGCACCGACGCCAGCCGGAGACAGGGCGTCAGGACGTGGCGACGGACGAAGATCGCACGGGGTCTGTCGACCACCGCGAGCAGGCTGACGAACACGCTGTCCAGTGCGGTGAACGGTGTCACCGAGACCAGGATGAGCATCGTGGAGAGCGCGGCCTGGTCACTCGTGATGTCGATGCCGACCGCGTGGAGACCGATGATCGAGGCCGCCATCGCCAACCCGAGGACGAAGACCGTCCCGAATGCGACCGCCATCGCGCCCTGCGCGCGTCCGAACTCACCGAGCCGTTCGTACCGCGGAAGGAACTTCCCCAGCGCCTTGTCCTGGCCGAGCAGCGTCGCGCTCGCCCCGAGACTGCTGATCGACACTGCGTAGGCGAACACGCCGTAGTCGGTCTTGCCGAGGTATCGGACGGTCAGGACCTGGACCACCAGGTTCAGCACCATCGACACCAACCGACCACCCACCATCAGCGTCGAGCCGCGCAAGTGCTTGCGCTGGGTGGAGAGCGACTCACTCCGGAGCTCGTCGGGATCGACGACCGGTTCGACGCCGGTCGTGTCTGCGTCGGTCATGCCACGACCTCACGGAGTGGCGTGGTCGACGCGTCGCTGGTGTCGCGGACGACCGTCGCCTCCTGGCGCACGATGCGCGCCGCGGCATCGGCGAGCGCCAGCAGCATCCACAGATACCGCTCGAACGCGAGGTGCAGGAAGATCCCGGAAACCAGATAGGCCGCGATGGCGGCGATGAAACCCGATGCGATCGCCGCGAGCTGCGGGTCGTCGCGCGCCGCCGCCCAGGCTCGGAACAGCCGCACCAACACGAATCCGACGGTGGCGAGGAAGGTCGAGAGCCCGAGGATACCGAGCTCCGCCGCGATCCCGAGATAGAGGTTGTGGGGGCGGCGGGCCTCGTCCTTCACGTTGAGTCCGATGCGTTCGGCGTAGCGCTCGTACTGGCGGGGATACCCATCCGGGCCGACGCCGGTGACGAAGTGGTCGTTGAACATGTTCACGGCCGCGACGTTCTCGGTGATGCGGCTCAGGGTCGACCCGTCGACCTCCTCGGTGTCGTCGACACCCGACAGCGCGTCGAACGAGGACGTGACCCGCTCGCGATACGATGGCAGCACCACCAGCCCGACGAGCGCCGTGACCGCGACCACCACCAGCGCACGTCTGTTCACGAGTCGAAGGGCGACCATGGCGAGGAACGTGACGCCGAGGGCCAGGGCGGCGCCGCGCGATGCGGTCAACACGATGCCGGTGACGACCAACAGCACGGCGGCGGAATAGGCCGGCCCCCGCAGTCCCCGTCGACGGGACAGCGCGACGCCAACCGGAACGACCACCAACAGCAGCTGCGCGTACCGGTTCTGCTCACCGAGCGGGCCGCTCAACCTCGGAGTCGCGCCGACATCGGATTCGAGGAGCAGGATCCGGTTCTCGTCCACCTGCGCGAAGCCGAAGTAGTCGTTGTCGTAGGTGTCGGTGGCGTACTGGAGCAGTGACAGACCGCCGAGCAACGCAGACGCCACGACCAACGCAGCCATCGCCCGTTCGAGCCGCACACGGTCGTCGATCGCGTTGATCACCAGGAACCAGAGGATGGGTCCCTCGATGAGGAAGGTCTGCAGCGAGCCGAGGACCGGCGCCGAGTCGAGCGCCGCGAGCGCGGCGATCGTCAAGGCCACCCCGTGCAGCAGGAGCGCGCGGAACGCCGGCGTCGAGATGATCCCGCGCTGGTGGACGTAGGCACGCCCCACCACCAGCGCGGCCAACAGCACCTGCGGCAACAGACCGACCTGCGGCGGCGCGCCGACGTCCGCCGCCACGAGCACGGCGGCGTTGCTCCACAGCACGGCCACGGCGAGGGGCGCGCTCACGCCGCCCCCGGGGAGCAGCTGGGACACCGCGATCCAGCCGAGTACCGCGGAGATGAGGAACAGCACCATCGATCCG
This sequence comes from Acidimicrobiales bacterium, assembly GCA_037968675.1. Lineage (GTDB taxonomy): Bacteria > Actinomycetota > Acidimicrobiia > Acidimicrobiales > Salinilacustritrichaceae > Salinilacustrithrix. The sequence continues at coordinate 18,815 of JBBKVY010000260.1, read as the reverse complement.
GAGATGAAGCCGATGAGCATCGCCAGGATCGACGCAGCGAGGAGCCGCGATCCGGTCTCGAAACGGGTGAGGATCATGGCCCGGCTGCGAGTCGTGCTTGTTCGGACCGCGACAGGAGGCGGCTCATCGGCGTCATGAGACCCATGCGGACCGCGACCGGCCGGCCGACGACCCAGCGGCGCCGTACGAAGACGCCGCCGCACACGTCGGGCTGCGCGCCCCGGACGCGGGTGATGAGCGGTGGGAGGATGGTCTCGCCGAGGTGGTGCTCCCGCGCGAGGACCACGGCTCGGTCGCACGCTCCCGCCCAGTAGCGCCACGACGGATCTTGGTGGTTGGCGGGCATGAAGACGATGACTGTCGATCTGCCGTCGACCATCGACCCGTTGTCGCTCTCCGCGATCAGCCGCTCGGCGTCCTCGACCGACTCGGCCGGATGCGTCGCCGAGTTCGTCGGGACGATCAGCTGGGCGACGTGGCGGGACTCGACCCGCAGTCCGTAGCGCCACTCCGAGACCACCGTTTCGCGTCGCAGAAGTGCGTTGGAGATCTTGCCGCTCGGGTCGAGGATCTTGGGCGTCGCGTCGTAGCCCGCCACCAGTTGCACGAAGGCGCGGATGTACGAGCGATCGCCGGCCGGTGCGGTGACGAAGACCCGTGACGGACCGATGTCGCGCACGCCGACGCTCTCGATCTGATCGACTACGAGTGCCGACTCGTGCACCGCGGGATCGTCACTCGAGATGGCGCGCTTGCGACGGCCGGTGAGAAACGCGAACACGGTTGGTGGCAACTCGATGACGCCGAGGGGCTGAGCGTTGCTCCGAACGAAGGCCTCCGTCCAGCTCTTGGCGTCCCGCCGGGTCTCCGACGCGAGCGCGCACGCGCCCACGAACAGAACCCCGGCGATGGCTCCCATGATCATCTCGAGCTCGAGTCCGAGCGACTTGTCCACCGCTCGACCGGCGCCGTCGTCGATCACCGTGAGGATCTGGTCACGACCGAGGGATTGCGTGCCCGCCTCCGGGTCCACCTGGCCACCGGCGTTCTCGACGATGCTCGTCAGCTCGGCGACGATCGCTTCGGTCGCCAGCGGCGACAGGTCTCGCGACGACGTGCGGACCCGGATCGTGAGCGTCGCGCTCCCCCGGCCGGCACTGGCGGCAACGGACACGTCCGACGGCTCGATCGGCAGTCCGCTCACTGCTCGCTCGATGACCGAGCGGCTCTCGACGACCTCGCCGTAGGTGCGTGCCAGGTCCGCCGCCGCCTCGAGCGTGTCGGCATCGGGCTCCAGCGCGCCGACGAGCACGACCTGCTCGGACTCGAACTCCTTGCCCCGGACCCCGTCGAGGAGCCACCCGAGGCCCGCTCCGATGACGGCGGCGCCCATGAAGAGCGGCCACCACCGGCGCAGGAGCAGCACGGGACGGACGACGTCGCCGTCGACGTCACTCACACGATGCTCACCAGCCATCAACGAACCCACGACTTCCTCGACCACTCACCGCCACTCGAGAGGTCGCACCACTGGACAACGCACCATCGACCTCCCGAGCGGAGGATTGTACCCGTGCGAATTCAACGACCACCGGTCGTGCGACTGCGGGCGATCAGCGTGGCCATGGCCACCGACGTGGCGCCGATCGAGTAATCGTCCACCACCCGCTTCCGGCCCGCCGCTCCGAGCCGGGCTGCCAGACCGGGCTCGGCCATCAACCGCTCGACGGCGTCGGCGATCCCACTCGAATCGCCCGGCTCGACCAGAAGGCCCGTCTGTTCGTGCACCACCAGCTCGGGGATGCCGGACAGATCGCTGGCGATGACCGGGACCCCTGCCGCCATCGCTTCCATGAGCACGGTGGGAATGCCCTCACGGCGGCCGTCGCTGCTCGGCACGCTGGGTGCGACCACGACGTCGGCCGACCGATACCGATCGATGACATCGTCGTGGGGCATCGCTCCCTCGAAGTGCACCCGTGCACCGACGCCCGAGGCCCGTGCGAGGTCGGCGAGCATCTCGCGGTCCTCACCGTCGCCGATCACGTGCAGTTCCACGTGACGATCGCGCGCGGCCAACGACGCGACGGCTTCGATGGCGTGCCGTTGGCCCTTGACCTCGTGGAGCGTTCCGACGCAGACGATGACCGTCGACGACCGCTTCGCTGCCGTGGTGGCCGGCCGGCTCACTTCGACCGAGGTGTCGACGCCGCAGCGGACGATCTCGACCCGCTCGGCCGACGCCGACCCGCACTCCTCGACGATCACCGATCGGTTGAACTCCGAGATCGTCGCGACGAAGGCAGCCTCGGCGACCTTGGTGGCCAGCATGGCCCGGTTGCGGTGCACGTCCGACCCATGGGCGACGATGCTGTAGGGCAGGCCGGTCAGGCGGCCGATCGACCACGCAGCGAACCCGGCGTGCGTCGCGAAGTGTGCGTGGACGTGCTCGACGCGTTCCTCCACCAGATCCTCGGCGATCTCGCAGATCCTGGGCAGCAGGGACAGGCCCTTGAGGAGGAACGGCGGATGACGAAACGTGTCACGGACCAGGCTGCCCACGATGCCGAGCAGGGCACGAGGTCGTCGCCGAGCCGTCCTCCCGAACGCTGCCAGCGCCGCACGCCCCCAGGGAGCACCGAATCGAGCCCGTGCGACCAGCGGGACCGCCGTGGGCTGATGGGGACCGGGTTCCTCCCGCAGGAGTGGATGGATCTGGACGCGGAGACCGATCGCCTCGAGTGCGACGATCTCGTTGACGACGAACGTCTCCGTGAACTTGGGGAACCTCGACACCACCAGGCCGATGCGCATCCCCGCCGCGCTGGCTGGTCCGCCGGCCGCATCGCTGGCCGGCGAGGGCGTGCCACTCACGAAGCCCGCGTGTCGGCTTCGACGGCGATCTCGCCTCCGGACGGCGCGGGCTCGGTCGACGTGCCGGCCTCGTAGGGCGGGATCACCGGATGGTTGGTAGACCGGCGGTTGAGGCGCTCGGTGAGCCGCTTCGCGGGCGTGTGGGGTGCCGACTCGATCTCGATGACTCCCGTCGGCTCGATGTCGAGCGCGGCGAGCACCGCCAGGACTCGGTCGAAGTAGCGCTTGTGCGTCCGGTTGCGCCGGACGAGCAGGGTGGTGCGATCGGCGACGACGGCCGACGAGACGCTCAGCGGCGATTCGCCGACCGGTGGGGTGAGGACGAAGAGGACCTCGTCGTCGGCGACCAGGTCGCTGGCCCGCTGGAGTCGGGCCAGCCCACCATCGGCGACCTCGCCTCCGACCGAGCCGAAGAACCGCACGCTCCCGCCACCGGGAAGCAACCAGCCGACGGTGCGCCCCTCGCGGACGATGGGTTCGGAATGGGTACCGAGGACCGCGCTGACGAACGGGGAGGCGTCGTCCCCGCCGTCGCCGTCGACCACGCCCATGAGCGTTCCGAGATCGGGATGCTCGACGTCGGCGTCGCAGACGACGATGGATCGCCCGATCCGAGCGGCCGCGAAGGCCAGCCCGAGCACGACCTCGGTGCCGCGGGGGTCGTCGTCGACCGGCACGAAGCACGCCGTGCGATAGGGGCCGGCGGTCCGCCACTCCTGCAGGAGCCGGACCATGGCCAGGTCGAGGTGATCGCCCGAACGTCGATCGATGTCGAACGTCTCGCCGAGCCCGACCACTTCACGGAACTCGTCGAACGCGAGTTGGGCCGAATCGCGCATGCGGTGCCGGACATCGAGTGCCACCAGGCCGCGCGACTCGATGAACCACGGGTCCACGGTCCAACGGGCCGTGACCGATGACCGGCCGGCCCACGCGAGACCCACGAGGAGGCCGAGCAGGCCACACCCGAGGATGACGATCAGCGTCGAATCCTGCACCTCGACCGCCGGATCGGTTGCCTCCTCGATGAAACGGACCTGACCCGGCGCGCCCGCTTCCGCGCCCCCGAGGCCGCGCCCGCCGCCACCGTCCGCCTCGACGAACGCGATGAGGTTGGTGCCGAGCTCGTCGACGATCTGCGGAGGCACCGCTGGGTCCTCGTCACGAACGGTCAGCAGGATCACCCGTGTCGCCTCGTCGGCCACCGCGGACACCTCGTCGGGGGTGTCGAGCCCGAGCGGCTCGACGGCATCGTCCACCGCACCGCGACGCGAGACCACGTCGGCATACGTCCGCGCCAGCAGACCGGCGGCGTCGAGCGTCGAGCGATCGGCGCCGATCGGGCCGACGAGCAGTCGAGCGCTCGACTCGTACACGATCGTCCTCGAACTGGTGATCACGACGCCGATGCCGAGACCGAGCACGGTCGCGACCACGATCGAGACAGCTCGGACGAGGACGCCGTTGGCCTGCGCCTGGCCCGACGGACGGCGCTCGTCTCGGGTTGGTCGGGCGTCGGTCATGCCGCGCTCCCGACGGGGCGCCGGAAGCGGTCGATGCTCGGATGCATCTGTACCCGCACCGCGCCGAGTCCGGTCCGGCGGCTGACGTTGATCCGCCGCAGCGTCAACGGGTCACAGTTCGCCATGTGGTTGGTCCCTCGGTGCGTGGTGAACGCAGCGTCGAGCCCGGCCCCGGCCACCAGGTCGATCACATCGGCAGACATCTGTCCGGCAGGATACGCGAAGACCGGTGGTGACGACCCGATCTCGCGGCGGAGATCCTCGATCGATCCGACGATCTCGTCGCGAGCCTCCGCCACCGGAAGGCGGTCGAGATGGGGGTGACTGCGAGAGTGGGGACAGACGGCGACGCCCCGCCGTCCGAGCGATCGCAACGTGTCCCAACCCATGACGTTCGCCGGGGGCGGTGCCACCTCCAGGTCGTGGCACAACGCCGTCGCCGCGGCGACCACGGTGCCGAACGGCACCTGCTTGAGGTGATCGAGCACGGCGCGCGACGCCGCGAGCCGATCGTCGGGAGTGGCGAGCGACACCGTCCCGACGAGTGAGTCGTACGAGTCGCGACGCTCGGTCATGGTCAGCGCAGCGTGGACGGCATCCCACCAGAAGAAGGCATCGGGTCGGTCGACGAACCCGGTGGGCACGAACACGGCCGACGGCGCCCCGATTCGCTCCAGTACGGGCAGTGCATGGGTCGCGAAGTCGTCACCTGCATCGTCGAAGGTCAACAGGACAGCCCGATCCGGCAACTCGCTCGTTCCGGCGACTGCCCCGAGCACCTCGTCGACCCCGACCAGGGTGAAGCGGTCGTCGAGCAGCTCGACTTGGGCCGCGAACTCGTCGGGCGTGGCGCTGAGCAGGCTGGGCGCGCGTCGGGGATCATCGTCGTGATCCACCCGGTGATACGTCAGCGCGGCGAGCCGGTTGGCCGGCCAGCGCACATGTTCGGCCAGCCCGAGCAGGGCCTGCACCCCGCTCGTCGACAGCATCCTCCCGGCCCACTCGGCGCGGCTGGTCACGTCCGCCGCGCCGGATCGATGTTCGTGTGCATTCTCGCCGTACCTCGCCGTACTCGACTCATGGCACCGGGATCCAGGTACCCAAATACCCCGTCCCGGAAGAGCTGGCGCCCGCCGTTGGGCAAAAACTTATCCTGATCGTAAAGATCCGAAGGGTCGTGCCGATCATACCGGAATGCAGCACACACCAACCGGCGACCTGAAGCTCCGACCGATCGGGATCAGGCGGCGGTTGCCGGGAATTGCGGCCGGCATCGTGCTGGCCGTGATCGCCACCATCACCGTGGCCTCGGCGCAGAGCGATTCGCTGGACGCATCCTTCGGGGCGTCGTCGAACATCTGGATCGACCGCGACGTGCTCCGATCCCTGCCCACGTCCGGACGCGCCTGGGACAACCTGGCCGACGACGCCACCGGCTCCTGGGGAAACGCCAACGTCGGTGACAACACCTCCAAGCACGACACCCTCACCTTCGCCGGCGCGTTGTACGCGGTGCGACAGAACGACACCGGCATGCGCGAGCGCGTCGCGACGGCACTCGAGTCCGCCGTCGGGACCGAGACCAGCGGGAACGCGCTGTCACTGAGTCGTAACCTGACCGGGTACGTGTTGGCCGCCGACGTCATCGGTCACCGATCGACTCGCTTCACGGCATGGGTCGACACGGTCCGGCGGAGCAATCGCGACGGCCGAACGCTCATCTCGACCCACGAGGACCGACCGAACAACTGGGGAACGCACGCAGGGGCGGCGCGTATGGCGGCCGACCTCTACCTCGGCGATCAGGCCGACCTGGACCGTGCTCGCAACGTCTTCTTCGGTTGGCTCGGCGACCGCACCCGCTACAACGGGTTCCGCTTCGGCGATCTCGACTGGCAGGCCGACGAGCGCAACCCGGTCGGGGTCAACCCCGCCGGTGCGACGAAGAGCGGGCACCTCGTCGACGGTGCGCTCCCCGACGACATCCGTCGCTGCGAGTGCGCCGTGAGTTCGACGCCGCCCAAGGAGAACTACCAGTGGGAGGCGATGCAGGGCGTCCTGGCCCAGGCCACGATCCTGTCGAATCAGGGTTTCACCGACGTGTGGACGGCGTCGGACTCCGCCGTGCGCCGATCGGTGTCGTTCCTCTACGACCATGCCGACTTCCCCGCCGAAGGTGACGACCGGTTCCTCCCGTACCTGATCGACGCCGGTCTGGGAACGTCCTACGCGAACGGTGTCGAGGCCCAGACAGGAAAGAGCCTCGGCTACACGGACTGGACGCACGCACCAGGCGTGCAGACCGTCCCTCCGACCTCGCCGACGACCGCCGCGCCGACGACGCAGGCGCCCACCACCTCGACGACCACCGCTCCCACGACGACCACGTCGACCACGACGACCACGACCGTCGCGCCGCCGGCGCCGCCTCCGCCGACGCCGAACACGGGAACCGGCGCCGGTCTGTGGATCGACCCACTCGTCCTGCGCGCCCTGCCGACCTCCGGTCGAGCGTGGAGTGAACTGGTCGAAGACGCCGAGGACGACTGGGGTCGTGCCGACATCTCCGACAACGGATCCGATCACGACGTGTCCACCCTCGCCGGCGCGCTGTACGCCGCGCGGACCGGAGACGCAGCGATGCGCTCGAAGGTTGTTGCCGCCATCGAAGGCGCAGTCGGCACGGAACAGGGCGGGTCGACGCTCGGGCTCGGGCGGAACCTCACCGGCTACGTGCTGGCTGCGGACATCATCGGGCATCGCTCCGATCGATTCAGCTCGTGGCTCTCCGACGTCCGCTTCACCCAACTGAAGGGACGCACGCTCGTCTCGACGCACGAGTCCCGGCCGAACTCGTGGGGCACCCACGCCGGAGCCGCTCGGATCGCCGTGGACATGTACCTCGGCGACGACGGCGATCTCGCCGCCGCCCGACGAGTGTTCCTCGGGTTCCTCGGCGATCGCGGGAGCTACACGGGATTCAAGTTCGGCCAGAGCTGGTGGCAGGCCGACCCGAAGAACCCGGTGCCGATCAACCCGATCTCCGCCACCAGGGACGGCCACGTCGTCGACGGCGCGATCGTCGACGCCATCCGGCAGTGCAGCTGTCGCGCCAGCGACAGCCCCCCGGCCGAGAACGCCCAGTGGGAGGCCATGCAGGGCCTGGTGACACAGGCGACACTCCTCACCCGGGCCGGATACGGCGATTCGTGGACCGCGTCCGATGGCGCGATGCGACGAGCCGTGTCGTTCCTCTACGACCGAGCGGACTACCCGGCAGAAGGCGACGATCGCTTCCTCACGTTCCTCATCGACCGTGGACTCGGGACGTCGTCCTCGGCCGGCGTGACCTCGCAGTCGGGCAAGACGATCGGATTCACCGACTGGACGCACGCCGGCTGACGCCGATCTCGGTACCGTCGCATCGTGACACCAGACACCGACGTCATCGAACTCGCCACACGGCGGGCACCCGAGTGGTTCCCCGGATTCGAGGTGGTCCGAGTCGAGCAGCGCCAGGTCCTGCGGAAGCAGCACTCCACGGTCCACGAACTCGCGGTCGTCGGACCGGAAGAGACGCAGCGATGCTTCGTCAAGGAACCGAAGAGCCGCGACGGCGGCGATCACCCGAACCGACCGCGGGCCGTGTCCGAACAACCCGTGGGGCACAAGGCCGAGCTCCAGGCCGCGGCCCTCGACGACCTGCACCGCGCCGTGCGCGGTGCCGGTGACGCGCTCCTCGGGTCGGTCCGGGTCCTCGACCGCGTCGACGACCGCCTCGTCGTCCTCTCGGCCGCCGACGGAGCGCCACTTCGAGATCGTGTGATGGCGCACGTTCGATGGCGACACCGGGATCGGATCGATCTCGTGGGGGTCTTCGCCCGCACCGGCACGATCCTGCGCCTCTTCCACGAGGACGTCCGACGACCACACGTCGCCGAGGCGCTCGCCGACCGGGGCGAGGTCTCGACGGCCGCCAGCGAGTTCCTCACCTACCTGGCTCGATCAGCCGGCACGACGACGACCGCGCCGATCGAACGCCGCCTGCTCACCGAGATCGACCGGCACCTCCCCGAACGCGCCACGACCAGCACCCACTTCGGGGACTTCGGCCTGACGAACCTGCTGGTGACCGAGGAGGGCGCGGTCACGGCGATCGACACGCTCGCCGCGCTGCGCACCCCTCCGCTCCACGACGCGGCGTACCTCGTGAGCGGTCTGCTCGCCATCCGGCCGCAGGTGATGACTCTCGGCCACGCGATCTCACCGCGGAGCATGGACGACTGGACCGCTGCGTTCTGGGCGGGCTACCTCGGCGACCGGCAGGCTCCCGACGGAGCGATCGCCGTGTGGACTGCCATCCGTCTGCTCGAGCGCTGGGTGGCCAAGACGTCACGCACGTCGTCCGCACTCGCGAGGCGCGGCCCCGGCGCCATCGTCGATCGGTATCTCGCCCAGTTGGTCGACGACGTCGTCACCCGTGCCGAGTGGGCCGAGGCCCGCCCCGACGACGTCAACGATCTGACCGCGAACGCCTGATCAGGCGATCAACGGTCGGTGTCCCAGCGCACGATCTGCACACCGGTCGCCGCGTTCCAGAGCGCCTGCAGCGCAGCGACGACAGACATGCAACAGAAGGCCGGGATCGAGAACACCGGCGACCGTGACCAGCGCGCCGGCGCCGACCACCCGACGAGTCCGAGCGCCACGATCGAAGAGGAACCGAGGGCGACGGCCCTGCTCGGGAGTGACCGGCGAGGCGCAGCGAGGCTGGCAGCGACGGTGGTGACGATCGCCACCGAGGTCAGACGTCGAGCGATCTTCCGTGAGGCGAGGGAGACGGAGTAGAACCCGCGCGACGGTGCGAGCAGCCGCCGGCGCAGCCACACACCGCGGAGGCCGCGCGTCATGATCCGGACCTTGCGCGAGTACTCGTCGCGCACCCCGGATGCGGCCGACTCGAGGACCACCGCGCCCGGTGCCAGGACCAGTCGCTTCCCGTCGTCGACGACGCCGGTCGACACCCAGAAGTCATCGGTGACCCCCTCGGGGACACCATGGAAGTGTTCACGACGGATCGCGTACAACGCTCCGGTCGCCGAGACCACGCTGCCCGACATGCTCTCGGCCTGCTTCAGCGCAGTGTCGAAGCGCCAGTGCGCACGCTCGCCGATCGACGCGCCGTCGCCTTCGTAGTGTTGGTCGCCGGCGACGCCGCCGACCGTGGGGTCGGCGAATGGTTCGAGCAGGGACCGGAGCGTGCCCGGCTCGAACAGGCTGTTCGCGTCGGTGAAGACCACGATGTCGCCGGTCGTGGCCTCGACCGCGGCCTCGAGCGCCGCGGCCTTCCCCGACCGGGCGAGCGTGAGCACCCGGACACCCTCGACCAGAGCGGCGGCGTCGCCCGTGCCGTCCTCGGAGCCGTCGTCGGCGACCACGACCTCGATGTCGATGCCCACGGGGACGAAGGACGTCACCGATCGCAACTTCTCTTCGATGACGTCGACCTCGTCGTGGGCGGCGACGATCACGCTCACCGACCCGCTCGGTGCACCGGCCTCGCAGGGTCGTGGCGAGACCCTCGATCTGACGATGGCGACGAGGGGATAGCCGAGATAGGTCGCCCCCACGAACCCGATCGACGCTCGGAACACCAAGCGCGGGAGGCGGTGGGTGTCAGACATCCCGGGAGCCTATGCAGGACGGCGTCCCCAGCGCGGCGGGGCGCGGATCCGGTGCCATTAGCCTGCGCCCATCGCTGAGCAACCCTCACCCGAAGGCACCGGGCACCGACCAGAACCGGACTCGGAACCCCGCCGTTCTCGACGGCGGGGACGCCGGGCGGTCCTGGTCATCGGCGTGTTGTCGCTGGCGTGGGGTGTGCTCACTGCGTTCCTCCTCCTGTCCGCCAGGGGCCAGCTGCTCGATGCCAGACGCGATCTCCGTGACGTGCGCGACGAGGTCGACGGAGCGGAACTCCTCGACGCGTCGACCGCCGATCGGCTGGCGTCGATCGAGTCGGACCTCGACGATGCCAGGGGAAAGATCCGCTCGCCGGTCGTCACGCCGCTGCGATGGCTCCCGTACGTCGGTCGCCAGGTCCGCAGCACCGATGCGCTCACGACGACGGCACGCGACGTCGTCACCGTCTCGATCGACACCCTCGATCGGGTTCGTGCCGCGGTGGACGACGCGGCCGAACCGGACACCGACCGCCTGGCACTGGTCGAGGCGATCCGGTCGAGCGCTGCGGATGCGGACCATTCCCTCGCGTCGGTCGACCTCGGCCCCGACGAGGCGTTGGTGGGCCCGCTGTCGACCGCCCGGGTCGAGGTGGCCGAAGACGTCGACGAGCTACGGCGGCTCGTCGGCGATGTCGAGGTGGCGGCACGGGGCCTCGGCGCACTGCTCGACTCGGACCGCTGCTATCTCCTGTTCGCGGCGAACAACGCCGAGATGCGGGCCGGCTCCGGCATGTTCCTGCAGGCAGGTGAGCTGTGTTTCCAGGCGGGCGAATTCACCGTGGGTCCCATGACGCCGACGGGCGAACTGCCGCTTCCCGACCCCGCCGTGCCCATCAGCGACCCGGACCTGGAGGCGCTGTGGGGTCGGCTCCTCCCGAACGAGGAGTACCGCAACCTGGCACTGTCCCCACGCTTCGACGCCAACGCCGAGCTGGCCGCGCAGATGTGGGAGGCGTCGCAGGGTCACGAGATCGGGGGGGTCCTCGCCGTGGATCCCGTCACGCTCGGCGTGCTGCTCGGATCGACCGGTCCGGTCGACGTCGACGGGCAGACGTACGAGGCCGACGACGTGGTCGAGCAGCTGCTGGTCGGCCAGTACGAGAACTTCATGGACCCGACCTTCGACGACGGCGACCGACGCGACCGGCTCGGTGACGTCGCGTCCGCCGCGGTGACGGCGTTCGACGAGGGCGGGTGGAGCGTCGACACCCTCGTCGACGACCTCCCGGACGCGGTCGCCGGCCGGCACCTGCTCGGGTGGTCTCGCGACGCAGTGGTCCAGGAGTCGTTCGATGCCATGGGCATGAGCGGGGTCCTGGAACCGACATCGGTCGCCGTCTCCATCCTCAACCGTGGTGCGAGCACGGGTGGGGGCAAGCTCGACCCGTTCCTGGACGTCGAGGCGGAACTCCGCGTGGACTCCGACACCACCGATGGCCGGCACCAGGCGGTGATCGACGTGACGATCGCGAACACGGTCCGCCGCGGCGTCCCGACGTACGACGCGAGCGTCACCGAAGAGACCAGGTTCGGGGTGTACCAGGGCGTGCTCGCCGTGAATCTGCCCGGCGCGGCCGGGAACGGGCGCATCGAGGTCGATGGCGACGCCGTCACGTTGTACACGGTCGGTGCCGACGGTCCCACTCGCCAGGTGAGTGTCCGCTTCGACCTCGGCGCCGAGCGCGAACAGGAGTTCGCCATCCGCTTCGACCTGCCCGACGATGTGCGCTCGATCACAGTCGAGCCCAGCGCACGGGTCCCGGCGACGGACTGGTCGGGTCGCAAGGTCGATGAATCCGACGAGAGACGATTCTCGGTCCAGCTGTACAATTGAGACCTCATCCAAGGCGGATAGGTCACGAGACCGAGGAGTTCACGACGGACCATGCGAACGAGACTGATGTACACATTTGGTGCATTTCTGGCAGTGGGGGTGCTCTTCATGAGCGCCGGCACCGCCCACGCGGCGGACGAGGGGGGCGTGGGCGGCGACGTCTACGAGGAGGAGCCCAACGAGGGCTGTGTGAACCCTGACGTCGTGCAACTGGCCAGGTCAGCAGCGGCGCTGCCCGGCCAGACCGACGACGAGTGCACCGAGGTCAAGGACGACTCCAAGGTCCTCCCGTCTCCTGCCACCCCCCAAGCCGAGGTGCTCGGCTCCAGCGCGACCCAGCCCAGCGCCCTCGCGCTGACCGGCGGCGACGTCGCCGGCCTGGTGGCCATCGGCACGGTTTCGATCGCTCTCGGCGGCGCATTCGTTCTGTACCGACGTCGTTACGCGGCGTAGTTATCTCGCGCCGCTCGGCGGGTCTCGGCCCGATCGTCATCAGGTAGCAACATCTCTTGACGGCGGCCCGAGACCCACCACCGAGCGGTCATCACGCGCCGCGAACCGAGCACGCGATTGACTGCACGTCGATGGCGCCGCTCGCCGAGATCCGAGATCTCACCAAGACCTACCCCGCCAAGGGGTCGGAGCCCCGGGTACGCGCCATCGACGACCTCACGGTCACGCTCGAACCCGGCCTCATCGGCCTCGTCGGTGCGAACGGCGCCGGGAAGTCCACGCTTTTCCGCATCCTCCTCGGACTGACCCGTCCCGACGCCGGCTCTGTTCACGTCGCTGGCGTCGACGTCGCCCACGATCCCGTCGGCGTGCGGTCACGACTCGGGTTCATGCCCGAGCACGACTGCCTCCCCACCGATCAGACGGCCGCCGACGTGGTGGCGACACTGGGCGAACTCGCTGGGCTGCCGGTCCACGATGCTCGCCAGCGGGCATCCGACGTCCTCGACCTCGTGGGCCTCGACGAAGCCCGGTTCCGCCCCATCGAGGGGTTCTCGACCGGCATGCGCCAGCGAACGAAACTGGCACAGGCGCTGGTGGCCGATCCCGAGCTGGTGCTGCTGGACGAGCCGACGGCCGGTCTCGACCCCGCCGGTCGGCACGAGATGCTCGAGCTCGTCGCCCGGCTCGGCCGGTTCGGCATCTCGGTCCTGATGGCGACGCATCTCCTCGACGACGTCCAGTCGACCTGTGACCAGGTGGTGATGATCGACGGTGGCCGACTCGTCGGCGCCGGCCGCACCGACGACCTGCTCGAGACGAGCGGCGTGGTCCGGGTCGACGTGGGCGGCCACGGCGAGCAGTTGGTCGCCGCGCTCGGGCCGGATGCGACCCTGCTCCCCGACGGCTCGGTCGAGCTCCCCGTGGCCGATGACTCGGCGCTCGACGCGGTGGTCGCCGCGGTGGTCGACGCCGGCCTTCCCCTGCACGCACTGTCGAGCCGTCGCGCCTCGCTCGACGGACTCTTCCTCGGCGACGGTGCCCGGTGACGACGGTGCCCACGTCGGGGTCGGGCGGCGCCGTCTACGACCGTGGTTACCGGCCCTATGCCGGCGAACTCGGCGGGCGATCGGCGGCGAGGTTCGCGCTCTATCGCGCGTCGATCCGTCGGGCAGTGGGCCTCCGTCGATCGTGGCGACAGAAGTTCTTCCCGTGGCTGCTGCTGGCGGTGGCCTCGGTCCCGGCCATCGTGTGGGTCGGCGTGGCGTACATCACGCGGAACACCCCGGCCCAAGCAGTCGAGATCATCACGTACCGCGAGTACCTCGGCGTGTCGACCGCGCTCCTCGTCTTCGTCGGCCTCGCGGCGCCTGACGTCTTGTGCCCCGACAGACGCAACCGTGCCCTGCCGCTCATCTTCTCGCGCCCGCTGACCGGCACCGACTACGTCATCGCCAAGGTCGGCGCCATCGGCTCGGTCGTGTTCTTGTTCAGCTTCCTCCCCCAGGTCGTGCTCTACGTCGGCCAGTTGCTCGTGAGCGACAGCGCCCTCGACTACTTCCGCGACAACCTCGACGTCCTGTGGCAGGTCCCGCTGGGCACGGTGGCCTTCGCGCTCTACTTCTCGGCGCTGTCGTGCGCCATCGCCTCACTGACCACCCGACGCCTGATCGCGGCCGCATCGCTGTTGATCTTGCTGCTCGGCTCATCGGCACTCGCCGCCGGTCTGTCCGAGTCGACCGGTGCGCCGGCACAGTCCGGCGGGTTCGAGGTCGAGATCGACCCCGAACAGCTCGGCGGCGCCGAGACCGACGGCGCAACCGTCGGCGGCCGGATCGGTCCCGACGGCACGATCTCGCCGGCCGACGTGTTCATCTTCGTCGAACCGAGCTCCCCGTGGGGGGCGGCCAACCTGCTGGCCGTCCCGCTCCACGTACGTGATCTGATCTTCGAGGGCAAGGTCGTCGAGCCGTATCTCGCCGGTGTCGACTGGGCCGGCCCACTCGCCATCGGCGTGTACTCGCTCGTCGTCCTCGGCTCACTCGGCCTGCTCGTGTGGCGCTACCGGTGGCTCGAACCATGATGAATCGCTCCGGGCCGGGCAACGAAGTGCCGCACCAGAGCACCATCGATCCCGCGTTCGTCGACGACGCGACCGTCGTCGTCGACGATGTCTCCGTGTGGTTCGGCCAGAAGGTCGCGCTCTCGGACCTGTCGTGCTCGTTCGGCGCCGGCGTGACCGGGCTCCTCGGCCCGAACGGCGCCGGCAAGACGACGCTGATGCGCGCCGTGTGCGGCCTCATCGCGACCCGACAGGGCACCGTCGAGGTGCTCGGCGTCGATCCGCGACGCGACCGCGACGTCCACGCCCGCATCGCCATGGTTCCCGAGGAGGACGCCGTCCCCGGCTCGCTCTCGGCCCGGGAACTGGTCAGCTACCAGGCCCGACTGTGCGGCGTCGCCGATCGATCAGCCGTCGACCATGCCCTGGCCACGGTCGACCTCGTCGACGTCGCCGACCGAGCCCTCGGCGGCTTCTCGAAGGGCATGCGCCAACGGGGCAAGATCGCTGCCGCCCTCGTGTCGGACCCGTCGGTCCTCGTCCTCGACGAGCCGCTCAACGGCGCCGATCCCGTGCAGCGCGTGTCGCTCATCGACCTGTTCCACCGCCTCGGCGACGACGGCCGCACGGTGATCGTGTCGAGCCACGTCCTCCACGAGGTCGAGCGGCTCGCCACCCGAGTCGTGGTCGTCGTCCGCGGCCGGCTCGCAGCTGCCGGCGACCGGCGCGCGATCCGCGATGCCATGGCCGATGTCCCTCGACGGGTGCTGGTGCGCAGCGACGGCGATCGACTGCTTGCCGCCGGCCTCATGATCCTCGCCGCTGTCGTCTCCGTGAGCGTCCAACCCGATTCCACGATCGGTGGGTCGTCAGGCGTCACGGTCTCGACCACCAACGCCGGCGAACTGGCGCTCGCCCTCCCGTCAACGGCACGCTCGCTCGGCGTCCGACTGCGCGAGGTCGTCCCCCTCGACGACTCCCTCGAAGCGATGTTCGCGGAGCTGACCCGGTGACCACCGCGACCGCACGATCCGGACACGCATGGTCCACGCGCCTGCCCGCGCTGGTCGTCTACGTCTTCCGCGCGTGCATGCCGCGCAAGCGTCTTGCGGTGCTCGCGCTCCCCTCGCTGGTGATCGTGCTCACGGGAATGCTGAGCCAGACCGTGACCGATGTCGAGGCATCCGAGTCCTTCGCTCGCATCGCCGACGGCATGGTCTTCGGGCTCGCACTGCCGCTCGGGGCGCTGGTCATCGGCGACGCCGTCCTCGGAGCCGAGGTCCGTTCGGGGACGCTGGCGTTCTCGTGGCTGACCCCGACTCGGTTCTGGGAGCTCGCGTTCGCTCGTTGGCTCGGTGGCTGGACGATCGCACTCGTGACCCTCGTGCCCGCCGCGGCACTTGCCGCGCTCATCGCCGGTGTCGGCGACCACGTGGGCCCCATCGCGCTCGCCGCCGCTGCAGGAACTGCCGCACACGTGGCGCTGTTCGTCTTCATCGGGTGCGTTGCCCGGCGGGCCGCCGTCTGGTCGCTCGCCGTCGTGCTGCTCGGCGAACGACTGTTGGGCGCCGCACTCACCGGCATCGCGCAGCTGTCACCGACCTGGGAGGCTCGCGCCGTCTACGTCTCGTTGGCCGACGTTCCTGACGACCTCGCCCGCGACGGGATCCCCGACGGCTGGGATGCCGTGATCCGGCTGGCGATCATCACCGTCGTCCTGCTCGCCGGGACTGCATGGGGTTTACGTCACCTCGAGCTGACCGGCAACCGCGACTGATCGGGAGAAGCGCCAGCGCCGATCAGCGCCAGCCGATCCCGACCGCCACCGCAGCGACCGCAGCCAGGACCACCAGCGCGAGCAGGATCCATGGGTTCGGACGCCGGTCGAGGTCCGACTGGAGCGCGTCGCTGAGCTGCGCCACTGGTTCGGGCTCGGGCGGTGGCACGGGCTCGGGTTCCGGCGGGACCTCGAGGGGGAAGCCGCCGAGGGGCGTCAGGGGCGCACGTTCGTAGGGAATGGGTGCGACGGGCAACCCCATGGCGCGCTGGGCGTCTTGCAGTTCTTGGCCGAGCGCGACTGCGGTCGCGTACGGCGGCAGGAGCGCGTTGAGGAACTCGGGCGGGGGCTCGGCAACGAGGTTCCGGATGGCATCGGCGAGCGCGGCGATGTCCTCCCACACGGCGTTGGTCGCGTTGGGGTCCGGGTCCGGTAGCCGGGGTTGGTCGAAACGTGAGCGCGAAATGGTCGCGTCCGAGATCACACCGACGACGATCTCCTGTTCCTCGTGAATGGTCGCGAGCTGGCCACTGAGCTCGATGCCCCACTCCATCGCCTGCTGCGCGGTCGCGGTGAGACCGCCCCAGTGCCGATCGGGGATCGGCGGAACGACCTCGGAGTCGATCGGGTCGTCCGTCAACCGGCACCGGGACTGTTCGTGGTGTTCCAGACGATGGTGTCGAGGATCCGGTCCCGCATCTCGCTGTCAGCGTCGGCGAAGCGGAGCCCGTACTGCCGCAACGTCGCGCCGCCCGGTGTGCGTCCATAGAGCAACGCCGTCCGCACGGTCGCCGCGTGTTCGATGGGCACGACGTCGTTCGGACCCGGGACGTCGCACCGGACGACCACCTCGTCGCCGAGACCGAGGTCGTGCTCGCAGATCACCTTGACGCCACCGGCCGACAGATCGACGACCTTGGCGTCCGCTGCCCGGTGCTCGCCTGCGTCGAGCGATGCGTCGAGCACGAGGGACAGGCGGGTGTGGGCACGGCGAGGACGCCGGAGGAGGCTCACCGGCACCGCGAGGCCGAACGGTGCACGGTCGTCGTCGCGGCGGTCCGACACGACCGAGTCGAAGACGTAGACGGCGTCGTCAGGGCGGTCGAACCGGGCGGTCACCAACTGACCGACGGAGAGCGAGAGCATCCCGTCTCGTCGGATCGGCAGATCGATCCACAGCGCTCGCTCGTCGATCTCGGCCAGGTGGCAGGAGTAGCCACCGCGCGAGTCGGTCAGGTCCGACACGCTGAGCGAAAGTCCTGGTTCGAAGAAGCGATGGCCGACGGTGGTCTCCGATGTGCCCGCGCTCCGGTCCGCCCCCGTGTCCACTTCCAGCATCATGCCTCCGCCGGGTCATGCTACGACGGTCGGCGGGCATGCGTGCCCGCGTCTCCAACTACGGTCGGCGCCTGTGACGCACACGCTCGTCCTGCTCCGCCACGGCCAATCGGTGTGGAATCTCGAGAACCTCTTCACCGGCTGGTACGACGCCGGCCTCACGGACCAGGGCGAGCGCGAGGCACGCGCCGGCGGCGCGCTTCTCGCGGCGAAGGGCGTGCTCCCGGACGTGGTCCACACCTCGCTCCAGACCCGCGCCATTCGCACGGCCGAGCTGTCGTTGGCAGCGTGCGACCGGTCGTGGATCCCGGTGCGGCGCCACTGGCGGTTGAACGAGCGTCACTACGGCGATCTCACGGGCAAGAACAAGGCCGACACCACCGCGCAGTTCGGTGAGGAGCAGGTGCTCGTGTGGCGACGCAGCTACGACATCCCACCGCCGCCGATCGCTGCCGAAAATGCGTTCAACCCGAACGGCGATCCACGGTATGCGGCCATCCCACCCGAACTACGGCCCGAGGCAGAGTGCCTCGAAGACGTCGTCGAGCGCATGCTCCCCTATTGGTTCGACGCCGTCGTCCCGGACCTCGCCGGTGGCAACACCGTGCTCCTCGCCGCCCACGGCAACTCGCTGCGTGCGCTCGTCAAGCACCTCGACAACGTCAGCGACGAGGACATCACCGGCCTCAACATCCCGACGGGCCAGCCTCTGGTCTACGAGCTGAACGCGGACTTCCGGCCCGCCGAGGTCAAACCGATCGACGAGCGCTATCTGGCCGATCCGGCCGAGATCGCCGCTGCCGCAGAAGCGGTGGCCAACCAAGCGAAGGGATAGGGGCATGGCCACCGAGCGCGTCGCCATCGAAGCCGAGGCACGGGCGGCGTACGCCGCGTACTGCGAGACCCGCCGCAGGATCGACGCCGGCGAGGCGCCGTGGTCGGCGCTCGAGGACTACTTCACCGACGACGCGGTGTTCATCGACCCAGCGTGGGGACGGGTCGAGGGCATCGACGAGCTGCGAAAGTTCTGGGTCGAGTCGATGATCGGCCTCGAGGGATGGAAGTTCCCCGAAGCATGGACGATGGTCGACGGCAACCGGGTCGTGTCGATGTGGTGGCAGGAGATGGGCGTCCGCGACGACGGCACCAAGATCCGGGTGCCCGGGATCTCGATCCTGTACTACGCCGGCGACGGCAAGTTCTGCTACGA
>JBBKVY010000259.1:0-14005 GCA_037968675.1 Acidimicrobiales bacterium | reverse complement strand
AGCCGACACGGGATGGGGACTCGTCGGGTTCGGCGCCGGCGACCACGACGCGATTCGTCAGGTCGGTTCCGCCCTGGCGGAGGTCGGTGGCACCTCCACCACCCCAGAATCCACCGCCGTTGAACCCGCCAGAAGTGGCTGGTGTGCCGGTCCCGCCGACCATCACCGCGAGCTGCTCGCCCGGCTCCACCGCCAGGACCGAATCGACCTGGGCGCCGTGGCCGCCGGCGCCGAACCCGACGAGTCCCCATCCCGTGTCGGCTCCCGCCGCCGCGCAGGCCCCGACATGAAGCGCGGTGACGCCCTGCGGGACCGTGTAGGTCTGGGCGCTTCCGGTGTAGTCGAACAACACGCTGGGTGGGCCGGCATCAGCCGCGGCGGTCGGTGGCGCGACGGCGAGACCGGCGGCGGTCAGCGTCACCGTGCCGGCCACGAGAGCGACGTTCCGGAAAAGCGCCATCCCACATCCTGACCCGCATCAGAAAAATCGGCAAGCGCATCGGCGGACGCCGCGTCAACGTCGGTGTGGGCGAGCGCCAGTGCCGCCCGGGGCATCTCCCGAACGCCGACACCAGGGGATCAGCCGACCGAGCCCTCCATCTGGAGCTCGATCAGGCGGGACCACTCGACCGCGTACTCCATGGGGAGCGTGCGGGTGACGGGTTCGATGAAGCCGTTGACGATCATGCCCATGGCCTGCTCCTCCGTGAGACCACGCGAACGCAGGTAGAAGAGCTGCTCGTCGGCGACCTTGGAGACCGTGGCCTCGTGGCCGACGTTGGCGTCGCGTGCACCGACCTCCATATAGGGGTAGGTGTCGCTGACCGACTCGTCGTCGAGGATCAGTGCGTCGCACTGGACGTGGCTCTTGCAGCCATACGCGTCATCCTCGACCCGGATCAGACCGCGGTACGACGTGCGGCCGCCGTCCTTGGAGATCGACTTGGACACGATCTTCGACGTGGTCTCGGGAGCGGCGTGGACCATCTTGGCGCCGGTGTCCTGGTGCTGGCCCGCGCCGGCGTAGGCGACGGAGAGCACCTCGCCCGAGGCCTTGGGGCCCACGAGCCAGACGGCCGGGTACTTCATGGTCAGGCGCGAGCCGATGTTGCCGTCGATCCACTCCATGTGGCCGCCCTCTTCGACCCTTGCACGCTTGGTGACCAGGTTGAAGACGTTGTTCGACCAGTTCTGGATGGTCGTGTACGTGACACGGGCATGCGGCTTGACGATGATCTCGACCACGGCAGAGTGCAGCGAGTCGGTGGTGTAGGTCGGCGCCGAGCAGCCCTCGATGTAGTGGACCTTGGACCCCTCGTCGGCGATGATCAGCGTCCGCTCGAACTGACCCATGTTCTCGGCGTTGATGCGGAAGTAGGCCTGCAGCGGCATCTCGACCTCGACGCCGGGCGGGACGTAGATGAACGAGCCGCCGGACCACACCGACGTGTTGAGGGCCGAGAACTTGTTGTCGTTCGGCGGGATGGTCTTGCCGAAGTACTTCTTGACCAGTTCGGGGTACTCACGCAGGGCGGTGTCCATGTCGGTGAACAGGACGCCCTGCTTCTCCAGGTCGTCGCGGTTGCGGTGGTAGACGACCTCGGACTCGTACTGGGCGGTGACGCCGGCGAGGTACTTGCGCTCGGCCTCGGGGATGCCCAACTTCTCGTAGGTGTCCTTCACCGAGTCGGGGAGCTCGTCCCAGGCGTCGACCTGATGGTCGGTCGGCTTGATGTAATAGAAGATGTCGTCGAAGTAGATCTCCGACATGTCGCCGCCCCACGACGGCATCGGCCGCTTGAGGAAATGGGCGTACGACTTCATCCGGAGGTTGATCATCCAGTCCGGCTCGCCCTTCATCCACGACATCTCGCGGATGATGTCCTCGTTCAGGCCCTTCTTGGGCTTGAAGACGTAGTCCTCTTCGTCGGACCAACCGAGCTTGTACTTGCCGAGATCGAGATCAGTGACGGCCACGTAGGCCTCCAGCCTTCGTTCGCGTGCGGATGACGGGCGGAGAACGGTATTTCTCCTATCGCCATCGTACTAATTCGACGACCGCGATCACACGCCGTCTCCGGAGAGACGTTCGCTGAGTACGGTCGGCGCCCGTGGCGGACCCGATCGACCTCGGTGGGCTGACGGCGACCGAGGTGTCGGACCGGCAGGCAGACGGACGCGCCAACGAGGTCGACGATCGCTCGTCCCGGTCACTGCGCGACATCGTCCGGAGCAACGTCCTCACCCGATTCAACGCCATCGTGGCCGGCTTGGCGCTGGTCATCCTGGTCGTGGGGGACGTCCGGGACGCACTGTTCGCCGGCGTGATGATCTCGAACGCAGTCATCGGCATCGCCCAGGAACTGCGGTCCAAGGCCACGCTCGATCGCCTCAGTCTCGTCGCTGCACCCCGCCTCGTCGTCATACGCGACGGCGAGGAGACAACGGTCGAGTCGAGCCAGATCGTCCTCGACGATCTCGTGATCGTCACGCCGGGTGACCAGATCGTCGTGGACGGCACGATCGTCGACTCCGACGCCTTGTCGGTCGACGAATCGCTCCTCACCGGCGAAGCCGACGCGGTCGAGAAACCCGTGGACGAGCAGGTGCTGTCCGGGAGCTTCGTGGCCGCTGGCTCGGGTGTGATGCGTGCCACCGCGGTGGGCGACGACTCGTACGCTGCGGGCCTCGCCCGCGAGGCCCGCGCGTTCCGCAGCTCCCAATCCGAACTCCAACGCGGGATCGACGCCATCCTGCGCTTCGTCACGTGGCTGATCGTCCCCGCAGGCATCGGCCTGTTCCTTGCACAACGGTACGGAGACGGTTCGAGCCTCGATCAGTCGCTCGTCGGCACGGTCGCGGGGCTGGTGGCGCTCGTGCCCCAGGGTCTGGTCCTGCTGTTGAGCATGGCGCAGGCCGTCGCCGTCATCCGGCTGGGACGCCGGCAGGTGCTCGTCCAGCAACTCCACGCCGTCGAACAACTGGCCCGCGTCACCCTGCTCGCGACCGACAAGACCGGCACGCTCACCACGGGCGCCGTGGCGTTCGATCACGTCGACCTCGTCGGCGGCCAGGCCGACGGGTCGGTGGACGAAGCGCTGGCCGCACTCGCCGCTGCCGATGGACGGCCCGACGCCACCATGGCTGCGATCGCCGCCGCACACGCGATCGACCCTGGCTGGCGCCTCGTCCAGCGAATCCCGTTCGCCTCGGCCTACAAGTACAGCGCTGCCGCCTTCGAGGATCAGGGCGCCTGGTACATCGGCGCCCCCGAGGTGCTCCTCGCTCCCGGTGCGCACCTCGACCGGGTGGCCGTGCTCGCGGAGGAGGGCCGCCGGGTGCTGGCCCTCGGGCGGGCGGCATCGCTGGCCGCGACCGGCGAGATCCCCGACGACCTTGTCCCCGTGGCCATCGTCGTCTGCGGGGACGAGATCCGCGCCGACGCAGCCGAGACCATCGCCTACTTCGGCAACGAGGGGGTCACCACGAAGGTGATCTCGGGCGACAACCCCCAGACCGTGGCAGCGATCGCCCGCCAGTGCGGAGTGCCCGACGCCGAGCACTACGTCGACGCTCGAACCTTGCCGACCGATGAGGTGCCGCTGGCCGAGTCGCTGGAGACCGTCGCGGTGTTCGGTCGCGTCACCCCGGAGGTCAAGCGCGGCCTCGTGCACGCGGCGCAGTCGAACGGAGACGTCGTGGCGATGACCGGCGACGGCGTCAACGACACGCTGGCGCTCAAGGACGCAGACCTCGGCATCGCCATGGGCGCAGGGACCTCGGCCGCCAAGTCCGTCGCCGAGATCGTGCTCCTCGACAACCGCTTCGCCACCCTCCCCGGTGTCGTGGCGGAGGGGCGCCGGGTCATCGCCAACATCGAGCGCGTCGCTCGCCTCTTCGTTGCCAAGACGGCGTGGGCCGCGACCTTCGCCGTCATCATCGGGCTCGGCGGGACGGCATACCCCCTCCTCCCCCGCCAGCTCACGATCGTCGACGCGCTGACCATCGGCATCCCGGGGTTCGTCCTCAGCTTCCAGCCGAGCCACGAACCGGCCAGCGCCGGTTTCCTCGGACGAGTGCTTCGCTTCAGCATCCCGGTCGGGGTCCTCACCGGCATCGCAGGAATGATCACCTTCGCGACGACGCGGAGCTACCTGATCGGGGACCAGCGACCAGCAGCGCAGAGCGCCACGGCGCTCACGATCACCCTGGTCGGTCTGGTCGCGCTGCACGAGCTGATGCGGCCGCTCGACAAGATGCGGAGCGCGCTGCTGGTCTCGCTCTGCCTCGGGCTCATCGGCGCCTACACACTCCCGCCGATCCGGGACTTCTTCCTACTCGAACTCCCCGATGCCATCACCGTGGTGGTGGCGGTGGTCTCGGCCGTCGCGGGGTCGGCCGGCGTCGTGTTCATCGCGCGAGAAGAGATGGCCCTCGAACGCCAGGTCTGGCAGCCGCTTCTACGACGGATCGACCGACGCCACGACGCGCGTCGGGGCGATCACACCGGCTGAGCGCCCGCCCACGCCGCGAAGAGCGCTGCATAGGCGCCGCCCCGGGCGATCAGCTCGTCGTGCGTGCCGACTTCTGCGAGACATCCACCGGCGACGACGGCGACGCGATCGGCCCGTGCCGCGGTGGTGAGGCGGTGGGCGATCACGATCGTCGTCCGGCCCTCGGCCAACCGTTCCATCGCCCGCTCGACGACGGCCTCGGTTCCCGGATCGAGTGAAGAGGTCGCCTCGTCGAGCACGAGGATCTCGGGCGCGGCCAAGGCGGCCCGGCCCAGCGACACCAGCTGCTTCTCGCCGGCCGAGAACCTGCTGCCCCGCTCGCGTACCTCGGTGTGGAGGCCGTCGGGCAGATCAGCGAACCGGTCGAGGATGCCGATGCTCGCCATGGCCTCCCCGATCTCGTCGTCGGTCGCGTCCGGACGTGCGAGGCGGATGTTCTCGATGAGGGTGCCGTTGAACAGGAACCCCTCCTGGGGCACCACGGCCATCGCCCGTCGCAGCGAGGCGAGCGTGGCATCGCGGAGATCGACGCCACCGACTGCGATGCTCCCGGCAGTGGGGTCGTAGAACCGGGCGATCAACTTGGCGAGCGTCGACTTCCCGGCGCCCGTCGGTCCGACGAGCGCGATCCGTTCGCCGGCAGCGATGGTCAGGTCCACGCCGGCGAGCACCTCGGTCCCGTCGAGGTACGAGAACGCGACGTCGCGCACTTCGACCTCCCCGCCGGCGGGGAGGTCGACCGCACCCGGACGTTCGGGAACGTCGACCTCGGTGTCGAGGAGCTCGTAGACCTTCTTCAGGCCGGCACCGGCCGACTGCACCATGTTGAACAGCTGACTGAGTTGCTGGATGGGCTCGAAGAGGTTCGAGAGCGTGAGGACGAAGAACGTCACGGTGCCGATTGTCAGGTCGCCCTGGTGCACCCAAAAGCCGCCGACGCCGACCGCCGCTGCGGTCGTGCCCAGACCGGCGATCTCGATGACGGGGAGGTACCAGGCCGAGATCTTCACCGACTTCATGTGGGCGTCGTAGAGCCGGCGGTTCCCGCGCTCGAAGCGGCTCGACTCGACGTCTTCTCGCGCGAACGCCTGGACCACCCGGACGCCGGAGATGCCTTCCTGGAGCTGCGACAACGTGGCGCCGATCCCGTCGCGCACGTCGAGGTAGGCGATGTTGGAGTCGCGTTGGAACTTCCGGCTGGCGACGATCACCGGTGGGAGCGCGAGCATGCACAGTACGAGCAGCTTCAGGCTGACTGCGCCGAGCACGAGGATCGAGACGACCAGGAGCAGTCCGTTCGACACGAACATGAGCAGGCCCATCTGGACCAGCTCCGACAACGAATCGATGTCGGACGTCATACGCGACACGACCACGCCGGCCTTCTCGCGGTCGTAGAACGGCATCGACATCTTCTGGAGATGATCGAAGAGACGAAGGCGCAGCTCCTTGAGGAAGTCCTCGCCGATGCGCGAGATGGCCACCACCTGCGCCCGGTAGACGAAGTACGACAGCACCGCGATCACGACGTAGGCGACGACGACCTTGTTGATCACCGCGCGATCGCCAACCTTGATGCCGTCGTCGATGCCGGTCCGGACCAGCAACGGACCGGCCAGTGTGCTCATCGTGAACAGTGCGGCGAGGACGCCGGCGAACACCATGCGGCGACGGTGCGGACGCAGCATGCGATACGTGCGCCGCAGGATCTGTTTGGCCGCATCGCGGTCGAGCTTGTCGTCCTCGTCGACGCCGGCGCCCATCCACATCAGACCGACACCCCGGTGTCGTCGGCGACGTCATCGGCCGCAGCGAGGACCTCTCTGTAGCGCTCGTTGTCTGCGAGGAGCGCCTCGTGGGTCCCGGCGGCGAGGACGTGACCTTCGTCGAGCAACACGACACGGTCGGCGAGCGCGATCGTCGCCGGACGATGGGCGATGACGATCGTGGTCCGACCCTCCATCACCACGCCGAGGGCGTCGCGGATCTCGTGCTCCTTCGTGGGGTCGACCGACGACGTGGCGTCGTCGAGGATGAGGACACGCGGATCGGCGAGCACCGCTCGAGCGATGGCGATCCGCTGTCGCTGTCCGCCGGAGAGCGAGTAACCACGCTCGCCGATGATCGAGTCGTACCCGTGCTCGAGATCGACGATGAAGTCGTGGGCGCCAGCGAGCCGAGCGGCACGTTCGATCGATTCCTGCGTGGCCTCGGGGTCGGCGAACGCGATGTTCGCGGCGATCGAGTCGGAGAAGAGGAAGGTCTCCTCGAAGACGATGCCGACCGAACGACGGAGTTCGTCGACCTTCGCCTGCGAGACGTCGACGCCATCGATCAGGACTCGGCCGGAATCGACGTCGTAGAAGCGCGGGATGAGGCGTCCGACCGTCGACTTGCCGCACCCGGTTGCGCCGACCAACGCGACCGATGTCCCGGCCTCGACATGGAGATCGAACCCGTCGAGCACGGGGATCGGTGCGCCCGCTTCGACCCCGACGTCGGACCCGCCGTAGGCGAAGTCGACGTTCTCGAATCGCACCGCACCTCGGCCGGGCGGGAGCGACCTGGCCCCGGGCGCGTCGACGACATCCGGATCGGTCGAGAGGACCTGCGCCACCCGCTGGGCTGCTGCGGAGGCCCTTTGACCGTTGGCGATGATCATCCCGAGCATGCGCAGCGGCCAGATCAGCAGGATCAGGTAGAAATTGAAGGCGACCAGCGAGCCGAGGGAGAGGCTGCCGTCGACGACTCGGTGGCCGCCGACGCCCAGCACCGTGATGAGGCCCACGTTGGGCAACAGCTGGAGCGCAGGCAAGTAGGACGCGCGGATCCGGGCCGCGTCCATCGACTCGCGGTACACGTCGTCGGCGGCGCTCCCGAGGCGGGTCTTGACGACGTCCTCGGCGCCGAATCCCTTGACGACCCGCACACCGGCGACCGACTCCTCGACCACTGTCGCCAGCGCCGCAGACTCGCGCTGGATGCCCATGACCGACGGGAACAGCCGCGATCCGAAGCGCTTGGCCACGACGTTGATGAGCGGCAGCGCGGCCAGTGAGACGACGGCGAGGAAGGGATCGACGAGGACGAGGATCACGGTCACCCCGACGACCGTCATGACGTTCGCGATCGTGAGCGGGATCATCACGACGAAGTTCTGGAGGTGCTGGAGGTCGGTGTTGCCGCGGCTCATCAGGTCGCCCGCCTGCGCCTCGTCGTGGAAGGCGAAGTGGAGACGTTGGACGTGCGCGAACAGCTGGTCGCGCAGCCGTTTCTCGGCCAGGCGTGCCTCTCGGAACGCCAGGTAGCGCCGGATTCCGGTGAGCACGCCCGAGACACAGCCGACCAGCGCGATCGCCACCGACCAGAAGAGCAGGCGCGACATGTCATCGGCCTCGATGCCCTTGTCCACGGCCTGACGCAGCAGCAGTCCGATGCTGACCTTCGTCATCGACCAGAGGAGCCCGACCACGACGCCGGCGATGACCCCAGCTCGTCGTGGACGAAGCGTTTCGGCGATCAGTCGCCAGCCAGCGCGTGTGTCAGTGCCCTCGATGCGCTCAAACTACCGGCCGACTTGACCCGCCGGTCAATGCGAATACGGCGGTCGTCGTGTCACGCCGCTACGCGAGGTTGGCGTAGCCGCCGCGGAAGAACACGAGCGGATCGCCCTCGTGCCCGACACCCATCCCCCGGACGCGTCCGACCACGATGTGATGGTCGCCCCCGTCGAGCACCGATTCGAGGTCGCAGTCGATCCACGCCAGGACGTCCTTGATCAGCGGCGAACCCGACTCGGTCGTGGTCCATCCGATGGTCGCGAACTTGTCGTCGCCGCTCGTGGCGAAGACCCGGCACACGTCCTCCTGGTCGGCCCCGAGGATGTTGACGCAGAACGAACCGCTCGGCTCCATCGACTTCCAGCTGTTCGACGACGTACCGACGCAGAAGCCGACCAGCGGAGGTTCGATCGACAGTGAGAAGAACGATCCGACGGCGAGGCCGACCGGCTCTCCTTCGGCGACGCCGGCGACGACCGTGACCCCGGTCGGGAAGTGTCCGAGGACCTGTCGGTAGTGGGCCTGGTCGATCGCGCTCATGCGGAGCGACCCTAGGACAGCATCCGGTCGCTACAGGACGACGGTGAGACCCTCGGCCGCGGCCACGACCTCGTCGATCCGGCCGTCGGCACGTTCTCGGGCACCGGCGAGCAGGCAGTCGACCATCTGGTCGTCGTGGGACGGATCGTGGTGGAACAGGGCCAGGCGCTTGACGCCGGCGGTCGCGGCGACGTGCACGGCGTAGTCGACCGTGCAGTGGCCCCAGTCGCGCTTCGACTCGAACTCCAGCGCCGTGTACTGCGCGTCGTGGATGAGCAGATCGGCACCGTCACACAGTTCGAGCACGCTGTCGGCCACCGATTTCGGATCCTCGGCCGGCATCTGGTGGTCGGAGATGTAGACGATCGCGACGCCGTCCTGCTCGATCCGGTAGCCATTGGTCAGACCGGTGTGAGGAACGGAGCGGACCTTCACCTTGGCGTCGCCGACACTGAGGTCGGTATCGCACACGTCGTGGAAGTTGATGACGCCGGGAAGGTCGGCGACCGACACCGGGAAGTAGGGCGGTGCGACGAACGTCTCGAAGCACTGGGCCAGCGACTGGTCCGGCAACGGCGGTCCGTAGACGTTGAACGACGCACCGGGTTGGAGGACCGGCACGAAGAACGGCAAGCCCTGCACGTGGTCCCAGTGCACGTGGGTCACGAGGGCGTGTCCGTGGAACGAGCCGTCGTGCGGGAGCGTTTCGCCGAACACGCGCAGACCGGTCCCGAGATCGAGGACGATGGGATCGTGGTCGGGACTCTCGAGCGCGACGCACGACGTGTTGCCGCCGTACCGCCGGTTCCCTTCCGCAGGACACGGAGTGGAGCCGCGAACCCCGTAGAAGGTGACGTTCACGTGCGAGTTCCCCCTCGTTGCGTGCCCGCACGATATCGCCGCCCTGCAGGCTGCGGGTGATCGTGTAACAGGCGTCACACCGGAGCCGTCCGGCGAGCGCGAGTCGATCAGACGGGGCAGAGCGCCCACACGTCCAGATCGAGCAGCACGGAGGGCGTGTACTCGCCGTCGGCGTCGCGCAGCGTCATCGTCTCGTCGCGACCCTTGGTCGCCACGAGACGGAGGCGGAGGGCGCCCACGCCGGGGGCCGACGTCTCCGCCACGTCGAGCACCTCGGACCAGGCGTAGACCGTGTCGCCGGCGAACGCCGGTGCGGTGTGAGCACCGGCGTTGATGGCCGCGACCAACTGGGCGTTGGCCAGACCGTTGAAGGACAGGGCTCGGGCCAGGCTGATGATGTGGCCGCCGTAGATGAGGCGGCTGCCGTCGTCACGCGCCTCGGTGTTGAAGTGCACCTTGGCCGTGTTCTGCCACAACCGCGTGGCCATCATGTGTTCGGCCTCCTCGATGGTGACCCCGTCGACGTGGTCGATCCTCTCGCCCACGGTGTAGTCACCGAGGCGATGGGGTTCGCCGGCGGCGCCGAAGTCGTAGCTCGTGAAGTCGAGGCCGGTCGGGATGATCAGGTCCTCGGCTGCGACCGCGGCGGCGAGGTCGGGCACGACGGCCTCGGGAGCCGGCGCATCGACGTCCGCCTTGCGGACCATGACCCAGCGTGCCCAGTCGATGGCGACCTCGTCGCGTTGGTTGATGGCCGTCGAGCGAACCCACACCACACCGGTCTTGCCGCTGGAGTTCTGCTTGAGTCCGATGACCTCCGAGCGCGACCGGAGCGTGTCACCCGGCACGACCGGCTGGTGGAAACGACATTCGGCGTAGCCCAGGTTGGCGACGGCGTTGAGCGACACGTCGGGCACGGTCTTGCCGAACGCGATGTGGAACCCGATCAGTTCCTCGACCGGTGCTGGAGAGAGGCCGCACGCGTTGGCGAACTCGCCCGACGAGGGCAGCGCGAAGCGCGTGGGATAGAGGGCGCCGTAGAGCGCCCGGTCCCCGCTCGTGACCGTGCGTGGTGTCGCGTGTTCGATGACCTGGCCGACCCGGAAGTCCTCGAAGAAGTTGCCCGGGTTCGTCTTGCTCGTCGCGTTGCCTCGCGCTGGGGTCACGGCCATGGTGAGCGAGCGTAGACATGGCCGGTTCGGTCCACGACATCGCTCCTCGCCGGTCGGGCTACGGTCCCGTCGATGGAGCCGACGCAGGATCACGTCGAGGCCAACGGGCTCGACTTCGCGTACCTGGAGATGGGTGTCGGTCCACTCGCGTTGTGCCTGCACGGGTTCCCGGACACGCCACACGGGTGGCATCACCTCCTCCCTGCACTGGCCCACGCCGGGTATCGGGCCGTCGCACCCTGGATGCGCGGGTACGCACCGACTGCGATCCCGGCGGACGGCTGCTACCAGAAGGGTGCGCTCGCAACCGACGCCAACGCCCTTCACGAGGCGCTCGGTGGCGATGGAGCTGCCGTGCTCATCGGTCACGACTGGGGCGCGTCGGCGGTGTACCGGGCGGTCAACCACCAGCCGGACCGATGGCGGGCGATGGTGGCGGCGTCGGTCCCCCATCCAGCGGTGGGCGCGACGATCATGTTCGACTACGAGCAGATCAAGCGGTCGTTCTACGAGTTCTTCTTCCAGCATCCGCTCGCCGAGGCGACGGTGCAGATGGACGACATGGCCTTCATCGACGGGCTGTGGAAGGACTGGTCACCAGGGCTCGACGCCGACACCGCCGACGAGGCGATTCGCGCGCTGAAGGAGTCGCTGGCCAGTGATGCCAACCTCGCCGCCGCGCTGGGCTACTACCGCGCGACCATCGGTGGCGTGGGGATGGATGCCGCCCTCGACGACATCGAGAACGCCGGCGCCGGACCGGTCACCATCCCAGCCCTGTACCTCCACGGCAGCGACGACGGCTGTGTGGGCGTCGAGTTCGCGGCACCGACGGCCGCGCATCTGACCCACGAGCGATCTCGGGTCGAGGTGCTCGACGGTGCGGGCCACTTCGTCCAGGTCGAGGACCCCGACCAGTTCAACCGACTCGTGCTCGAGTTCCTCGCGTCATGAGCCTCGAGCGACCCCCGCTCCCCGACGGCATCGTGGCCGTGGTCAAGCGCGACTGCGCCACCTGCAGGCTCGTCGAACCGGTACTGCAGGGCATGGTTGGCGACGGGTTCCACATCTACTCGCAGGACGATCCGACGTTCCCCAGCGACGTCGACGTGGTCGACGACAGTGACCTCATCGTGTCGTACCACTGGGACATCGAGACCGTGCCCACCCTGCTCCGGATCGTCGGCGGCGTCGAGACCGAGCGCATCGTGGGCTGGAAGCGCGAGGAATGGGAAGCCTTCATCGGTGTCGACGCTCTCGGCCCAGACCTGCCCGACTGGCGGCCGGGCTGTGGATCCCTGTCGGTCGACCCGACGAGAACCGACGAGCTCCGAGCCCGGTTCTCCGCAGCAGGACTGCAGAGCCGGCGAGTCGACTTCGCCGACCTCGAGGACGAGTTCGAGGCCATGTACGACCGGGGGTGGAGCGACGGACTCCCCGTGATACCGCCGACCGAAGCCAGGGTCGCTCGCATGCTCGAGGGCACGGATCGTGCGGCGGAATCGGTCGTCACGATCGTCCCGCCCGATCTGGTCGAGTGCACCGTCGAGAAGGTCGCGATCAACGCCGTGATGGCCGGCTGTCTGCCCGAGTACCTCCCGGTGGTGCTCACGGCACTCGAAGCTGCGTGTACCAGCGAGTTCAACATGCACGGCCTGCTCGCCACCACGTTCTTCTCCGGACCGATCGTCGTGGTCAACGGCCCGATCCGCACGCGCATCGGCATGAACGACGGTGTCAACGCACTCGGACAGGGAAACCGCGCCAACGCCACGATCGGTCGAGCACTGCAACTCGTGATCCGCAACGTGGGCGGCGGCAAGCCCGGCGGCGTCGACCGAGCGACGATGGGGTCACCCGGCAAGCTCGGCTGGTGCTTCCCGGAGCGGGAGGAGGGGTCGCCCCTCTCCCCGTTGTCCGTCGCCCGTGGGCTCGACGCCGGGGTCGACGCGGTCACGCTCTTCGCCGGCCACGGACCACAGTCGATCATCGACCAGAAGTCCCGGACGGCCGAGTCACTGGCCCGCACGTTCGCGGTCTGCCTTCGGTCGGTCGCCCACCCGAAGCTCTGCATCAAGATCGACGCGATGCTGGTGATCTCCCCGGAACACGGCCGCGTCCTCGCCGAGGACGGCTGGGACCGTGCCCGACTCGAGGGCCGGCTCGCCGAGCTGCTGACGCTCGACGCCGACGAGCTCGTCGCCGGCGCAGGCGGCATCACCGAAGGACTCCCCGACGGCTTCGCCGGGATGGAGCTCCCCAAGTTCCGTGACGGCGGGCTCCTGATCTGCCACGCCGGCGGCAGCGCCGGCCTGTTCTCCGCGATCATCGGCGGCTGGGTCAACGGCGACGAGGGCTCCGACCCGGTCACACTCGCCATCACGTGAGGCCGGACGCACCGGCGATCCCCTCCGCGGTCGTTCTCGCACATCGGGCGAGGCGTGCTGACACAATGACGTCATGAGCACCGTCCTCGATCCCACGTCCGAGCGAAGCGTCGCCGAGCGGGCTCGGCTCGATCGCCCAGCGTCGCTCGAGGGCAAGATCGTCGGCTTGCTCGACATCTCCAAGCCGCGCGGCGACGTCTTTCTCGACCGCGTCGAGGATGGACTCCGTTCCCGAGGTGCGGCCGATGTGCTCCGGTTCGCGAAACCGACCTACACCAAGCCTGCGCCGGTCGACCTCCGCCATGAGATCGCGACGAAGTGCGACCTCATCATCGAGGCGCTCGCCGACTGAGGGTCGTGCACGTCGTGCAGTGTGCACGACATCGCAGACCTGGAACGGCGAGGCGTGCCCGGCGTCTTCGTCGCGAGCGCCGAGTTCGAGGAGGCATCGGCCGCGCAGGCGGTGGCGCTCGGCTTCGACGCCGCACGCGTGTTCGTGCCACACCCGATCCAGGATCGGACCGACGACGAGATGCGCACCCTCGCCGACGCCGCCGTGACCGAGATCATCGCCGCGATCACCGCCTGACCCTCGACACGATCGATCGGTCGACTAGTGCGGGAGTGTCCAACGCCCGTCACCGTGCACCACGAGGCCGTCGGCCACGAGTGACTCGGCCACACGGATCGCTCGGTCGGCCTGGTCGGGCCACCCCATCGCCGCTGCGAGGTCTTCCTCGGCGATCGTGCCGGTGCGCAAGCGCGCGACCAGTCGACCGCGTCCCTGTCGGTCCGAGCCCTCGAAGCGGGACTGTGGCGCGCTGATCCCGGCCGAGCCTTCGATGGGATCCGGATCCGGATGCCCCGCCCGAGCCCATGCGCACTGCTCGACGATCGGGCAGCGTTCGCAACTCGGCGATCGCTTGGTGCACACGGTCGCACCGAGATCGAAGACTGCCTGCCCCCAGTCC